>DATHGT010000084.1:0-53264 GCA_035317605.1 Candidatus Acidiferrum sp. | reverse complement strand
GATGGCCAGCGGCTCGATCAGCGCGGCGTCATCGTCGGCGAGCGTCGACGGCACGTGGAGCAGCCGCGCGGTCGGCACCGCCCAGTACTCCTGCATCCCGCCGGGGAGATCGACGCCAAGCACCTTGAGCCCGTAGCAGAGAAACGTCGCGCCCATGAGGCAGGCGCGGCAACGCCCGCAGAAGGTCACCGGCTCGACGACGACCCGATCGCCTGCTTTGAAGCCGCCCTCGCGCGGCGCCTCCACGACCTCGGCGAAGATCTCGTGCCCGATGATCCCGCGCTTGGGCACGCGATGATCGAGATGTCCCTGGAAGATGTGCAGATCGGTCCCGCAGATCCCCACGCGCAGAACACGCAGCAACGCCTCGTCCGGCCCGCGGGTCGGCATCGCGATCCGTCCCGTCGAGAACTTCCGCGCCCCTTCGTAGAACGCCGCGCGCATCGTGGTCGCCATGGCGGCGATTCTACAACGCCTGCCGACGGCGACTACTTCATCGACCCGTGGCCACCCTGCGGTCCCGGCGCACGCATCGAGCCGTGCTCGCCCCAGCGCGCGTCGTGATAGAGGCGGCGCTGCTCTTCGCTGAGCACCTCGCGAGTCTTCAGGTGAGTCAGCAGGTGAACCAGGCGGACCTCGGTACGGATCTTTTCGACCTCCGCGACCGCCGTCCGCACGGCCGCCTCGTCAGCCTGACCCCGGGTGAACAGCTGGCGAAGCTTGGCTTCGCTCTCGAGCAGGCGGGCGCTCTTGGGACGCGACTCGGCGAACATGGCGGCCAGCATCGCCTGCATCCTGGCTTCCTGGTCAGCGGTGAGCTTCAGGCGGTCTTTCAGCTCGAGCACGTGGAGCGGACCGGGATAGCCGTTCTGGTCGGCCGCGAACGCCATCCCGAACCCCCGGCCCTCGGCGAGGTTCTGCTCGAGGGCCTTCTCGTACGTCTGGACGAGCGCATGGTGCGGAACGGCCTCCGCGCCCGCGTGGGCGGCGCCGTGCTGGGCATCGGCGGCACCCGACCCGACGATCCCGATCATCACGGTCAGCGCGACGACGGTCGCTGCTCTCTTCATGGCGATCTCCTGTCTCGGGAAAGAAGCTCGTCAGCGTGTATGGGCGCTCGGTGAAGACCGGGCCACACCGGGGGTCGATCAGTACAGGTGACAGGCCACGAAGTGGTCTGGCGAGATCGCCTTGTTTTCCGGCTCCACCTCGGCGCACTGGGGCATGGCGAAGGGGCAGCGGGGGTGGAAGTGGCACCCGCTCGGCGGGTTGATGGGCGACGGCACCTCGCCGGTGAGGATGATCTCGTCGCGGGTGATGTCCGGGTGGGCCGGCAGCGCGGCCGAGAAGAGCGCCTTGGTGTAGGGATGCAGCGGGTTGGTGAACAGCTCCTTGGTCTTGGCCCGCTCCACGATCTTGCCCAGGTACATGACCGCGACCTCGTGGGCCATGTAGCGCGTGGTCGCGAGATGGTGGGCGATGAGCAGGTAGCTCACGTGATACTGGCGCTGGAGGTCGACCAACAGATTCATGATCTGCGCCCGGATCGACACGTCGAGCGCCGAGACCGGCTCGTCGAGCACGATCACTTTGGGACTCGACGAGAGCGCGCTGGCCACCGCGATGCGCTGGCGCTGTCCGCCGCTGAACTCGTGCGGATACAGATTGGCCTGCTGCGGGCGCAGGCCCACCGCGGCCAGGATCTCCGCGACCCGCTGCTTGACCTCCGCCGACGACATGTTCCGGTTCACCACCAGGGGCTCGGCCACGATCTCGCGCACGCGCATGCGCGGGCTCAGCGACGACCACGGATCCTGGAACACCGCCTGGACCATCGTGCGGTAGTCCTTGAGTCCGTCGCCCTTCAGCGTGTGGACGTCATGGCCGTCGACGAACACGCGGCCCGAGGTCGGCGTTTCCAGACGCAGGATCAGCTTGGCGGTGGTGGTCTTGCCGCAGCCCGACTCGCCGACGATGGCCAGCGTCTGGCCCTCCGGCACCGAGAAGCTGATACCGTCGACGGCTTTGACCCAGCCCACGACCTTGGTCCACACCATGCCCTGGGTCACCGGGAAGTGCTTCACCAGGTCCTCGACGCGGAGGATCGGACCGCCGTTGTTCACGAGCCGGCCAGCTTCCAGCAGTCCGCGGTGTGGCCTTCCGCGACGGTGAACGATGGCGGGTACTCCTGCCGGCACCGGTCATCGGCGTACGGACAGCGGGCGGCGAACCGGCAGCCCGGCGGAAGATCCCAGAGCGCGGGCGGCTGGCCGCTGATCGAGTAGAGCCGCTCGACGTCCTCGTCCATGTTGGGGACCGAGTTGAGCAGGGCCTGGGTGTAGGGATGCGACGGGCGATTGAAGATCGAGCGCACGGGGCCGGTCTCGACCACCCGCCCCGCGTACATCACCATCACGCGATCGCACATCTTGGCCACGATGCCGAAGTCGTGGGTGATGAAGATCAGGGCCAGGTTCGTCGCCTCCTGGATCTCGCGGAGCAGGCGGAGATACTGGGCCTGGATGGTGACGTCGAGCGAGGTCGTGGGCTCGTCGGCGATGATCACGCGCGGCTCACAGGAGATCGCGATGGCCCCGACCACGCGCTGCTTCATGCCTCCGCTCATCTGGTGCGGATAGTCCTGCACGCGCCGCTCGGGGGCGGCCACCCGGACCTGCTTGAGGCTGTCGATGGCCCGGCGCACGAGCGAGCGGCGGCCGTCCCGGTGGTGGATCTTCACGGCCTCGATGAGCTGGTTGCCGATGGTGAACACGGGGTTGAGCGAGGTCTGCGGATCCTGGAGGATCATGGAGATGCGGCGCCCGCGGATGTCGCGCATCTCGCGCTCGCTCTTGTCGAGCAGGTTCTCGCCGCCGAGCCGGATGGCGCCCTTCACGATGCGCGCGGCCGGGCGGGGCACCAGCCGCAGCAGCGACAGCGCGGTCATGGTCTTGCCGCACCCCGACTCGCCCACCACGCCCAGCGCCTCGCCCTCGCGCAGGGAAAAGCTCACGCCGTCGACGGCCTTCACCACGCCCCATCGCGTGAAGAGGTAGGTGTGAAGGTCTTCGACCTCCAGGATGACGTCACCGATCGTTCTGGGCATGCCGGTGGTGGCCGGGGCGCCGTTCGTCGACGCCCCGGCCAGTCGAGTGTCCCTTCGGTCCTACTTCGCCGGGGGCTTGATGTGCTCGAAGTGGGTGGAGCGGCCGGCGGCCAGGCCCGGATACACCCACTCGCCCACCATCTTGGGATTGGCGAGCACCTCGTTGGAGAACCAGAACATCGGGATGTCGGCGAATTCCTCGAAGAGGTGGTCGCCCACCGAACGCGCCAGCCGCTGGCGCTCCTGCGGGTTCACCGCGTTGACCAGCGCCGCGTAGGTCTTCTCGATGAAGTCGTTCTCGTAGTGGTGCACCTGGCCCTTGCTCCAGTAGCTCGTGCGGATCCACTCCTCCGACGGTCGCCACGAGATGATGTTGGGCCACATGCAGCACTGGAGGGTCTTCTTGCGGAACATGTCCCGCACCTTGGCCCAGTCGAGCACCTCGATCTCGGTGTCGACGCCGATTTCCTTGTAGTAGATGCCGAGGGCCTCGGCCACCTGCGGGCCTTCCGACTCGCCGGGCTCGGTGAACGCGATGATCTTGAACTTCAGCTGACCCGGCCCGAAGCCGGCTTCCTTCAACAGGGCCTTGGCCTTGCCGGGGTTATAGCCGTACATCGACTCGAACCGGCTCGCCCACTCCGGGTTCCAGCCCTCGGACTTCTCGGACCAACCGCTGACGTACGTCATGGTCCCCTTGCCGGCGAACACCGTGCTCAGCAGCTCCTTGCGATTCACGGCGACGTTCAGGGCCTGCCGGACCTTCTTGTTCGTCCACGGCACGCTGGCCTTGAACGCGGGATCGCCCGGGAGGTAGTACTGTCCGCCGAAGTAGACGGTCATCCAGTCCACCGGGAACGACGACGTGACGATCTTCATCCCCCGCTTCATCGCGTCCTTCTGGAGCTCGCGGGGGAGATCGGCGATGTGGGCCTCGCCCGACAGCAGCAGGGCCAGCCGGGTCGGCTCCTCGCGGGCCAGCCTGAACTCCAGCTCCTTGTACGCCGGCTTCACGCCGGACCAGTGGTTGTCGACGCGCTCGAAGGTGATGGACAGGCCGGGCTTGCGGCCGACGTAACGATAGACGCCAGTGCCGGCCGGCCGCCGATCGAGCCCCTCCTGGCCTTCCCGGTCCCACTGGGCCTTGCTGACGATGCGTAGGTCTCCCGCCCGCGACGCCGCGTACGGCATGGTGGTCCAGGGCCGCTTCATCCGGAACACCACCTGGTGATCGTTCACGATCTTGACCTCGTCCACCGCGCGCCAGGTCTGCACGAGCGTGGCCGTCGCTTCCGGCCTCATCATCAACGAGTGTGAGTGGACGACGTCCTTCGCGGTGAACGGGCCCCACCCGTTGTGGAATTGCACGCCCTTGCGCAGCCAGAACGTCCACTCTTTGAAGTCGGGGCTGGCCTGCCACTTCTCGGCCAGGCGGGGGGTGTAGTCGCCGGTCTTCGGATCGACCTCGAGCAGCGTCTCCAGGAACGGGTCGTACTGGAGGTGATCGGGACGGGACACCATCCAGTACCGGTTGCTGTCCTCGAACCCGGCCGACGCGAACACGAGCTTCTGGGGCCTCTGCTGGGCCGAGGCCGGCGCCGCCGTGATCGCGACGACCAGGGCCAGCGCGAGCGAGAACATCGTCCACATGGTTGCTTCCTCCCGGCGCCGGCCGTCCGGCGTCGCGTTCTTAGACGTTCCTGAGCTTGGGATCGAGATGGTCTCGCAGCCAATCACCCAAGAGGTTCAGCGCGAGCACGGTCAGCATGATGGCCAGCCCGGGGAACATCGACACCCACCAGGCCGTGACGATCAGCTCCCGCCCATCCGCGATCATGAGGCCCCACGCGGGCATGGGCCGGGGAAGGCCGGCGCCCAGGAAGCTGAGCGCGGATTCGAGCAGGATCACGTAACCGACTTGAAGCGTCGCCAGCACGACCAGCGAGTTGATCACGTTCGGGAAGATGTACTTGACCATGATGCGGGTGTGGGAGGCTCCGGCCACGCGGGCCCGCGCGATGAAATCGCGCTCGCGGATGCTGAGGGTCTCGCCGCGGACGAGCCGTGCGTAACGGGCCCACAACAACACGATCAGCACCGTGATCACGGTGGCGAAACTCGGCCCCACCGCCGCGACCAGCACCAGAGCCAGCAAGATCGTGGGTAAGGACAGTGAGATGTCGACCAGCCGCATGATCAGCGAGTCGACGTGGCCGCCGAAGTAACCGGAGATGAGGCCGAGCGCGGTGCCGATGATCCCGCCCACGAAGATGGCCACCAGCGAGACCGTGAGCGAGACGCGGGCCCCGTGGATGAGGCGGCTCAGGTTGTCGCGGCCGAGCTTGTCGGTCCCGAGCAGGTTGTCCGTCGAGCCGCCTACCTGCCAGACCGGCGGCCGCAGGCGCTTGGCGAGCGAGCCCTTGAGGGGGTCGTACGGCGCGATCTGGTACGCGAACACGGCGGGGACGACGAGGAGAAGCATGAGGAGTCCCACCGGGATCAGGGGATAGCGCCGGGCCTGGCGCACGGCCTGCGCCACCCGAGGCGGTGAGTACCAGGGAAGCGTTCTGACGGTTACCGTGGCCATCGGGTCGTCTCCTTCCGAGGAGCGGACCTCATTGGAATCGAATCCGCGGATCGAGATACGCGTACAGGATGTCGACCACCAGGTTGGTGAGGATGAAGATGCCGGCGAACACGATCACCACGGCCTGGACCACCTGGAAATCGCGGGCCCGAACGGCGTCGACCACGAGCAGGCCCGTGCCCGGCCACGAGAACACGCTCTCGGTCACCACCGAGCCGGTCATCAGGACGCCGGCGATGATCGCGAACACGGTCAGCGGAGCGATGGCCGCGTTGCGCAGGCAGTGCTTCCAGATGACTTTCCACTCCGCGAGCCCCTTGATCCGGGTGAGCTTGACGAACTCGCTATCCAGCACGTCGAGCATGGAGGAGCGCACCAGCCGCATGATCACCGCAACCTGGAACCAGCCGAGCGTGATGGCGGGCAGGATCATGTACTGGATGCCGCCGCGGCCCGAGGTGGGAAACCAGCCGAGGTTGACGGCAAAGACCCACATCAGCACGATCCCGAGCCAGAAGCCGGGCAACGATTGCCCGAGCAACGCCACGATCTTGGCGAGGTAGTCCCAGGCGCTCCCCTTGAGGACCGCGGAGGCCACCCCGATGGGCAGGGCGATGACGATACTGATCAGGAGCGCGAAGCCGGCCAGCTCGAGCGTCGCGGGCAGCCGCTCCCACACGAGTCCCATGGCTGTGTAGCCGTGCCACTTCCAGGAGTGACCGAAGTCACCCTGCAAGGCCTTGGTGAGAAAGACCGCGTACTGGACGTAGAGGGGTTTGTCGAGGCCCCAGTGTTTGGAGACGCGCTCGAAATCCTCGGGCCCGGCCTCGAGCGGCAGCATCACGTCGAGCGGGTTGCCGGTGATCCGAGCCAGGCTGAAGACGATCAGGCTCATGACCCAGATGGCCAGGAGACTCTGGAGCACCCGTTTCGCGATGTACCGCTGCACGAGTCCCTCCGCGCCGGCATACAGTTGTCCGCCGGCCCGTGAACGGGTTCTTAAGTGCTAGGGGCTCTTCCGGCGTCCAGCCCTTGCGGATTCACCGCTTGGGCTTGGGGTGCGTCGAGTCGGAACGGTACCACCAGGATGCACAACTTGGCAAGGTGCCTGATGGGGTGGCGGCTCGGAGGACCGGTTGACTTGGCGCTGGCTCATGCGGTATCTAAGGCGGCACCTGAAGGTCGTCGGACCACGGGAATGCTCCCGGCTCATCGCCGGACGGCGTCACGGGTCGGACGACGCGGGTGGTCACTGGATGCGTGAAATGTCGAGCCGTCAGGTTCCCGAGAAATTCCTCGTCGCGTTCTCCTTCGCCGGGGAGCAGCGCGACTTGGTCCGCGCCATCGCGGAGGCGGTCGAGGAACGCCTGGGCCGGGGGACCGTCTTCCTCGACGAGTGGTACGAGTTCTACATCGCGGGGGACGACGCCGATCTCCGGCTTCAGGAGATCTACGGGCAGAAGTCGGAGCTGGCCGTGGTGTGCGTGTCGGGCAACTACGGCGGCAAGCCCTGGACGCTGGCCGAGCACGCGGCCATTCGCGCTCGCGTGATGACGCTGCGGACGTCCCCGAACGACCAGGACGCCTACCGCGTCCTGCCGCTTCGGGTCGGTGACGGTGACGTCAAGGGTCTCGCGTTCAACACGATTTCCCCCGACGCGCGGCAAAAACCCAGGGGGGAGACGGCAGAGCTCATCATCAGTCGGTTGAAGCTTATCCGGCCGGACGTGGGCCGCGCCCTCGAGGCGGCGGCGACCCAGGACGTCACGCGCCTCGTCTATCTCGCGGAGTGTACGCCCGACCTCGAGGACGCGACGAAGCCGATCAATCACGACCGGACGAAGGTGTTCCTCGAGGACCTGGGCTGGACCGTCCTCCCGCGCGCCGAATATCCGCAGGATGAGTACGCGTCTCGGCTGAAGCAGGATCTCGAGCAGTGCCAGGCATTCGTGCAACTGCTCGGTCCCTACCCCTGGAAGCGAGGGGGATTCGATCGCCTGCAGAACGAAGCTGCCGTGACCGCCGGGCTGAAGCGATTCCGGTACCGCAGCTCCGAGATCGACCTCGCAAAGGTGGAGCCGGCCGAGCATCGACAATTCCTCTCCGCCCCGGACATCATCTTCACCGGCTTCGATGACTTCCTCGTCCACCTGGAGAGTGAGCTGGAGACCCTCGGTCGGAGGGACGACGCCAGCAGAGCCGGCAACCAGCCACTGGTCCGGGTCGCGGTTCGATCGACCGACCCCGACCGACTCTGGGAGCAGGTCTTCCAGTGGATCTACGTGCAGGAGAACATCCTGTCCGATCAGCTCGGGCCGGGTGAATCGTTCGTCTCCAAGCAGGAGGGCGATCCCTGCCACGGGTTCCTCGTGGTCTGCGATGCGGCGGCCTTGGACGACGGCCCACTCTCTCCACGCGACGACCTTCAGCAGTGTCGTCTCATCCAGATCAGGGAGAAGAACAGCGCGCGACGTCCGCCCGTGGCCGTCGTGTACTGGCCGCCCCCGTCACCGTCGTGGTCGAAGCTCCTGCGCTCCACCCCGCTGAAGCTGCGGTACATGCGGGCGGACTCCGTGAGCGACGGCGCCTCACCGCCCCTGCTGAGCGAGTTCTTCGCCGAGGTCCGACGGGTGGCGGGATGAGCGTCCTCGCGCACGCCCTGGTCATGCCCTATCCCGGTCTGCGTCCGTTCGAGGAGCCGGACCATCCGTTGTTCTTCGGCCGGGAGGTCCAGGTCAGCCGCACGCTGCGCCAGCTCGAAGACGAGCCGTTCCTCGCCGTCGTGGGCGCCAGCGGCTCCGGCAAATCTTCGCTCGTCCGGGCCGGACTCGTGCCCGCGGTACGCGAGGGGTTTCTCCTCGGGACCGACGACTGGCTGATCCTGATCGTCAAGCCCGGCCACGAACCCTACCATCGCCTCGCCCGCGCGCTCCATCGAACCCGGCTGGCCCGCGAGGCAGGCGGGAACGGCGTGACGGATGGGCATTCCGCCTCGGCCGACGAGGAGCGAATCGTCGCGGCCCTCTGCAGGTCCGATCGTGGTTTGATCACCGCGCTCGACGAAGCTGTGGTCCCGGCCACCACCAGAGTCATGGTCGTGGTGGACCAATTCGAGGAGCTGTTCGCCTTCAGGCGCGCCGGGACGCGGAGTGATCCGATCGCCTCGCGGGACGAAGCCGCGGCCTTCATCCGAATGCTGCTCCGTTCCAGCTCCGGGGCTCAGGACCGTGTTCGCGTCATCCTCACCATGCGGTCCGACTTCATCGGGGATTGCGAAGCCTTCCTCGGCTTGCCCGAAGCGGTCAGCCACAGCCAGTTCTTGGTCCCACGGCTCGACCGCCGACAGATGGAAGAGGTCATCACTCGCCCGGGCGGCGTCGAGGACGTCGCGTTCCAGCCGTTCACCTTCGAAGACGGCTTGGTCAACCGCATCGTCAATGACGCCGGTGATCGCTCCGACCAGCTCCCGCTGATGCAGCATGCCCTGATGTGCACGTGGAAGCACGCCCTGCGCCGGCCGCGCGCGAGCGGCGATCCGATTCGACTGATGCATATCGACTACGACGAGGCGGGCGGGATCGAGCATGCCCTTTCTCTCCATGCCGATGCCGCGTGGGACGAGATCAAGGACTATGCTCGACTGGCTCCGCTGGCGCGCCATCTCTTCCTGCTTCTCTGCGACGTCTCGTCGGACGGACAGATTACGCGCCGCCACCCCCGAGTCGAGGAGGTCGAAGCCGTCACCGGCGCGACGGTCGCCGAGATCGAGAGCGTCGTTCGCGTTTTCCAGGCTGACGACCGGAATTTCCTTCTCCCGCCGGCGCCTCAACCGCTCGAATCGACGACGCTCCTGGACATCAGTCACGAGAGCCTAATTCGCCAGTGGAAGAAGTTCAGTGAGTGGGTGGCCGACGAGTCACGGTCGGTCGCGATGTTCACCCGTCTTCGCGACGCCGCCATGCGGTGGCCGAAAGAAGAGCCGCCCCTGCGTGATCCCGCGCTGACCCTGGCCATCACCTGGCGCGAGGAGCAGCGCCCATCGTCGGCCTGGGCCGAGCGCTATGGAGGCGGGCTCGATCGCGCGCTGGAATACCTGGATCGCAGCACCGAAGGGCGGCGGCGCGACGAACAGACGGCCGAGGCTGCTCGACAGAAGGAGCTCGCGGACGCTCAACGCAGGGTACGGCGGTTTCGCAACACCACGGTCGTGCTATTCGCCTTCACGCTGGCCATGGCGGGGCTCTTCATCTATGCGCGCGTCCAGCGGGCTAAGGCACAGGCGCTTTCCCAGAGCGTGACCTCCCTTTCTCAGAACGTCACCTCCTTGGAAGAAACCAAGAGCAACCTCCAACGGACCACGGATGCCCTCAACCTCGAGCGAACCCGCGTCGAAGGCGACAAGAAAAGGCTCGACGGCGTGGTCGGTTCCCTGCGCCAGGCCCAAGCGCGCCTGCAGGGACAACAGCAGCAGCTGCAAGCGTCCAACGATGCCATGGCTTCCGTGAACGCCGCGTCCGGAACCGTGAAACGATCAGACGATGGAACCGTGGCCGTCGCCTTTCACGACAGCGCGGAATCGCCAGACAAAGTGCTGCCGCTCTTGGCTCGTATCGGAAAGGTGCGGGCAGTCAATCTCAGCCGCACGAATGTCTCCGACGCGGGCCTGGCCGCCCTCACCCGACTTCCCGACCTGAAAGAACTGGATCTGTCATTCACCGGCATTACCAATGCGGCCATGACCCACGTCGTCAAGATGACGCAACTGACGCAGTTGTCCATCAACGATACGTTGATAACAGAGACGTCACTGCCGCTCCTCGAGAAACTCTCGAACCTCAAGACCGTGGACGTGAGTGGCAATCGAGTGAATCAAACAGCGGTCGACCGACTGCGCCACGCGCTGGGGGCACAGTCGGTCGTCTATAGACCAGATCCGCTCCTCGAAGCGCTTTCCCAGTATCAAGGCAGCTGGCTCCAGGCTCTGGCGAGTGTCAACGGAACCAGGACCGGAGATGCAGTCACTTTTTTCGATTCGACGATCACCGACTCGGCGATCAAGAGTCTGGGAGAATTTCGCGGCATCAATTTGAGTCTATGCTTGCGTGTGACAAACAGCGGATTGAAGTATCTCGGTCCCAATCTCCGATCTTTGGTCCTCTACAACAATGTTCAGATTTCGGACGAGGGCGTAGAAAATCTGGCCGGCCTGACCGCTCTCTCGTCGCTGACGCTCAACGACGCCAAGATCACCGATCGTGGTTTGGCGGCGGTGAGCCGACTTCGTGGGCTCACGAGTCTTTCCGTGGATGGCACCGGGCATAAGATCACCAACAGTGGGGTCGCTCAGCTCGCGGCACTCACCAAGCTTGAACAGCTGACGCTGAATTTCAACTGGGATCTCACCGATGATGCACTGAACACTGTTGTGACAATGCGCAATCTCCGCTCGATTACCTTTCTGGGAAACCGAAAGTTCTCGTCGGCTGGATTCAGCAGGTTGAAGACCTTACCGCTTCTCCGAAAGCTGGACATCTGGTTTAGCTTGGGGTCCAAGCTGACCGACCTCGACTTGAAGCAATTCGAGGGATTCACGCAACTCGAATCATTGCGCCTGCGGATGTCGGGTACGGACGTAAGCGTGAGCGAGGAAGGCCGTCAGTCTCTCAGAAAGGCGCTCGCCAACACGACTGTGTCGATGGAAGACTGAGTCGCTCTGCGCACTCTTTTCGACGCGCTCACGACGTGATTCCGATGAAGAGCCCGAGCATCAACAGATTTCGCACGACGGTGCCCACCGCGATGCCGAGGACGACCGGTCGCCAGCTCTTGGCGATGCCGGCGTAGACGTAGAGTCCGGTGCGCATCGGCATGAACGGGACCGCTTGGGTGAGGAAATAGGCGGGAAAGCCGTAACGGACGAGCCAGACGCGCACCCGGTCGCGCGCGCCGACCACGCGCGCGGGCATCCGCGCGCTGAACCGCTCGACCTGTTTCCACCCCGCCAGGATCGCCACCGCGCCGAGCACTTTGCCGATCACGCAGAGGGCCAGGATGGTGACGAGCGAGATCTTCGGATAGAGCAGCAGCGGCGCCTCCGACGGCGTCGGCCAGAACAGCGTGCACGCCACCTGATAGACGATGACCAAGAGCGCGGTGAGCGGCAGGCTCACGTGCGCCCTCGCTTCAGCGCCGCCTCGCGGATCGCGCTGAGCGTGGTCCGGGGCGTGATGGCCTCGGGGTCGACGCGCAGCTCCAGCAGCGCCGCGCGCCCCGCCGAGAGCGCGCGCTCGAACGCGGGGCCGAACTCGCCGGTCTTCTCCACGATCTCGCCGTGGGCGCCGAAGGCCCGCGCGTAGGCCGCGAAGTCCGGGTTGACGAGATCGGTCCCGTGAACGCGGCCGGGATACTCGCGCTCCTGGTGCATGCGGATGGTCCCGAACATGCCGTTGTTCACGACGATGAACACGGGATCGAGTCCGTACCGCACGGCCGTCGACAGCTCCTGGCCGTTCATGAGGAAGCAGCCGTCGCCGCTGAACGAGACCACCGTGCGCTCGGGATGCGCGAGCTTGGCGGCGACGGCCGACGGCACCCCGTAGCCCATCGAGCCGCTGACCGGCGCGAGCTGGCTCTTGAAGCCGCGGAAGCGATAGTAGCGATGCACCCACGTCGCGTAGTTGCCGGCGCCGTTGGTGACGATCGCGTCGGCGGGCAGACGCTCGCGCACGATCCGCATCACCTGCCCCATGTCGAGCGCGCCCGGTCCGGCGATCGGCTCGAGCGTGGCCTCGTATTCCCCGTGGGCCTTCGCGGTCTCGGCGCTCCAGCGGCTCGCATCGACCGGAGCGAGACGGCACGCCGCCGCCGCGAATTCGGCGGAGCCCGCGTTGATCGGCAGGTCCGCCTGGTACACGCGTCCCAGCTCCTCCACGCCCGCGTGGACGTGCACGAGCGTCGTCGCCGGTCGCGGCACCTGGAGCAGCGTGTAACCGCTGGTCGTGATCTCGCCGAGCCGCTCGCCGACCACGATGAGCAGATCGGACGCCTTGATGCGCGCGGCGAGCGCCGGCTCGACGCCGATTCCGACGTGCCCCGCATAGCAGTGGTGGGCGTTGTCGAAGTAATCCTGGCAGCGAAACCCGACGCCGGTCGCGATCTGGTTGGCTTCGGCGAAGGCCATGATGTCGGCGGACGCCTGGGCCGACCATCCGCCGCCGCCCACCAGCATGAACGGCTGGCGCGCACGCGCCAGCAGATCGCGCAGCCGCTCCATCTGGGCCGCTCCCGGCGATGGGCGCACGACCTTGTAGGGATCGCCGAGTCCGACGCTGGCCGATTCTCTCAGCATGTCCTCGGGCAGCGCGACCACCACCGGTCCCCCGCGACCCGACGCCGCCGTCTGGAACGCGCGGGTGAGTAGCTCGGGGACGCGCGCGGCCCGCTCGATCTGGGTCACCCACTTGGCGAGCGGCGCGTACAGCTTGCGGAAGTCGACTTCCTGAAACGCCTCGCGCTCGAACATGTCGCGCCCGACCTGGCCGATCAGCACGACCAGCGGCGTGGAGTCCTGAAACGCGGTGTGCACGCCGACCGACGCGTTGGTCGCGCCGGGTCCTCGCGTTACCATCACCACGCCGGGACGACGGCCGGTCACCTTCGCATACGCCTCGGCCATGTAGGCGGCGCCGCCTTCCTGGCGGCACACCACGAGGCGAACGTCGCTCTTCACGTCGTGCAATCCGTCGAGGACGGCGAGGAAGCTCTCGCCGGGCACCGTGAACACCGTGTCGACACCGTGCAGGCGCAGGCACTCGGCCACGAGCTGGCCGCCGGTCCGCGATGTGGTCTGGTCGCTCATCGACGCTCCCCTTCCGGATTGCGAGGCGTGATCCGCGGGCTGGGGGGGTGTCCCCGTCGGTCTCATAGTACCGGAAGACGCCCGAGGCAGGCGCGGGTCAGCGGCCCGCGATATGCACCCCCCTCGACGGATCAACGCCCGAGGGAGGGACGAATGGCGAACGCGCTGAGCGTGATCGGAGGGGTGACCGCGGGCCTCGGCCTCATGTACTTCCTCGATCCCGATCAGGGCCGGCGGCGGCGCGCCCTGGTGAAAGATCAGATGGTGCACGCCGCGTACAGGACGGGCGACGCGGTGGATGCGACCTCGCGCGACATCGCCAACCGCGCGCGAGGCGCCGTGGCCGAGCTACGCGGGCGACTCAACCAGGAGGCGGTCAGCGACGACATCCTGCGCGACCGCGTCCGTGCCCGCGTGGGCGCCGTCGTCGGTTACGCGTCCTCGATCGAGGCCGAGGTTCAGGACGGGCGCGTCACGCTTGCCGGTCCCGTCCTCGCTCACGACGTCGATCGCCTGCTCCGGCGCGTCGCTGCCGTGCGTGGCGTGCAGGACGTGGACAGTCGGCTCGAAGTCCACGCCGAGCCCGGGAACGTCCCCGGCCTTCAGGGCGCGGCTCGCGCGCCGCGCGGCGGCGAAGTGTTCGACCTGATGCAGCGCGATTGGTCGCCCTCGACCCGCTTCCTCACCGGACTCACGGGGCTCGGTCTCGCCGCGTGGGGCCTCAAGCGGTTCGACGCGTTCGGTATCGCGATGGCCACCGTCGGCACCGGCCTCCTCTCCCGCGCCATCGCCAACGTCCCCATCAGCAGACTCAGCGGCGTCGAAGCCGGGCGCCAGGCCCTGCGCCGCGCCAAGAGCTGAGCCGCGCGGCATTCGCCTGCTCGCCGGCCCTTGCCGAGTCACCCATTGAGGGTAGCTGATCCGATCGCGCGAGACCGGCGGGGCGCGGCGATCCAGGTGGCCGCCGCCGCGGCGGCGATGGACAGGGCGGCGACCACGAAGGCGATCCGGTAGCTCCCGGTCACGTCGAAGAGCCAGCCTCCGAGGAACGGGCCGATGAAGCCGCCGAGACCGCCACCGCCGTGAGCCGCGCCGAGAATGACGCCGAGGGACCGTCCGGCGAAGATGTCGGCGGGAATGGCGGTGAGAAGCGCGATACGCATGCCGAAGCCGACCCCTGAGACCGCGTAGAGCACGAGCAGAGGGAGATCGTGCGGACCGTCGAGCGCGCCGAGGGCCGCGATGCCGGCCACGCCGATCACCGATCCGAGCGTGAACACGATCTCGCGGCCCCAGCGATCCGACAGCCAGCCCCCGAAGAGATTGCCGACGACCGTGCAGACGCCGCCGAAGCCGTAGACCCATCCCAGCGTGATGGGATCGAAGCCACGCTCGACGGCGTGCGCGACCTGATGCGTGGTGACGATCTGGTAGCCGATCACCCCGAGCGCCCACATCGCGAACACCGCCCAGAAGGCGCGGCTGCGTAGGGCCTCCGCGAGCGTCCAGTCGTGGGCGTTGGCGTCCGCGGCCGTCGCGGCCGCGCCCTCCGCGAGGGGATCCGGCCGGTCGCGGTAGAAGAACCCGGCCAGGGGAATCGTGACCACCGCGACGATGACCCCGAAGACCACGAGCGCGACGCGCCACCCGAAGGTGACGATCAGCCACGCGTTCAGCGGGTAGAAGAGGATGGCGCTGGCCGAGGCGCCGGCGCTCACGATGCCCATGGCGGTGCCGCGCGATCGCACGAACCGGCGGCTGACCACCGTCGCCGCCGGCGTCTGGATGGCGCCGACTCCGGCGGCGCCGAGGACGCCCAGCGTGAGGAAGTACTGCCAGAGGGTCGTGACCCGAGCGGTCAGGACGAGGGCGCCTCCCAGGATCAGCCCGCCCGCGGCGACGACACGGCCGGCACCCCAGCGATCGGCCAGTCGCCCGCACAGCGGGGAGAACAGCAGGAGCAACAGCCAGCTCAACGAATACCCGAGCGCGGCGTCGCCACGCCGCCACCCGAATTCGCCGAGCAGGGCCACGTAGAACAGCGCGAAGGTGGATCGCATCGACCAGGCCAGCATGTTCACCGTGGCCGAGACGGCGACCACGACCCAGCTCCACGAGAGCGGTGACGGGCGGTGCGTCGACATGCGCCTGTGAAACACCGGTGCGACGCTTTTGTGAAACGCCCTCGTGGCCGGTCGTCCCGGCGACGCGGACCGCGGTCACCGAGTCGGTAGTAGAATCACCGGCGCGCGCAAGGAGGGGCACGTGAGCTCAGCGAACGGGATCAAGACGGTCGGGTACTTCGATTGTCCCGGAGGCGGCCAGGTGGTGGTCAGCGGGACCACCGCGTTCATCGCCCACATGGCGCCGCCGCACGGGACGACCATCGTGGACGTGAGCGATCCGGCCAAGCCGCGCAAGCTGGCCGAGGTGACGCTTCCTTCGGCGATCCACTCGCACAAGGTGCGGGCGGTCGACGGCATCATGCTCACGAACCGCGAGCCCCTGCGCGGCCAGAAGCCCGGCCCCGAGGACCGCACCGGCCTCGGCATCTACGACGTGAGCGATCCCGCGCACCCGCGCGAGATCACGGTATGGCGCTGCGGCGGCGTGCATCGCTTCACGTTCGACGGCCGCTACGCGTACCTCTCGCCGGTCATGGAAGGCTACCGCGGCAACATCATGATGATCCTCGATCTCAAGGACCCGGCGAAGCCCGAGGAAGTCGGCCGCTGGTGGATGCCTGGTCAGTGGACCGCGGGCGGCGAAACCCCGACGTGGAAAGGCACCGACCACCGCTGCCATCATCCGATCCGCCTGGGCAATCGCCTCTACACGAGCTACTGGCACGGCGGCTTCGTGATCCTCGACATCGAGGACATGGCCAAGCCGCGGTTCGTCTCGGGCGTGGACTGGAGCCCGCCGTTCCCCTGGCCCACCCACACCGCGCTGCCGATTCCCTTCCCGCTGATGGGTCGGCGCGTGATGCTGGTGGCCGACGAGGACGTGGCGCGCCAGGGCTCCGAGCTGCCGTCGTTCCTGTGGGTGGTCGACATCACGGACGAGGGGCACCCGATGCCGTTCGCGAGCTTCCAGATCGAGGGCATCGATGGCTCGCCGACGAAGGAGATGACCGGCTGCCACCAGCCCGTCGAGGACGTGCGGGGCACCGAGATCCCGGTCGCGTGGTTCGGCAACGGCCTCCGCATCGTGGACATCAAGAACCCGCACGCCCCTCGCGAGGTCGCCTCGTTCATGCCGCCCGTGCCGGAAGGCTCCGACCGGGTATCCAGCAACGACGTGTTCGTCGACGGCCGCGGCCTGATCTACCTGATCGACCGCAAGCGAGGTCTGCACATCCTCGAGCGCGCCTGAGCGTCAGCGCGAGCCCGCGCCGCCATCCTCTCCGTGGTCGTCGCCGTCACCGCGACGGCACAGCTCTAGAAGATCAGGATCACACTCCCGGCCGCCGCGGTCACCTGCGCACGACCTTGCGTTGACCCCGGCGAAAAAGCTTGGGTCTTCTCCCACCCAAGGTGTATCAGGAATTATGGGGCTCAATCGGTAGGGGTTGAGGTTTGAACGGTGCTCGTCTCCGCAGCGAGATCGTCCCGGTCCCCGCCTTGGCGTCGGGCGAGCGCCGTCATCTCTTCGACCTGTTCGCGCGCCACTACGAGCACGTCACGTGGCCACGCTTTGAGGCCGATCTTGTCGAGAAAGACTGCGTGGTCCTCCTGCGCGACGGCGTGACCGGCGAGGTACGAGGCTTCTCCACGCAGAAGGTCATCCCCGCCGTGGTGCAGGGCCGGCGGCTGAGGGCGCTCTTTTCCGGCGACACCATCATCGACCCCGCCTTCTGGGGCGACCAGGAGCTGATCCGGGGGTGGTGCCGCTTCGCCGGCGCGCTGAGGTCCGCCGATCCCGCGACTCCGCTCTATTGGCTGCTGATCTCCAAGGGATACCGGACCTATCTCTACCTACCGCTCTTCTTCACTCGCTACTACCCGAGTCCGAGCGAGGCCACTCCGCCATTCGAGCAAGACGTCATCGACGCGCTCGCGACGCAGAAGTTCGGTGACTGCTACCGCCGCGCGTCGGGCACGCTCGAATTCCCAGAGCGTCTGGGCAACCTGATCCCGAGGCTCGCCGCGGTGCCGCCCGCGCGCCAGCGCGACCCGCGGGTGCGGTTCTTCCTCCAGCGCAATCCCACCTACACCCTCGGCACCGAGCTGGTCTGCCTCGCCGAGATCTCGCCCGGCAACATGCGGTCGATCGCGGCGCGCGCGCTCGCCGAGGTGGAGCGCCAGGCCACGGCCGAGACGTCGGATACCGCGCGGCTGACTTCCGCACTACAGGCGGTCCTGCCCTGAGAGCCCGCGTGGCGGCCCTTTCGGGACAGGAAGGCCGCCTGTGAACCGGACGCTCAGCCAGCGGCAGGAGCGCTCGCTCCTCGACGACCCCCGCACGTGCCAGACCATCGCCTTGAATCATCGACGCAACAAGGCGCAGGACCACACCGCCGAGATCGACGCGGTGGCCGCGCGCTTCGAGTATGCGGCCTGCCGCGACGAGTACTGGAACCCGGAGAGTTACTCCCTGCTGCACGGCACTGCGCTCTGGGACGGCGCCACAGAGACGCAGCGCCGCCTTCTGAACCATCTCTACTGGGTGGCCTACTACGCCCAGATCATCTCCGCGGAGATCGCCACCATCCTGCTCAACCAGACCTCGGCCGCCGGGCTCGCCTCCCTCGAGGACTTCCGGGCGGTGTGCGACACCTTGGACCTCGAAACGGCACAGGAGCGGGGACACATTCAGGCCTTCAAGACCATCGGCGAGGCTGTCGAGGCCGAGCTGTTTGGGGAGCGACTCTTCACCTACCCGATGCGGAGCATGTACGCCGAGACGATGCTGTTCGGCGAAACCGACCGCGTTCGACGTTTCTGGAAGACACTCCAGATCCGGGCCTTCGGACTCCTGTCCTCGGGCAATGCCTTCATCGGCTGTCAGTACTTCACGGTGCGGGGGCTCAGGACGCTCAACGGCAAGATGGTGCAGCATGCCCTCGCCGCGCCGGCGGCGCAGGCCCCCGACCCCACGGCCACACCCGTTCCGTCGCAGGTCAGTCGGCTGCACTTCATCGACGAGTCCTTCCACTTCACCAGCTCGTGCATCATCTCGCGCGACGTGTTGCGCTCGCTGCGCCCGCCCACCCCGTTCGAGCGCTGGGTCGCCAACCGCGCGCTCCGCGGCTGCCAGCGAGACCACCTCCACTTCTCCGTCGCCATCAAGGGAATCTTCTGGTACGACCCGGCGCTGTTCCAGACGATCTACCGGCTGCTGCGCTCGCCCGCCTTCGGCATGGACGACCGCGGCGCCCGCGAGATGCTCCGCCGCTGCTTCACCGAGGAGTCGGCGGGCCTGCACGAGGCCCATCGGATCCATCGCGAGGCCGTCGAGTCCTATCGCGCGTACGTGGCGCCGCTCGACTACGTGAGCGCGGACAACCGGGAGATGCGCCTCATGGCCCGCAGCACCCTCGACGGCTATCTCGAGCGCACGCGCGCGGCCATGGCGCGATTCGATGCAGCCCGATGCTGATCGAGGTACGGTTCGAGCACGCCGCCTTCGTGCCCCTTCGCCTCCCCCGCGACAGCCGCCTGCTCGACCATCTGACGATGGAGAACTCACCCGTGCTGTTCGGCTGCCGCGCGGGCATGTGCGGCACCTGCCTCATCAGGGTGGAGGCGATCGCTGATGAAAGGCTCGATCCCCCCGCTGCGGCGGAGGTCGAGCTGCTCCAGATCATCGCTCCGGGCGAGCCGCGTGCCCGGCTCGCCTGCCAGGTGGTGCTGACGGCCGACGTGCGAGTAGCGCCGGTGGGCACCCCGGCGGCATGATCATGGCGGGCGCGCGGGAAGCCGCCGTCAAGGCTCCGCCTGTCGCGGTCGATGCCCACGGGCTCGACCTTCGGGCGTTCTGGTACGTGGCGGCGGAGAGCACGGCGCTGGTGCCGGGCCGCGCGCTCGCCCGCACCGTGCTCGGTGAGCCGCTGGTGATGTTTCGCGATGCCGCCGGCCGGCCGGCCGCGCTCGAGGACCGATGCCGCCACCGCGCGGCGCCACTGTCGCGGGGTCGGGTCGAGGCCGGGCGGATGCGATGCGGCTATCATGGCTGGCTCTACGCGAATACGGGCGAGGTGGTCGAAGCTCCTTCGTCGGGATGCGACGGCGCGTCCCCCGGCTGTGCGGCTCGCGCCTTCTCCACGAGCGAGCGCGACGGCTACGTCTACGTACGCCCGGCGAGCGCCAGCGCCGAGGGCATCGCGCCGTTCCCCATCCCGCACCTCGGCAAGCCGGGATGGGGACACGTCCGGCTCGTCCACCGCTTCCGCGCCGGCGTCACCGAGTGCGCCGAGAACTTCGTCAACGTGCCCCATACCGCGTGGGTGCACCCGGTCCTCTTCCGCTCCCGCCGCCACGAGCAGCTGCGGGTGGTGGTGACGCGCCGGGGAGGCACGGTGACCGCGGACTACCACGGCGAGGGCGGCAACCTCGGCGTAGCCACGCGCTTCCTGAACCACCGCGCCAGCCTGATCAGCCACCGTGACACCTTCCACATGCCGAACGTCACCTGTGTGGAGTACGCCTTCGGGCCGCGGCGACGGCTCGTGATCACCTCGCAGTCCGTGCCCGTCACGCCGGACGACACTCTCGTGTACACCGATCTCACCTATGACTACGGGGCGTGGACCCGACTGATGCGCGGACCGGTGCGCTGGCTCGCGAGGCGCATCATCGCGCAGGACCAAGCGGTGCTCGCGGCGCAGACGGAGGTCGTGCGTCGAGTGGGCGAGGATTTCATGCACATGCCCGCCGATCTCATCTATGTCTGGATCGCCGCCATCCGTCACGACCTCGAGCGGGGGCGGGACCCGCGGCGGCTGCCGCCCGAGACGCGCGAGATCATCCTGTGCGTTTAGCGCCGGCGATCTCCTCCGTCATTCCACGCTCTCCCTTCGTGGGGACCACCATGCATCGCACGCGAAGGGAGTGGATTCTGGATCTGTCCGGACTCCTCGTGCAGGGCGTCGGCGTGCCCGTGCTTCAGTTCACCGTGGTAGTGGCCGCGCTGGTCGCTCTCACGCCGGGGTGGCGCGGCGGCGTGCCGCTCGGTGTCATCGGTGGCCTCCTCGTCAACTTCGTCCTTGTCGACTACGCCTACTACTGGAACCATCGCCTGCTGCACGCGGGCTGGCTCTGGCGCTGGCACGCCGTGCACCACACGGCCCCTGCCCTCGACGTGCTCGTCACCGCGCGCAACACGGTATGGACGCCTGCGCTCATCCTCTACCTCTGGGTGAACGGGCTCGCACTCTTCCTCCTCGAGGATCCCCGCGGCTTCGTCTTCGCCGCCGGGCTCACCTGCCTGCTCGACGTGTGGCGCCATTCGCCGTGGGCGCCGCCTCGCGGGTCACGGAGGGGGCGGGTCCTCGGCTGGATCCTGATCACGCCGCACGAGCATGGCTGGCATCACAGCACGGCGCGGCCCGGGTGCAACTTCGGCGCGAACCTTTCCTGGTGGGACCGCCTCCACGGGACGTACTGGTGTCCGCCGTCGCCACCGCAGAGCCTCGGCATCCCGCGCCGGGACAGTACGGCGCGGATGCTCCTCTGGCCGCGCACGGGATCGGCATGACCCTGCTCGGTCGATGCCTTGCCTGCGTCCCCGCGCTTCACGCGGGCGCCATCGTGACAAGCCTCTGGCTCTTTGTCGCGTCGCCGACCGTCGTGACGGCCCTCGCCGTGGGTGCCACTGTCTACGCGCTGCCGCTCGCCGCATTCAGGGTGCTGCATTGGTGGCGGCCCCTGCGCGAAGGACGCTCGCGCCTCGACGCACCCGTCTACTCGCCGTGGTGGGCGAGCCATCAGTGCCAGGCGCTCTTCATCGCGCTGCCGGAGCTCGAGAGCCTGCTCCGGCTCGTACCCGGATGCTTCTCCCTCTGGCTCCGGCTCTGGGGCAGCCGCGTCGGCCGCGGCGTATACTGGACGCCCCGGGTGGAGATCGCCGATCGCAGCATGCTGGAGATCGGAGACCGTGTGGTCGTGGGCCACAAGGTGGAGATGTACGCGCACGTGATCAGGCCCACGCGGGTGGGCCTGATCCTGCACGTGCACCGCATCACGATCGGCCACACCGTCTTCGTGGGCGCGGGCAGCCGTATCGGGCCTGGCGTCCACATCGTCGACGGCGTCCATGTGCCCTTGCTGAGCGACCTCTACCCCCATGCCCGAGTGGGTCGCGTGCCGCCGCGGACGCGCCCCGCGGCGCGGGTGGCCTCGTGATGCGCCGGCTGCTCGTGCGCGGAGCCACGCGGGCCATGGCGTGCGTCCTGGCTGGCGAGCACCGGGCTTTTGCCAACGCGCTTCGCACACCGAGGACCGCGCAGGACGCGGCACTCCGGCGCATTGTGGATGGCCTCGCCGACACCGACTACGGCCGCGCCCATGGCGTCCGCCCGGGCGACGGCTATGACGCCTTCCGCGACAAGCTGCCCGTGGTGAGTTACGACGATCTCGCTCCGTGGGTGGAGCGGCAGGCGCGCGAAGAGGGATCGGTCCTCGTCCCCGGCCCCGTGCGTGTCTACGAAAAAACGTCGGGGAGCAGCGGCCCCGCCAAGCACGTGCCCTACACCACCCCGCTGCGCCGGGCGTTCGACCGCATGTTCCGTCTCTGGCTCGCTGATCTCCTCGCCGATGGTCCATACCTTTCCACGGGGCGCGCATGGATCAGCATTTCGCCCAGGCTCGATGCGCCGGAGCGTACGGCGCGGGGAGTGCCCGTGGGCCTGTCCTCCGACCTGGATTATCTCGAAGGGGGCTGGCGCTGGCTGCTGCGCCGGTTTCTTGTGCTGCCGCCCACGGTCGCGCAGATGCGTGACCCCGAGGCTCTCAAGCGCATCCTCGCCGGCCACCTCGTGGCTGGGCGGCCAGAAATCGTTTCAGTGTGGAGCCCGTCCTTTCTCACCGTGCTGCTCGACTGGATCACGGGCCACCGCGAGGCGGTGCTCTCCGACTGGCGGACCGGCGCCATTCGCGTCGAAGGCAGCGTCTTCCCGCTCGAGCGCGTCGTCCCCGCCATCGCCAGGGCGCTCGAGCGCGATCCGATCGACTGGCGCCAGGTCCTTCCGGACCTGCGCCTTGTCTCGTGCTGGACCGACGGCCCCGCGGCGCCTGCCGCAGCGCACCTCCGACAGCGCCTGCCCTGGGTGATCTTCCAGCCCAAGGGGCTGCTCGCCACCGAGGCGCCGATCACGGTGCCGCTGGCTGGCCCGGGCGTCTGCGTGCCGCTGGTGCACGACGTCTTCGTCGAACTGGCCGACCTGTCGGGCGCGATCCACCGCGTCGACGAGGCGGAGCCGGGCGCAGAGTACTCCGTCATCGTGACGCCGCCGGGTGGCTTCGCCCGCTACCGGCTCGGCGACCGCGTGCGAGCCGGACAATCCATCGGCGCCACGCGGGCGTTGACGTTCGTCGGCCGTGACGATGACGTCTCGGACATGGTCGGCGAGAAACTCGCCGAGCGTTTCGTGCGCGGGGCGCTCGCAGGGTTGCCGCTCGTGGCGGATAGTTTCCGGGTCCTCGTCCCGCTCCGCGAGCCGGACGGACGCGGACGTTATCTCCTCGTCGTCGATCGAGCACCGGCCGGGCAGGACGACGTACCCGTCCGCCTCGACGCGCTCCTCCAACAGGCCCACCGTTATCGCGAGGCGCGCCGCCTGGGCCAACTCGCCCCCCCCGCCGTCGCGGTGCTCTCGCACGCCGAGGATCGCCTCCTCGACGTCCTCGCCTCCCGCGGTATCCGCCGGGGCGCCATCAAGCCCTCCTGCCTCGTCGGCGATCCCGAGGTCTCGCAAGATCTCCTCGACTCCCGGTGGAATGGGCGCGAGGTTCCGGTGCGGGAGAGCGCCAGGTGAGCCGAGAGACGCAACTCGAAACCGCGATGCCCCTCGGCGAGGAGCGAGCCGGACAAACACGGGGTGCGTTCAACGATGCCTCACGCCTGGTCGAGGGCTGGTACTGGGCGCTGCGCTCCCGCGAGCTGCGCCGGGGGCAGGCGCGTGGCGTGAGTCTGGCCGGCCGCGAGCTGGCACTCTACCGCGGCCACGACGGTGTCGTGCGCGCGCTCGACGCGGACTGTGCCCACATGGGCGCGCACCTCGGCACGGGCGGCGTCGAAGGCGACACGCTCCGCTGCTTCTTCCACCGCTGGCGTTACGACGGCGACGGCCGCTGCGTGGAGGTGCCGAGCCTCGGCGGCTGCCCCCTTCCTTCCGCTCGCGTCCGCGCCTGGCCCGTGGCCGAGCGCCACGGGCTAGTCTGGGTCTGGGCGGGCGAGCGACCGTCGGCACCGGTGCCGGCGCCGCCCGAGCTCGCCGACGTGCCGGTGCGGACTCGCTTCGGGCGGCCGTTCACTAAAGGCTGTCATCCTCACGTGGTGCTGGTCAACGCGATCGATGAGCAGCACTTCAACTCCGTCCACCGTTTGCCCGTGACGCTTCGCATGCACCCGCGGGCGCTCTCCGCCGCATGCCTCGAAGTCCGCAACACGGCGCCGGTCAGTCGCGGCTCCTGGCTTGGACGGCGGCTCGCGCGCCTCTATGCCGGGCCGCTCACCTACGCCATGACGTATTCGCACGGGAGCGTCGGCACCGTCACCATCGGGCCCGATCGACTGCACGTGTACCTGATGTTCGCTCTCCGACCGACGGCCGACGGGCGGGCGGAGGGCCAGGCCATTGCGCTGACGAGACGGCGCTCGGGCCTCCGTGGCGCCGTGATCGACCACCTGCTCCTCGCCGCCACGACGCTGGTCGGTCGCTACTTCGCCCGGGGCGACACCATCGTCTTTGACACAATCCGCTTCGAGCTGCGTACACCCATCGCTGCGGATCGCGCCGTGCTCGCCTTCATTCAACACCTGGACCGGCAGCCGACGGTGCGCTGGGCGGACACGAGACGCTGACACCGATGGCGCACGCGACGCGGGTTGTCCTCGTCACTGGCTGCTCATCCGGCTTCGGCCGAGCCATGGTCCCGGCCTTCCTCGATCATGGATGGCATGTGCTCGCCACCCTGCGGGGCCTCGCTGAGCGCGGCGCGGCGCTCCTCGGCGGGGGCGTGCAGCATTCCGGGAGGCTCGCCGTGATCGGGCTCGACGTGACGCGCGAGGATGAGCGCCGGGCCGCCGTCGCCGACGCGCGCGCGCGCTGGGGCCGGCTCGACTGTATCGTGAGCAATGCCGGCCAGGCCCTCAGGGGCGCACTCGAGGACGTCACCCCGGATCAACTCCGCGCGCAGATGGAAGTCAATTTCCTCGGCGCGGCCCTCCTCCTGCGCGAGGCGCTGCCCCTGCTCCGGGACACGCGCGGGCGGGTGATCCTGATCTCCTCCCTCTTCGGGCGCGTGGGCTTCCCGCTGACCTCGGCCTACTGCGCCAGCAAGTTCGCGCTGGAGGGACTCGGCGCCGCCCTCCGCGAGGAGCTCCGGCCGCATGGCGTGCAGGTCGCGGTGGTCGAGCCGGGGCGCCACCGCACCGGGTTCGCCGGCCGCGCCGCCGTGGGCGCGGCCGGCGCGTCCGGTCGCTCGCCCTACGCTCCGCAGTCCGCGGCGTACGAGGAGCTGGCCCGGTCGCTCGCGCACGCCCCGGGACCGCCGGCCGAGCGCGTGGCCGACGCCGTCATCGCCCTCGCCGAGCGCCGTCGTATGCCCGCGCGCCTGCGCGTCGGGCGCGACGCGCGTCTCGCGCACCTGATGCGCCGCTGCCTGCCCGAGCGTCTCGCCGACGCGCTCTGGGCCATCACCTGTGCGCGGGCGCTGCGCCCACGGACCGGGCGGGGCGTCGCCGCCGAGGTCACGGCGTGACGGCACGCGTACGGGTGAACGGCCAGCTCGAGGCGCCGCCGCTGCCGGTGGGCCACCGGCTGCTCCCCATCGTCGCGGCGGCACTCGCGCGCGATGGCCATTGCGTCCCATCCGCCCCCGCCGCAGTGCGGTGGCCAGCGAGCCATTTCGGCCTCGACCGGGTCGCAGCCTTCCGTGACGCTCCACCGGCCGCCCGATATCGGCTGCTCAGCGTCTGCGCCACCGACCTCCTGACCGAGGCGTTCTTCGTCGAGAAGCTCGGCATCGGCTTCGCGGCCAAGATGGTCCTGCTCTCCTCGACGGCGGACGAGCGGACGGCCTATGCGCTGATGGGGGCCGACGAGGCACGCCACATGGCCGACATTGCCGCGCAGATGGGAACGCGACCCGATGCGGAAGGGACCGCTCCCGACGACCCGTTCTGCGACCTCCTCGCGCGAGCCATTGACACCGGCCGCCGCGGGGCGCTTGCCTTCCTCGTGCAGGTCGTGCTGGAGGGCTGGGGCCTCGTCCACTACTGCCGTCTTGCTCGAGGTACCGCCGACCCCGCGCTGCGCGCCACGCTCGTCGACATCGTCAAGGACGAGGCCTTACACCACGGTGGAGGTCTCGCCGTGCTCGGCCGTGACGGCCTCTCGCCCGCCGACCTCCGCGCGGCGCAGGCGGCGCTGGCATCGCTCCTGTCCATGATCCAGGCGGGTCCTCAGCGGGTCGTGGCCCGTCTCGAGGAGGCGCGGGGACCGCTCGGGCGGCGAGAGCGCGCGCGTGTCTTCGCCGAGATCGACACCGAGCGCCGCGCCGGCGAACAGCTCACCCTGCTCCGTGGTTTTCTCGCGCGCGCGCCCGCGCTCGAGATCCGTCTCGATTGTCTGGGACTGTTCCGGCCGCTCTCACCGGTGCAATGCGCGGCCGTCGGTGACGGCGGGCCGGGCGGAAAGGGAAAGTCACGATGAGCACGTGTCGAATCTTCACGCGTATCGTTCCGGCGGCGGGTCTCGTCACGATCCTGCTCGTGGGCGCGGGGGGCGTATGGGCTCAGGACGCCCGGCCGCAAGACCACGAGGAGTTGCGCGCGCTGCTCCGCACCATCGCTCAGGCGATCAGCGGCCGGGACTTCCAGGCGCTGGCGTCCGTCCTCGACCAGAACTTCGTGGTGACCACGGTGGACCAGAAGCGCTTCACCAGCCTCGACGCCTTCCGCGCCCACTGGGAGGGGCTGTTCACAGGCAACCGCGCCTTCGTGCGCAAGGTGACGATCAAGCCCACCGCCGACGAGCTCACGCGCTTCCTTGCCCAAGACGTAGGGCTCAGCACCGGCGCGTCGGAGGATACGTGGGAGTTCACTGACGGCGACACGCGCGTGATGAAGGTGCGCTGGACCGTGGTGGTGCGCAAGGCGGACGGCCGCTGGAGACTCGCGAGCGCTCACGTGGGCACCGACCTCCTCGACAATCCAGTCCTCCAAGCCGCCAAGCAGTGGGCCTGGCGCCTCGGCACCGGCCTGGGCATTGGCGGGCTCGTCATCGGCGCGCTGGGTGGCGTCGTGTTCAGTCGACGCCGCCGCTGACGATCGTCCCTCTTCGCTCGACGAGAGAGGCCGTGTGAGGGGCCGGTGCTCGACCTGTTGATCCGTGGTGGCTTGGTCTTCGACGGCCTCGGGACGCCCCCCGCTCGTGCCGACGTGGCGGTGTGCAACGGCCGCGTGCTTGCGATAGCGCCCGGCATCGGGGCGCCCGCGGGGGAAATCGTCGACGCGCGCGGGTGCTGGGTCGTGCCCGGCTTCGTCGACATCCACACCCACTACGACCTCGAGGTCGAGATTGCCCCCGCCCTCGCCGAGTCGCTCCGCCACGGCGTCACCGCGGTGGTGATGGGCAACTGCAGCCTCTCCCTCACCGTGGGCGAGCCAGAGACGCTCGCCGACATCTTCCTGCGCGTGGAGAGCTTGCCGCATGTCCTGGTCCGCAAGTGGCTGCGCCAGGCCGTCGGCTGGGCCACGCCCGCCGAATACCTCACCCACCTCGCTCAGCTGCCGCTCGGCCCGAGCGTGGCGCCCATGCTGGGCCACAGCGCGCTGCGCGCCCACGTGATGGGTCTGCGGCGGAGCCTCCAAGCGCACGCGGACGACGACGATCTCCGCCGTATACGCGCGCTCGGCGCCGAGGCGCTGGATGCCGGCTGCGTCGGCATCTCGGTTGACATGGTCCCGTGGCACATGATGAGCGGCCCGTACAAGGGGCGCACGATCCCCTCCCAACACGCCGACTTCCGCGAGTACCGGATGCTGGCCGAGCTCTGCCATGAGCACGACGCGGTCTTCCAGGTGACGCCGAACCCTCAGGACCGCCGGACGCTGCTCCACCTTCTGCGCCTGGCCCTCGAATTTCGCCGGCCGCCGCTCCGCATGACCGTGCTGGCCGCGCTCGACACCGCCGTCGACCGGCGCCTCTGGCGCGCGTTCGGGCCGCTGCTTCACGTCCTCAACGATCGCCTGGGCGCCAACGTGCGCTTCCAGACCCTCACCGAACCCTTCACGATCTATTCCGACGGGCCGCTGACTCCCCTCTTCGAAGAGTTTCCCGCCGGTGTCAGGCTCAATGACGCGAGCTCGGCCGAGGAACGTCGCGCCCTCTGGGCCGATCGCGGCTTTCGCGCGGCCTTCGCCCGAGAGTGGCGCCGCCGCGCGGGCCGCACGTTCCATCGTGACCTCCAGCAGATGCACATCGTACGGGCCGGGGACCCAGCGCTCTCCGGCCGCAGCTTTGCCGAGGTGGCGCAAGAGCGTGGGCACGATCCTCTCGAGACCTTCATGGATCTCCTCGCTGAACACGACGCCGGACTACGCTGGGTGGCCACCGGCGCCAATGACCGACCGGGCCCGCGTCAGGCGCTGATGTCGCTGCGTCACGTGCTACCGGGCTTCACCGACGCCGGTGCGCACGCGCGCCACCTCGGCTACTACGACGGGGCCCTCTCGCTCCTGCGCCAAGCTTCGAGCACTGGCTTCCTCGCTCCCGCCCGGGCGGTGGCCCGGGTCACCGGCGAGCCGGCGAGGTGGTTTCGCCTCGACGCGGGCGTGCTGCGGCCCGGCGCGCGCGCCGACCTCGTACTGCTCCGACCCGAGGCGCTGCGCAGCGCGATCGCCGAGCAGGTGGAGTTGGAGGATCCCGTGCTTGACGGCGCCCTCCGCATGGTCAAGCGTGGCTCGGACGCGACGGTAAAGGCGGTGTACGTGGCCGGCCGCGAGGCATGGCGCGACGGGCACGCTGCCCGCGCGCTCGGCCGCGAGCGGCTGGGCGAGGTCCTGCGGCTCACGGTTTCCGCCCCCGACGGGTTCGCGGCCGTGGAGCCCATCAGCGCGGCGATCACCGACCATCCCTTCACGAACTACTGGGACGTCTTCGTGCTCAAGCACCAGCACCCGGCCAACGTGGCCTTCCACGCGGCGGGCGTGATGATCTTCTACGGGCTCTGCATCTGGGCCTGGGCGAGTGGGCAGCTGTGGTGGCTCGCGCTGCTGCCACTGTCCCAGCTCACCGGACTCCTCGGCCATCGGCTCTTCGAACGGAGCCATATCGAGCGGCGTGACGCCGTCTTTTCGCTGCGGGCCACGCGCTGCTTGAACCGGATGTTCCTGCGCCTGATCAGCGGCCGTTACGCGGGCGACGTGCGGCGTCTGCGGGCCGAGCTGGACGCATACCAGGCACGAGGCGCGGCGTGAGATCTCCCTCCGTCACGCTCGCGTTGGCCTACGCGGTCTTCAGCGTGCTGTATCTGGGCGCCGCCGCCATGCCCCTGGTCGTCCCGATCACCCTGCCGCCGTCGGTGCTCGACGCTGCGATTCCCCGCCTGCCCTGGACGGTATGGGCATACCTCTCGCAGTTTCCATTCCTCGGATTCGTCTACTGGCAGGCGCAAGGCACCGTCGCGTGGGCGCGCAACCTCCGCGGAATGCTGGTGGCGACCGTGATCTCGGCGGTCGTCTTCGTCGTACTCCCGACGCGAATTCCGCGGGAGGCCATCGACGCGGACGCCGCGACCACGGTGGCCTTCAGCCTGCTGTACGGGGCGGATCCCGCGACCAACTGTCTGCCGTCGCTCCACGTCTCGCTGGCCCTGCTGGGCGCCTCGGGCTTCTGGCCCGAACGTCCGCGGCTGGTCAGGGTCTGCCTGGCCTGGGCAGCGCTCATCACGATTTCGACGCTGACCACGAAGCAGCACTACGCGGTCGACATCCTCGCCGGCATCGTCGTCGGCGGCGTCGCCGCCTGGCTCGCGCGCCGCGTCGAGTCGAGCGGTTGGGTCACGCTCTCCACCGAAAGTGAATCCTTGCCTCGGACTCGCACGTCGTAACTCGCCCGACGACCGGCCGGTCGCACGGCCGTCGTGCACCCTATCGCTGTGTCGACAGAGTGCTCGACGCTTCTACGGCAAGTCGCCCGCGCCCGGGTCGATTTCCTCGAGAGCCCCCCTCAGTGCCTCGCGCGAGAGACGAAGAACCCGCGTGGAAGCCCTCTACCCCCGGCGGTGAAAGCCGGATGGGCCGCGCCCGTACGAGCGGGCGGGGCCGCGACCGCGAATCCCACGAGAACCGGGCGCGATCACGATCGACGGCGCGATGACTGGTGCCGGGAACACGATCGCAGGCCCGGCTGCTGAGTAACCTGAGTAGCCTCCGTAGCCGCCTCCGTAGGCGCCCGGATAACTGTCATAGCCGCCCACTGGAACCGCGATACATCCTGCCGTGCCAATGCCGGCAAGGCCCGCCAGCAGCGCGGCGACGGTCCAACGACGACATGATCTGGAGCGTGACATGGTTCGTGTACCCCCTACTCCAGTAAGACGTAGTCTGCGGGACACCTGTTGCACCGCGAAACAATCGAAATGTAACCCTTACTTCGCGTGGTGCGAGCGCGACGGTACCGCTGAGGGGCGGGCGAGAGAACGCCGGCGTGGACGGGACGTCAATGGGCCGGCGGCGGCGTACAGCCGATGTCCCGCGGGGTCTTGATGTTGAGGACGCGCAGGATCAGGGACCGGGTCGGGACGTAATAACCGGACAGCATGAAGCGGAACATCAGCGGGAGCCGCGAATAGTCGGAGACGTAGACGCGCCGCACGTTGAAGGCGTCGTCGTCTTCGAATTCGCCCCACCGATACACGGTGCCCACCGCTCCGCGATATCCCGTTTCCCGGAGTAGCCGCCGGGCCCGTTCGGAGAACGCGCCGTAGGGATACGCGTAGCTGAGGACCTCGATGCCGAGGTTCCTCTCCAGCTCCGCTCTCGACCGTGCCTTCTCCTCGCGAGCTTCGGCCAGGGACAGGCACTCGTCGGCGGCGTGGTCGTAGGAGTGCGAGCCGATCTCCACGAGCCCGCTCGCGCTGACCTCGCGGAGCTGGTCCCAGCTGAGACCGCCGTCGACACCGACGTCGGCGACGATGACGAACAGCGTGGCCCTCAACCCGTGCCGGCGCAGCACCGGATAGACGTTGGTGTAGAAGTCCGGGAATCCGCCGTCGAACGTCAGGGCGAGCCAGCGTGAGGGCATCCGCGTCTTGGCCTCGTAGCGGGCGACGACGTCCTTCACGAACACGGTCTGGTAGCCGTGGGTCGCCACGAAGTCCATCTGACGCTCGAAGGGCGCGCGTCCGAGCGAGGGCACGCCGGCCGAACCCTCGCGGTCGTCCACCACCGCGTGATACATGAGCGCGGTCGCGCGCGGCGTTCTCGAATGGATCAGGACCGCCGAGGCGACCGTCACGATCACGAAGCCGAGCGCCAGCAGGGCCAGGATCCGTCTGGCCCCCTTCGGCGTGGCTGGCATCGGCGGCTCGCCCGCGACTACTGGAGCTCGCGGGCCTGGGCCGTGCGCTCGCGCGGGCGCCAGCGGAGGACGTAGCGCTCCAGCCGGTTGAGGAATCCGTTGAAGAACATGACCGCCAGCATGAGGACCAGGATGCCGCTGACGGCGCCGGTCGTGTCGAACTGGTTGGTGTTGAGCTGGATCATGTAGCCGAGGCCGCGCGAGGCGGCCATGAACTCGCCGATGATGGCGCCGATGAGCGCGAACGGCAGCCCGACCTTCAGCGCGGCCACGATCCACGGCGAGGCGGCGGGCAGGCTCACCTTGGCGAAGATCTGGCGCTCGCTGGCCCCCATCACGCGGGCGATCTCCTTGTACGCCGGCTCGACCGCGCGCAGACCGGAGAACGTGCCGTAGAAGGTCAGGAAGAACACGAGCGTGCTGGCCAGGATGATCTTCGACAGCTCGCCAATGCCGAACCAGATGATGAACAGCGGGGCCAGGGCCACCCGCGGGATGCCGTTGGCGGCGACGATGAACGGGTCGAGCACCTGGGCCACGAATTCCAGCCGGGCCAGGACCACGCCGACCGCGATGCCGCTCACGCCGCCGAGGGCGTAACCGAAAAACGTCTCCCGGAGCGTCACCAGCAGGTGTCGGAACAGCGAGCCCTCGCGCGCCCAGTCGACGAGGTGTCGCAGGATGCGCAGCGGGCTCGAGAACCAGAAGGGGTCGACGAGGCGGCCCGCGGCCAGCTCCCACACGAGCAGGATGGCGAAGCCGAAGCCCAGGCGCCAGGCCAGCAGCCGGAGCCAGGCGTAACGGCCTAGGAGCTCGTCCGCCACGTCTCCGCCGCCCTGCGGACTTCCGACTCCAGGTCTTCCCAGAGGCGGTCGTACGTCCGCCGGAAGTGCTCGTCGTCGTGGATGTGGAAGAGATCGCGGGGACGCGCGATGGGGACGGGGCAGATCGACTTGACGCGTCCCGGCCGCGCCGTCATCACGACCACGCGGTCGGCGAGCGCGACGGCCTCGCCGAGGTCGTGGGTGATGAAGACGATGGTCTTGCGGGCGGCGTCCCAGAGGTGCAGGAGCTGGTCCTGGAGGATCAGGCGCGTCTGGGCGTCGAGCGGCCCGAACGGTTCGTCCATGAGGATGACGTCGGGATCGTAGCTGAGGGTGCGGATGATGTTGCCGCGCTGGCGCATGCCCCCGGACAGCTCGTGGGGGTAGTGGTCCTCGAAGCCGCCGAGCCCCACGCGCTCGATCAGCTCGACGGCCCGCCGGCGTCGCTCGGCCTTCCCGACGCCACGCACCTCGAGCGGGAACTCGACGTTCTCCCGCAGCGTCCGCCAGGGATAGAGATTGTCGGCCTGGGTCACGTACCCGATGGCGGGATTCACACCGATGATCGGCGCCCCCCCATAGTGCATCTCACCGGCCGAGGGGGGCAGGAGGCCGGAGATCAGGTTGAGCAGCGTCGACTTGCCGCAGCCGCTCGGACCCACGATGGTGAGGAACTCGCCGGGAGCGACGCCCAGGCTGAGATCGGCGAGGGCGTGGACGACGCGCCCCCGCGTCACGAACTCGCGCGCGATCCCCCGGAGCGAGAGGATGGAGTCCACGTCAGCGCGGTGCGGCCGGCGGGCTCGGCGCCATCGCAGTGGCAATTCTACGCGACCCTTGCGGGCCTCGCTCACGGTCGCGTAGAGTCGTCGGCCATGGACGAGACGACGCCCGAGACGCAGGTGCTCGTCGACGTGCGCGAGGGCCACCGGTTCGACGTGGCCGCGCTCGAGCGCTATCTGAACCCGCGCCTCGGCGGCTTCCGGCCGCCCGTGCAGGTGCGACAGTTCCTCGGCGGCCAGTCGAACCCGACGTATCACCTCACCATCGGCGACCGGCAGTACGTGCTGCGGCGCAAGCCGCCCGGTCCCCTGCTGCCGTCGGCCCACGCCGTCGATCGCGAGTACCGGGTGATCACCGCGCTGGCCGGGACTGACGTGCCGGTCCCTCGGACGTATCTGCTGTGCGAGGACGCCGCCGTGGTCGGCACCCCCTTCTACGTGATGGACTTCATTCCTGGCCGTATCTTCGCCGACCCCATGATGCCCGGCCTCGCCCGCGACGAGCGGGCGGCCATCTACGACGCCATGAACGACGTGATGGCGCGCCTGCATCGCGTCGACTGGAAGGCGGTCGGCCTCTCGCACTTCGGGCGGCCCGGCAACTACTTCGCGCGCCAGATCCACCGGTGGACGTCGCAGTACCGCGCCTCGGAAACCGAGCGCATCGAGTCGATGGAGAGGCTGATCCCGTGGCTCCCCGATCACATTCCGATGGATGACGAGACCACGCTCGTCCACGGCGACTACCGTCCGGGCAACCTGATCGTGCATCCGACGGAGCCGCGCATCGTGGGCGTGCTCGACTGGGAGCTGTCCACCCTCGGCCACCCGCTTGCCGACGTCGCCTACAACTGCGTGCCCTACCGCACCGGTCCCGGCGAGAACCTGGGCGGCGTGGAGGGCGTGGACCTCCACGACCTCGGGATCCCCAGCGAGGACGACTACGTCGCCGCCTATTGCCGGCGGGTGGGACGCGGCGAGATCGCCGACTGGGACTTCTACGTCGCCTTCGCGCTGTTCCGGCTCGCCGCCATCGCCCAGGGCATCATGGGCCGCGTGGTCGCCGGCACCGCCAGCGATCCCCACGCCCGCCTCCGGGGCGAGCGCGCCCGCCCGCTCGCCGACGCGGCCTGGATCGTGGTCGAGCGCCGCGCGTCCTGACCGGCGTCCCTCGCCAAGCGCGTCCGCGCTCAGTAAGATTGGCCCATTCCAGCTCTCCGGAGGTCATCGCGGTCATGAAGCCGACCAGTCAGGTGTATCGGACGGAGCTCACGCCGGTGAGCTTTCTCGAGCGCAGCGCGTCGGTGTTTCCGGACAAGGTCGCCCTGATCCACGGGGAGCGGCGGTACACGTATGGCCAGTTCGAGGAGCGCGCCAATCGTCTGGCCTCGGCGCTGCGCCGGGCCGGGCTCGCCAAGCACGATCGGGTCGGCTTCATCTGCCCGAACATCCCCCCCATGCTCGAGGCGCATTACGGTGTCCTCATGGCCGGCGGCGTCCTCGTCGCGATCAACATCCGCCTGTCCAGCGACGAGATCGGCTACATCCTCCAGCACTCGGGAGCGACGTTCCTGTTCGTCGACCACGAGTTCGAGGGATTGATCAAGCCGCTGGACCTCACCGGCGTGACGGTGGTGCGCGTCGACGACACCGGCGCGCCCGGCGATCCCTATGAAGATTTTCTCGCCACCGGGTCTCCCGCGGCCGTGCCCTCGTGGCTGGAGAGCGAGGACGAGACCATCTGCATCAACTACACGTCGGGGACGACCGGGCGGCCCAAGGGCGTGATGTATTCGGCGCGTGGCGCGTATCTGAACGCGATCGGTGAAGTCCTCGAGACCTCGATGGGCAGCGACGCCCGATACCTGTGGACGCTGCCGATGTTCCACTGCAACGGCTGGTGCTTCACGTGGGGGGTGACCGCCGTCGGCGGCACCCACGTGTGCCTACGCCGCGTCGAACCCGGCGCGATCTGGGACGCCCTCGATCGTCAAGGGGTCACCCACTACAACGGCGCACCCACCGTCCAGATCGGCGTGGTCAATCACCCCAAGGCGCACCGGCTCGACCGGCAGGTGACGGTGACCGTGGCCGGAGCTCCGCCGTCGCCGACGCTGCTCGGCAAGATGAAGGACCTCAATCTCCGGCCGGTCCACGTGTACGGCCTCACCGAGACGTACGGGCCCCACACCGTGTGCGCGTGGCATCAGGAGTGGGACGGGCTTCCCGCCGACGAGCAGGCGCGCTTGGCGGCGCGTCAGGGCCAGGGCTACATGCTCTTCGATCTGGTCCGCGTGGTGGACGGGGAGATGAACGACGTGCCGCGGGACGGCGAGACACTGGGCGAAGTCGTCATGGTCGGCAACAACTGCGCCAAGGGCTACTTCGAGCAGCCGGAGGCGACGGCGGAGGCCTTCCGCGGCGGCTGGTTCCACTCGGGCGACATCGCGGTGTGGCACCCCGACGGCTACATCGAGCTGCGCGACCGCAAGAAGGACATCATCATCTCGGGCGGCGAGAACATCTCGACCATCGAGGTCGAACAGTGCGTGGCCAAGCACCCGGCGGTGCTGGAGTGCGCGGTCGTCGCCGTCCCCGACGCGAAGTGGGGCGAGCGGCCGAAGGCCTTCGTGACGCTGAAGCCCGGTGCGGCGGCCACGGAGGGCGACGTGATCGAGTTCTGCAAGCGGAACATCGCCCACTTCAAGGCCCCGGCCTTCGTGGAGTTCGGCGATCTGCCGAAGACGTCGACGGGCAAGATCCAGAAATTCGTCCTGCGCGACCGCGAGTGGAAGGGCCGAGAGAAGCGGATCAACTGACATGGTGGGCGACGCCGGCCTCATCCTGACGTGCGCGGGCTGCTGCTGCGGCCACCCCGCCCACGGCGGCGCGCTGTCGCCTCAGCGGACGATGAAGGCGACGCTGCGGCGGCTCTACAAAGCCTCCGGCCTCGACGGGCGCGTCCGCCTCGCCTTCACCGATTGTCTCGGACCGTGCAGCGAGGCCAACGTCATCCTGCTGTATCTGCACGGACGGCCCTGGTGGTTCCGCCGGATGAACGCGCCCGAGCTGGTCTCCGCGCTGCTCGATTTCGCTCGGAGAGCCACGACCGACGCCGAGCCCGCGCTCCCGACCGAGCTCAGCACGCGCTCATTCTCGTGGATCGGCGGCGGCATCGGCCCCGTGCCCCCGGTGGACGCCGCCGCAACGTCGTGAGCGCGCCCGCGAAGCCGATGGCGCTCAGGGACGCCAGGCCGTCCCGAACGCGTCCTGGAAGACGAGTCGCTCCAGTGGCCCCCGGGCTCGCGCGCGCGGTTCGGCCGCGTGGCCGAGCGGCATCACGCCGACCAGGTCCCACCCGCGCGGACATTCGATCAGCACCTTGACCTTCTCCTCGATCCAGTGCGTGACCAGCGTGGTCGACAGTCCGAGCGCCTGGGCCATCAGCCACATGTTCTGGGCGGCGAGTCCGCCCGCGATGACGTGAGTCGCTTCGCCGTGGATGTGTGGCCCGCCCTTGGTGGGGTCGGCGATCAGCGCGATCGCCAGGGGCACGCGCGTCCAGTCCGGATGCTCGGACGCGCCGTCACGATACCGTGGGAACCAGTGCGCCGAGACCGCCACGGACTCGCGGGCGAGCGAGTGCAGCTCGGCCAGGCGCAAGCGGTCGCGCAGGACCACGAAGCGGATCGGCTGGAAGTTGCCGGCCGACGGCGCCCACTGGCCCGCGCGCAGCACGTCGAAGACGTGCTCGGGAAGGACCGGAGCGTCGGTGAAGCGTGTGGCGGCACGCTGGCTCTCCATCGTGGCCAGGAGATCCGGCACGGGGAGGCCGGCGTCTCGTTCCTCGATCAGCTCTTTCGGCGCGGGATCGCCGTAGCGCTCGCTCGAAACCAGCAGGCCGAGCGACAACCGCATCAGCGAGGCCTCCAGCACGCGAGGATTGATGCGGGCCAGATCCGGAGCGCCGATCCCCATGACGCCGTTGACGTCCCAGTCGAACGGCACGTCGAGCAGCTGCTTGAGCTTTTCCTGGGAGAAGTGCGTGTACATCACCAGCGCGAGGTTGTGATAGCGCGCGGCCAGGGCCAGGTTCTGGGTGGCGGTGGCGCATGCCAGGTGGTGATTCCAGCCATTGTGAATGTGGCCGGGGCCCACGCGCGGATCCGCGCAGACGGCCACGCAGAACGGCGTATGGGTCCAGTCCTGGACGTAGCCGCGCAGGCCGGACGACGTGAAGAGCGGCTCCCAGTGGTTCGAAATGTCCTTCGATTCGCGGGTGAGCTGGAAGAGCCGCTTCTTGAGCGTGGGGTCGTCGACCACGATGTAGCGGACGAAGTCGGCGTCTTCCACGCTGGGCGCCCACCGCGCCGCCTCGAGGAGGCTGCCCCTCAACGCCGGGGGCAGCGGCTGGCGCTCGAAGGTCCGGAACGTGCGGCGAGTGAGGATGCCCTGTCGCGTGTCGGGGTGCGGCGCGACGCTGACGAACGGCGATGACGGGAGGCGCGATTTCATCACGTTGGTGGCCCGCCGGCCGGACGTTACGCCGGCGGCTATCCGCGCCGAGATCGCGGGGGCCGTGCATCCCCGCTCTTCTGGCGGGCCGGCTCGGCGAGGCTTCACCCGGGAGTCGCCCGACTCCCACGGCGGGCTGGGGCTATGTTACGCCCGCCGGGTTCGAACGACGTGGATCGGCGAGGATTCGGAGCGTCGCGCGCGGGCGACGCTCAGGCCATGAAGTCGGGCTCGCGGAACTTGTAGAGGCTCGAGTACGGGAGCGTGCGGACCAGCTCCTCGAGATTGGCGACGCCCGTGCGGAGCCGCTCCCGGACGTCCTCGCCCATCGACACCGTGCTCGCGCGCGAGCTCGCCACGATCTCGTCGAACGGGGCGCCCTTGTTGATCAGCAGGATGTCGTTCTCGTTCGGGACCCACAGCTCGCCGACCAGCATGCGCCCGCTGAACCCGGTGAAATGGCACTTCTCGCATCCCTTGCCCCGATACCAGGGGATGCCGGGGCCGGGGCCGCCGAACAGCTCCTGCACGAAGGACGGCGAGGGCGTCCATTCCGTCCGGCAGTGCTCGCAGATCTTGCGGACGAGGCGTTGCGCGACCACGCCCAGCAGCGCCGAGGTGAGCACCCCGCGGTCGAGGCCCATATCGAGGAGGCGACTGATCGAGCCCACGGCGTTGTTCGTGTGCAGGGTGCTCAGGACCAGGTGGCCGGTCTGGGCGGCGCGCAGGGTCAGCTCCGCCGACTGTTGATCGCGGATCTCACCCACCATGACCACGTCGGGGTCGTGGCGCAGGAACGCGCGCAGGTAGGTCGAAAACGTGTTGCCGATCCGCTCATTGACCTCGCACTGGGTGAAGTGCTCGCACACGTACTCGATGGGATCTTCCACGGTCAGGACCTTGACGCCGGGACGCCACAAGGTCATGAGGGACGCGAACAGGGTCGTGCTCTTGCCGGCTCCCGTCGGTCCCGTGATCAGCACGAAGCCGGTCGGACGCTTGAGGAGCTCGACGAGCTTGTCGGTCACCTGCGGCGAAAATCCCAGCTGGCGGACTTCGGTCTTCGTGTTCCGCTGGTCGAGGATTCGAATCAGCGCGTTCTCGCCGTAGTAACCGGGGACGATGGAGATTCGGCAGTCGGCGGGGATGATCTGGCCGTTGCGCTGAATACGGACGCGGAAGCTGCCGTCCTGCGGGCGGCGCTTCTCCGCGATGTCCAGGTTGCCGAGGATCTTGATGCGTGAGACCACCGAGCGCGGGCTGCGGCTGAGGGATTCGGTGAGCGCGGGCAGCGAGAGCTCACGCAGCTCGCCGTCGATGCGAAAGCGGGCCCGCAACCGGTAGTCGACGGCTTCGAGGTGGATGTCGCTGGCCCGGTGTTCCAGGGCGACCGTCACCAGGTCGCGCACGATGGCGTCCGCCTGCTTGGTTTCGGTAGTGTCCTCGCCGAGGCCTGGCTCGTGAGCGACCTCGTTGATCGTCTCGAGCTTCGGCGCCGCGTCTTCCTCCGTCGCCCCCTCCTCGTAGAGTCGGCGGAACGCGCGTCGAAGCGTCTCGTAGGTCGAGGTCACGACCGTGATCGTGCACCCGGTGAAGGACCGGATCTCCTCCACGATGCCGGTGTCGGTGGGGTCTTCCATGGCCAGGGTGATGGTGTCGCCGGTCATGCAGACGGGGACGACCAGATGCTTCTTGGCGTAGTTGCGGTTGATGAGCTTCATCAACCGAGAGTCGATCGCGTAGGCGTTCAAGTCCACGAACGGGATGCTGAGCTGAGAGCTCAGGGCCCGGCGCAGCACCTCCTCGGTGATGTAGTTGAGCTTCATCAGGGTCTCGCCGAGCCGGAGGCCGAGCTGCTTCTGCTCGTTGAGGGCGATGGCCAGCTGTTCGGCCGTGATCACGCGGCTCTTCACGAGGGTCTCGCCGAGGCGCGATCGCTTTCGATAGAGGTCGAGGATCGCCTTGAGGTCGCTCTGGGCCATGGCGCCGCGCTCGACCAGGATCTGCCCGATGGGCTTGTACGGCCGCGTCGTCTGCTGGATCTCGAGCGCTTCGTCGAGCTGGGCTTCGGTGATCAGCCGATGCTTGATGAGCAGATGCCCGAGGAGCTGTTGCGAGGAACTGAGCTCGACCGGATCGGCCGCGGGCTCCGGCTTTCCGGTCGGCCACGCCGGAGGAGAGACCTGGACCGCCGACGATTCGACCTTCGACGACGTCAGACGCGAGAGCGTTTCGCGCTGGACCTTGAATGCTCGGGGGTTCTCCGGCTCGTCAAATGTCCGCATGGGAAGGCGCCTCGGCATAGAGGAATAAGTTGTTCATGATGGACGGAGGCTAGGGCAAGTCGAGTGCCACGCCCGATCATTTAAGATTTTCAACAGCATGGCAGGCGGTTCGGACAGAAGGGCCCGACGAAACCGGGGGGTCCTGCCAAAACGTCAACCCGACGGTGGCCTCACGCTCGTGAACGGGTAGAATGCGGCCATGACTCCTGCCACCGGAACCGAGCGTGAAGCGGCGTTCATCACCAGTCTCGACGCGAGGGCGGGCGAGATCGTGGAGCGGTGCACGAGCTGCGGGCGCTGCGTGGAGGTTTGTCCCACGGCGGGGCCGGCGGGGGTCGACCGCGGCGACCCGCGCGCGGTCGTCTCCCAGGTGCTCGAGATCCTGCGTGGCGGCGGAGATCCCAAGAGCCAGGGCGCGCGCTGGGCCGAGACTTGTACGGGCTCGGGCCTCTGCCGCCAGGCCTGCGACGACGGCGTGAATCCGCGCTTCATGCTCGCGCTGACCCGCATGAGGCTCAACGAGCGCCGAGCCCTCGAGGACCGTCGCGCCGCCGGACACAAGGCATTCCAGGCGATGACCCAGGGCGTGAAGGTGCTCTCGCGTCTGCAGCTCCCGCGCGACTTCGTGGGCCGGGTGACGCGACCGGCCCGCGCGGAGAGCGAGACCAAGCCCGACGTGGTCATGTACCTCGGCTGCAACGTGTTGAAGACGCCGCACATCGCGCTGCTCTGCCTCGACGTGCTCGATCGTCTCGGCACGCGCTACGTCGTCTCGGGCGGACCCGCCAACTGCTGCGGGGTGATCCAGTTCCGCGCGGGCGACGCGGCCACGTCCGGCCGCGTCGGCGGAGGGTCCGTGGCCGGGTTCGCGGCCACCGGCGCTCCCCGCGTGCTCACGTGGTGCCCGACCTGCAACATTCAGCTCGGCGAGATCGTGATGCCGGCGACGAAGCCGGACTTCGCGCTCGAGCACGTGGTGCCCTACATCGCCGAGCGCCTGGATCGTCTGCGCCCGCACTTCGTCCATCCCGTGCGGCGGCGTGTGGCGCTGCACGAGCATCCCGGCGTCTCCGGCGTCACCGAGGGCGTGCTGAAGATCCTCGGCGCGATCCCCGGCCTGGAGATCGTCGATCTCGCGCAGCCGAGGGTCGGCTACATGTGTAACTCGCTGGCGCCCGTGGCCGCCTACAAGCGCACGCTCCACGCGCAGGAGCTGGCCGCGGCCCAGGCGGCGGGGATCGACGACCTCGTCGGCATCTATCACGCCTGCCATCGCGAGCTGTGTGCTCACGAGTCCACGATGCCGTTTCGCGTGGTGAACTTCCTGGAGCTGGTCGGCGAGGCGATGGGCGTGCGGCGTCACGACCTCTTCAAGCAGTGGAAGATCATGCAGGACGTCGACCGCGTGCTGGGCGAAGTCGTCGATCAGGTCGAGCGCGAAGGGTTGGACGCCGAGGCCGTCCGCGAGGTGATGCTGGCCACGATGCTCGGCGAGCAGCCTCTTCCCATCCAGGCTGCTCGCCGCTGACGACGGTCGAACGGGGGCGTGCGCCCCCGTTCGACGGGTTAGCCCTGCTGCGGCGGCTTGTGGTGACGGTGTCCCCGCCACATCGCGCCGGGTCCCATCTGAGCCAGCTTGTCGCGCTGCTCCTGGGTGAGGATGGGGCCGATCTGCTGGAGCGTCTGGATCCGCATGTCCAGCCCCTGGCCCGTGAGCTGGGCGATCTGGGCCTTCTTGGCCGTGATCGCGTTGGCGTCGCCTCCGTTGAGCGCGAGCTGGCGGAGGTCCTTTTGCAACTGATGCATCGACTGCCCCAGCTGCCGGCGGGCGTCGCGCTGTTGCTGGAAGATCGGCCGGACCTGGTTCACCTGATCCTCGGTGAGGCCCAGGTTCTTCTGGAGCCGCGAGAACATCCGGTCGCCGTGCGGCGCCGGCGGTTGCTGGGCGTGGGTGAACGTCGCGGCCGCGAGCACGCTCGACGCGACGAGCGCGGCGACGATCCAGAGGGAACGGGGTCGTAGCATCTCTTTCTCCTTTCGTGTTCAGGGGCGGTACTGATCCCACCTTCCTGGCCCATTGGACGCGGCCGCCGGCGCGGCCGTTTAGCCAGGTCCGCGGACTGCCCGGTTTCTTGATAGGATCGGCGCCATGAAATTCGCCCTGCACACCTGGACGCTGGATACCACGCCGCTGGCCGAGCTGTTGCCCATCGTGCGCGAGACCGGATGGGACGGCATCGAGCTGCGGCGGATCGACTTTCTGCGGGCGGCCGAGGCCGGCGAGTCGGCCGAGCGCGTGATCGAGCGCGTGCGCGCGAGCGGGCTGGCCGTGGCCTGCGTGGGCGTGGAACTGGGCTGGATGTGGTCCGGCGGCGCGGAACGCGCGCGCCTCTTCCAGGTGTTCGACGAGCAGTGCGCGCGGGCCGCCGCGCTCGGGTGCGGCACCGTGATGAGCGCCTCCGACCGCGGCCGCGGCGACCTCCGCGACGCCGCCGCCAACGTGCGCGCGGTCGGCGACATCGCGGACCGCCACGGCGTGCGGGTCGCCCTCGAGTTCAACTCGCAGGCGGAACAGCTCAACGCGCTCGCCCCCATGCGCGAGCTGCTGTCCCTGGCCGGCCACCCCCGGTGCGGCCTGCTGATGGACGCCTATCACCTGATCCGCAGCGGTGGCAAGCCCGGAGACATCGACGGCGTGCCGAGCGAAGAGATCGTCTACGTGCAGTACAGCGACGTGCCGCGCAGCGGCCTCGTGGCCGGTCAGGCCACCGATCGTCTGCCCCCGGGCGCGGGCGCCGTGCCCTTTCGCGAGTTCTTCGCCAAGGTCGCGGCCAAGGGCTACACGGGCTACGCGAGTTACGAAGCGCCCAACCCTCAGGCCTGGTCACGCCCCGCCGCGGACGTCTCGCGCGAAGCCCTCACCGCTTCGCGCGCGGTCGTCTGACCTCGCGGACTCGGGCGGCGCGCTCTTCCCCGTAGCCGGCGTGGCCAGTGCGCGTAAGAACGGAGGCGCCATGAAGATCGACATCTTTCCGCACATCCTGCCCCGGCCGTATTTCGACCGCATGCTCGCGGTGGCGCCGCCCCAACTGCACATGGGCAAGCGCATGCGCGGCATCCCGGTCCTGGTCGACCTCGAGCTGCGTTTGCAAATCATGGATCGCTACGAGGGCTACGCGCAGGTGCTCACGCTGGCCTCGCCGCCCATCGAAATCATCGCGGGCCCGGGTCTCTCACCCGAGCTGGCCCGGCTCGCCAACGATTCGATGGCCGAGATCGTCGAGCGCCATCCCGACCGCTTCCTCGGCTTCGTGGCCTCGCTGCCCATGAACAATCCCGACGCCGCGGTGGCCGAGATCGACCGCGCCATCGGTCAGCTCCGCGCCACCGGCGTGCAGATCTTCTCGAACGTCAACGGCCGCGCCCTCGACGGCCCCGAGTTCGAGCCGATCTTCGCGCGCATGGCGCACCACCGGCTGCCGATCTGGCTGCACCCCACGCGCACGCCGGCCTCGGCCGATTACGCGAACGAGCAGCGCTCGAAGTACGACCTCTGGTGGGCCTTCGGCTGGCCCTACGAGACCACGATCGCGATGGGCCGGCTCGTGTTCGGCGGCCTCTTCGACCGTCATCCCGACCTCGCGGTCATCACCCATCACCTCGGCGCCATGCTGCCCTACTTCGAGATGCGCGCCGCCGGCGGGCTCGATCAGCTGGGCACGCGCACGGAAGATCCCGACGACGCGGTCGCGCTGGCGCGGCTCGAGCGGCGGCCGTTCGACTACTTCAAGATGTTCTACGGCGACACCGCGGTGTTCGGCTCCACGCCGGCTCTCGAGTGCGGGCTCGCGTTCTTCGGCGTCGACCGCGTGCTGTTCGGCACCGACATGCCCTTCGATCCCGAGCAGGGCCCGGGATTCATCCGCGACACGATCGGCGCACTGGACCGGGTGCGGGCCAGCGCCGAGGACAAGGTCAGGATCTACGAGGGCAACGCGCGACGGATGCTGCGGCTGCGAGGATGATTCGAGGGATGCCCCGGCTTTGCCGGGGCATCCCGAGCGTCGGGGGGCTTGGGGGGCCCGCGGCGAGGCCCCCCATCCGGTCGATCTACTTCGGTTGCGGGGTCAGACGCAGATACGGCTTGAGGGTCTTCCAGCCGCCCGGGAACTTGCCCTTCGCTTCCTCGTCACTGACGGCGGGGATGATGATGACGTCCTCGCCCTGCTTCCAGTTGACCGGCGTGGCCACCTTGTGGGCATCGGTGAGCTGGAGCGAGTCGATCACGCGCAGGATCTCGTCGAAGTTCCGCCCGGTCGTCTGGGGATACGTGATCATCAGGCGGATCTTCTTCTTGGGATCGATCAGAAACACCGTGCGCACCGTGTACACCTCGTCGTGGGCCGGATGCATCATCCCGTAGAGATCGGCGACCTTCCGCTGGGGATCGGCGAGGATCGGGAAATTCGGCGCGTGGCCCTGCGTCTCCTTGATGTCCTCCGACCAGCCCTTGTGGGACTCCACGGGGTCGATCGAGAGCCCGATGCACTTGACCTTGCGCTTGTCGAACTCCGGCTTCAGCCGGGCCACGTAGCCCAGCTCGGTCGTGCAGACCGGGGTGAAATCGCGAGGGTGCGAGAAGAGCACGCCCCAGCTGTCGCCGAGCCATTCGTGGAAGCGGATCGGGCCGACCGTGCTGTCAGCGGTGAAATCCGGCGCGGTATCGCCGAGTCGTAGCGTCATGAGTTCCTCCTATTGTCGATCGTGATAGTCACTTATGCTCGAACACCGAGCCAGGGAAGTCAAGATGGGACCGAGAATCAAGCTCGTTAGGCTCAGTGGCCGTCACGCGGCGGACCTGGCGACGCTGGCCGCCGACGACTGGGACGTGCTCGGGTTTGTCGCGCGCGCCCAGCGACTGCGCGCTCGCGGCGAGCGCGAGACCTTCGCGGTCCTTGACGCCAGGCGCCTCGTCGGCCTCGCGATGTTCGGGCGCGATCCGTCCGTCCCCGAGCACGCCGAGCTGGGCTACTGGATCGGCCCGCGCGAGCGAGGGCTCGGATACGCGACCGCGGCGGCTGAACACCTTTTGACTCAAGCGTTTAGTCGCGCATCCCTCAAACTCGTCTTCGCCCATTGCGCGGACGCCAACCAGGCTTCGTCCCGAGTGCTGACCAAGCTCGGGTTTCGCCTCGTCGGCGTCGCGAGCGAGCCCACCCCGGGCGACGAAACCATGAAGCGCTACGAGCTGACCCGTTCGGAGTGGCGGTCGGGCGACGGCTCTACCTGAGCAGCGCCTCAGCGGCCTCCATCAGGGTCTCGGAGAGCGTGGGATGCGTATGGATCGTGGCGGCGACGTCCTCCGCGGTCACGGCGGTCTCGACGGCGAGCGCGCCTTCGGCGATCAGCTCGCCCGCGCCGGGACCGACGATGCCGACGCCCAGCACCCGACCCGACTCCGCGTCGGCCACGAGCTTGGTGAGCCCGTCGGAGCGGCTCAGCGTGGCCGCGCGACCCGACGCCGCCCATTGAACTCGCGCGACTTTCACCGCGCGGCCCGAACGCTGGGCCTCGCTCTCGGTCAGTCCGCACCACGCCACTTCCGGGTCGGTGAAGACGACCGCGGGGACGGCCACGTTGTCGAACGCGGCGGGCCGGCCGGCGATGACCTCGGCCACGACCTTGCCCTGTCGCATCGCTCGGTGGGCCAGCATGGGCTCGCCGGTGACGTCGCCCACGGCGTAGAGATGCGGATCCGCCGTCCGCAGACGCTCGTCGACCGCGATCACTCCGCGCTGGTCGACGTGGACGCCGGTGCGCTCGAGACCGAGGCCGTCGCTGGCGGCGCGACGCCCCACCGCGACCAGCACGCGATCGAACACGTCGAGGCCGCCGCCGTAGCGCGCCTCGATCCCGCCATCGAGCGCGCGCAGGCTTTCCAGACGTGTGCCCAGGTGGATCTTCGCGAACAGCTTGTCGCAGCGGCGGGCCAGGGGCTGGACGAGATCGCGATCGACGCCCGGCAAGAGCCCGTCCGTCATCTCGACCAGCGTGACGCGGCTACCGAGTGCGGCGTAGACCTGCCCCAGCTCGAGCCCGATGTAGCCGCCGCCGACCACCAGCAATCGCTCCGGGACGTCGACCAGCGCCAGCGCCGCCGCGGAGTCCATCACGCGATCGCTCTCGATGGCGACGCCGGGAAGCCGGCTCGGACGAGAGCCGGTCGCGATGATGCCGTGGGTGAAGCGCAGCCGCTGCGGCTCGTCGGCTTCGACGCGCAGCTCGCGCGATCCCTCGAAGACCGCGCGGCCGCCGATGACGTCGACGCCCTTGCTCTTCGCCACCGACGCGAGCCCCCGCGCGAGCCGGCCGATCACGCGCTCCGACTTCCACTTGGCGAGCGCGTCGAGCGAGACCCGCGGCTCGCCGAAGTCGACACCGATCTCGCGCGCGCGCTCGGCGTCGCCGATCAGCGCCGCCACGTGGAGCAGCGCCTTCGACGGGATGCAGCCTTCGTAGAGACACGCGCCGCCCAGGCGATGATCCCCGTCGACGATGACGGTCTCGAGGCCCAGCTCCGCGCACCGGAACGCCGCCGAGTACCCGCCGGGGCCGCCGCCCACGACTACCACGTCCACGTCGCGCCCGAGATCGCCCATCACCATGGCTACAAATCCAGGAGAAGCTGCTCCGGATGCTCGAGGCGGCGGATGATGTCGGCGGCGAAGCGGGCGCCGTCGGCGCCGTCGGCCACGCGATGGTCGAACGTGAACGAGAGCGGCAGCATCAGCCGCGCCACGATCTGCCCGTCGCGGACCACCGCCTCCTCGCGCGCGCGCGCGACCCCGAGGATCGCCACCTCCGGGTAGTTGATGATCGGGATCGCGCCGGTGCCGCCGAGCGCGCCGAGGTTGGTGATCGTGAAGGTGCCGCCGCGCAGGTCGTCGAGGGTGGCCTTGCCCTCGCGCACTCGCTGGGCGAGAGCGGCCAGCTCCCGCGCCAGCTCCAGCACGGGCTTGCGATCGACGTCGCGGATCACGGGCACGATCAACCCCCGGTCGGTCGCCACGGCCACCCCGAGGTGATGGTAGCGCTTGACGATCAGCTCCCCCGCCGCCGGGTCGAGGCTCGCGTTGAAGTGCGGATGATCGCGCAGGGCCAGGGCCGCCGCGCGGAGCAGGAAGCTGCTGAGCGTCAGCGTCACCCCGCGCTCGCGGGCGGCGTCCAGATTGCGCCGGATGAGCGCGTCCAGCTCGGTGATGTCGGCGCGGTCGAAGTGCGTGACGTGGGGGATCAGCGCGGCGGACAGCGCCATGCGCTCGGCGATGGTCCGGCGCAGGTGCGAGAGCGGCTGCCGCTCGACCGGTCCCCACTGCTCGAAGTTCGGCAGCGGCGGTGGCTCGAGACCGACGCGGGCCAGCGGTTTGCCGGCCACGCGCGGCGCGGACGTCGGCGTGGGGGCGGACGCAGGAGTGTCGTCCGTCGTGGCCGGTCGCGCGGTCGCCGCGCGCACGTCGTCGTCGGTGACACGCCCCCCACTGCCGCTGCCGCGCACGGACCGCAGATCCACGCCGAGCTCACGCGCGAGCCGCCGGGTGGCTGGAGTCGCGGGAACGGGCCCGACGGCTTTCGACGACTCGACCGGCGCGGTCGTCCGCTGTTCCGACGATTCAAGCACCGCCCCGGCCTCCCCGGGCCGCGACACGCGCTGCGGAGGTTGGGGAGAAGCCGACACCCCTTGCGGGGCTTGGGGAGAACCTGAGACGCGTTCGGACGCTTGGGGAGAAGCCGAGACGCGTTCGGGAACCTGGGGAGAAGCTGAGACGCGTTCGGACGCTTGGGGAGAAGCTGGAACGCGTTGGGGGGGTATGGGGGGAGCCGCCAGGGGCCCCCCATCTTCAAAAGTCACCAGGACCTCGCCCACCCTCACCGTTTGGTGCGGGGCGACGTGAATCTTCTCGACGCGACCGCTCATCGGTGAGGGAATCTCGACCTGGGCCTTGTCGGTCTCGACCTCCAGCAGCGGCGCGTCCTCGCTCACCACCTCGCCCTCCTTCACGAGCACGCGAACGATCTCGGCCTCCACCAGCCCCTCACCGAGATCGGGCAGCACAAACGGACGCGGCATCAGTAGGAGAGGGTCTCGCGGGCGGCGGCCAGCACGCGGGCGGCATCGGGGACGTTGACGCGCTCGCGGGCGAAGCCGACGAACGGCACGTCGTAGGCCGCGACCCGACGGATCGGCGCTTCCAGCGACAGAAAGGCGCCCTCCATGATGCTGGCCGCGATCTCGGCGCCGGCCCCGAAGCTCCGCGGCGCCTCATGAACGATGACGGCGCGCCCGGTCTTGGTCACGGAGCCGACGATGGTCTCGCGGTCGAGCGGCGAGATCGTGAGCAGGTCGATGACCTCGGCCTCCACCCGATCGTCGCGGGCGAGCGTCTCGGCCGCCTCCTGGGCCACCCGCAGCATCGCCCCGTACGCGATCAGGGTGATCGCGCTGCCCTCACGGACGACCTGCGCCTGGCCGAGCGGCAGCGTCTCCGGCTCCTCGGGGACCTCCTCACGTGAGGCGTGGTAGAGCGCCTTGTGCTCGAAGAAGATCACGGGGTCGGGATCGCGGATGGCGCTCAGCAGCAGCGCCCGCGCGTTGCGGGGCCCGGAGGGAATCACCATCTTCAACCCGGGCACGTGGGCGTAGAACTGTTCTTCCGACTCGGAATGATGCTCGAGCGCGCGTACGCCGCCGCCGAACGGCATCCGGACGACGAGGGGGACGTGGAAGCGGCCCTGGGTGCGCATGCGATAGCGGGCGGCGTGGTTCTCGAACTGGTGGAAGCACTGGAAGGCGAAACCGGAGAACTGGATCTCGCACACCGGCCGGAGCCCGTAGAGCGCCATGCCGATCGAGGTCCCGACGATCGCCGCTTCGGCCAGCGGACTGTCGATGACGCGACGGCCACCGAACGTCCGGTGAAGATCCTCGGTCACTCGGAACACGCCGCCATCGACTCCCACGTCCTCGCCGATGACCAGGACGTCGGCATCCCGCTCCATCTCCTGACGGAGGGCCAGGTTCAACGCCTTGACCATGTTGAGGCTCGGCATGGCGCTACCGGTCAGTCGTGCGCTGGCCGCGCATGGGCGGGGACGCCGGACGCGTCTCCTCGCCCGCGGGCGCGCCGTCGCGCAGGCGCTGGGCCAGCGATTCGCGCTGAGCCCGCAGATGCGGCGGCAGCTCGGCGTACACGTGGTCGAACATGGTGAGCGCGTCCGCGGGGGGCAGGGCCTCGAAGCGGGCGACGGCCTCGGCGATCTCGGCGTCGACGCGGTCTTCCAGTCCCTCCTCCAGCAGGTTGCGCTTCTGGAGGTAGGCGGTGAACCGGGTCAGCGGATCCTTGCGCTCCCACTCGGCGACTTCTTCCGCCGAGCGGTATTTGGTGGGATCGTCGGCCGTGGTGTGGACGCCCAGGCGGTAGGTCACGCACTCGATCAGGGTGGGACCATCGCCGCGGCGCGCGCGCTCCACCGCCTCGCGGGCCGCGGCGTAGACGGCCAGCACGTCGTTGCCGTCGACCTGGATGCCGGGAAACCCATAGGCGTGGGCCTTCTCGGCGATCGTGCGCGAGTGCGTCTGCTTCTTGAGGGGGACCGAGATCGCCCACTGGTTGTTCTGGCAGACGAACACCACGGGCACGTGCCAGACGCCCGCGAAGTTCAGGGCCTCGTGGAAGTCGCCCTCGGACGTCGCGCCGTCGCCGAAGTACGTCATGACCACCGCGTCGTCGCCGCGATACTGCGCGGCATAGGCGAGGCCGACCGCGTGGGGAATCTGGGTGGCCACGGGAATCGTGATCGGCAGGTCGTGCTGATCGGGCGCGGGTTGTCCGCCCTCGAGGTGGCCGGAGAAGAAGAGCAGGAGCTTCTCGATCGGCCACCCGCGCCAGATCATGGCGGCGGTCTCGCGAAAGGACGGCACCATCCAGTCCGTCGGGCTCAGGCAGGCGACGGTGCCGAGCTGGGACGCTTCCTGCCCCTTGATCGGCGCGAAGGTGCCGATGCGCCCCTGCCGCTGGAGCCGCACCATCCGCTCGTCGAGGCGGCGGGCCAGCACCATCCAGTGATAGAGCCGCTTGAGGTCGGCGTCCGGCAGGTCGGGCTCGAGGGCCGCGTCGAGGTTGCCCTCGCTGTCGAGAATCGACAGGTATTCGACCTGGAAGCGGGGCTCGAGACGCGTCCTCGGCATGTCGAGTAGTCTCTTCGAATTGTACTCTCGAGTTGGGGGGTGCGAGACGCACCCCCCAAACCCCCCTGTTTGCGTAGCGATCGAGCTGAGGCTCGATCGCGCCCGCGAACGAGCGTACGACTCCGCTTTGACGTCTTGGGATTCGGTCAGTCAGTCCAAGAGACTCTGCATGATGGCGACGTCGTGCCAGCGGCCGTGTTTGAAGGCGGTCGCGCGTTCGGTGCCGACGAGCGTGAAGCCGAGGCGGGCGTGGAGGCGGCGGGAGGCCTCGTTGTCGGCGATGATGCGGGCCATCACGGCGTGGTGGCCGCGCTCGCGGGCGAGGCGGAGCAGGTCGGCGAGGACGAGCGAGCCGAGGCCGGCGCCGCGCCGGCCGGCCTTGACGTACACGGAATCCTCGACGGTCGCGCGGAACGCGGGCTTGTCACGATAGGGGGAGAGGCTGCCGTAGGCGAGCACCTCGTCTCCCTCGGTGGCGACGATCGCGGGGTGGTCGTCACCGTGGCGCGCGAGCCAGGCGCGCTGGGCTTCCGGCGTACGCGGCTCGGTGTCGGTGGTCACGTTCGATGCTTCGATCGCGTCGTTCCAGATCGCCGCGATCTGCTCGTTGTCGGCGGCGCGCGCGCGACGCAGCGTGACCGTGCCCCGTTCGACGATGCCGGCCTCAGCCATGGCTGGCGCTCGGCGTGGCGCACGAGCGCGGCGGGGCCAGCGCCTCGGGCCGCGGTGGAGCGCCCGCTCGTGAGGCCACGCCGCCGCCCAGGCGCTCGCCGAGCGCGATGAGCGCGGCGCCGACCCGCTCCCGCAGTGGCGCGCGCGCCGGACGGGAGTGCATGACGAGGGCACGGCGCGCCGTGATCGCGCGAGCCTCGTCGAGCTTGTCCCGGACCAGCGTCTCCAGAGCGTATACGTTCACTTCCATGGCGGTCCCTCCCTCGTCAGCGGGGACGTGCGGGCTCACCCTCATGATGCGGGCGGCTGGGGCATCAGGGAAATCAATTGTCGTTATCCAGACCATCAGCTAGAGTTTGCAACCGTGGATCTTCAGCTCGCCCACGTGAAGACGCTGGAGGCGGTGGCGCGCCACGGCAGCTTCTCGCGCGCGGCGGCCGAGCTGCGCCTCACCCAGCCGGCGGTGAGCATGCACGTCCGTCAGCTCGAGCAGGGCCTCGGGCTGCCGCTCCTCGACCGCCTGGGCAAGCGCGCCTTCCCCACCCGCGCGGGCGAGGTGTTGCTGGCCCACGCCGCCCGCGCCATCGGTGAGCTGGAAGCCGGCGTGGCCATGGTCCAGCGACTGCGCGGCCTCGTGGCCGGACGCGTCCGCATCGGCACCAGCGCGTCGATCAGCATCTACCTGCTGCCGCGGGTGCTCCGCCGCATCCGCGCCCGCCATCCCGAGGTCGAGCTGGTGGTGGTGACCGGCAACGCGCCGGACATCGCGCGGTCGGTGGTGGCCAACACCCTCGACGTGGGCCTCGTGAGCCTGCCCGTGCGCGATCGCGAGCTGACCGTGCTCCCGTTCTACCGCGACGAGCTGGTGGCCATCGCCCCGCCCGAGCTCCCCTGGCGGCGGCGACGAACGATCGGTGCGGCCGAGCTGGCCCGCGAGCCGTTGATCCTGTTCGAGCAGGGCAGCACCCAGCGCCGCGTCGTGGAAGGCTGGTTCCACCGGGCCGGCGTGTCACCGGCCCACGCGATGGAGCTGGGCAACACCGAGGCCATCAAGCAGCTCGTGGGCGCCGGCCTCGGCCTCTCGCTCGGCTCCTGGTTCGCGGTCCGCGCCGACGCCCGCGCCGGCCGCCTGGTGGCACTGCGCCTGGTCCCCCGCCTCGTCCACCAGCGCGGCATCATCCTCCGAAAAGACAAACCGCGGACGCCCGCGCTGAGCGCCTTCCTCGACGCGCTCCACGGAACCGCCCGCGCGCCGCTCACGTGATGGTCCCAATGCATCGCCACAAGGAGGGTCAAACGATGCCACGCACGCTCGGTCTGCTCGTCGGCGTCTTGACCGTGCTCGCCGCAGCGCTCCCCCTCTCCGCCCAGAGCTATCCGAGCGGGACCATCACGCTCGTCATTCCGCTCTCGCCCGGTGACGCGGCCGACGTCGCCGGCCGGGCCATGGCGGACGAGCTGGCCAAGCTGCTGAAGGTCCCCGTGGTGCCGATGAATCGTCCGGGAGCGGGGATGGCGATCGGCACCGATAGCGTGGTGAAGGCCAAGAAGGACGGCTACACGATCCTGATCGCCCCCAACGCGGCCCTCGTCTCCGGACGCATCCTCAATCCGGACCTGGTCACCTACGATCCGCTGAAGGATCTGGCGCCGCTCGGGCTGGCGTCCCGCACTCCGCTGATCCTCACCGTGCGCGGTGACGCGCCCTGGAAGAACCTTGGTGAGATGGTCGAGTTCGCGAAGAAGAATCCGGGCAAGGTCCGGGCCGCCACGGTGGGCACGGGATCGGTCGGACACTTCAGCATCGAGGTCGTCAACTCACTCACCGGAGCCGGGATGACGCCGATCCCGTTCAAGGGAGGCGCTCCCGCCATCACGGCGCTCTTGGGCGGCCACGTGGAGGTGGCCGCGCTGTCGGTGGGCGCCACCAGCGGTCACCTCAAGAGCGGCGCCATGCGCGGTCTCGCCGTGTCGAGCAAGACCCCCGCGTTCCCCGAGATCCCCACGCTGACCGAGCTCGGCTATCGTCAAGGCCTCCCGGGCATCTGGTTCGCGTTCTACGCCCCCGCGGGCCTGCCCGCCGAGGTCACGAAGGTGCTGCTGCCCGCGATCGAGAAGGTCGTGAAGGACCCCGCCATCGCCGCGCGGCTCGCCCCGCTCGGCGTGATCCAAGAGTACGCCCCGCCCGACAAGGTCCTCGCCGAAATCCGCGAGGAGTACCGCGTCCTGGAGGACGTCGCCAGGAAGGCCGGCCTCGTGAAGTAGCCCGATCGGCTCGTCTCAGCGATCGAGCCAGGCGGCCATGAGCCGGCCGCCGTAGTCGTAGCCCAGGTTCGGACCGTAGTTCTTGAGCGCACCGTCCCACACGGCGACGTACGTGCCCGACGGCAGCTGGACGTAGTACTGCTGGCGGGCCAGGTACCGCTGCAGCTCGTGGATGACCTCGCGGCGCTTGGCCACGTCGAAGATGCGCCGCTGGCGGATGAGCATGTCGGTGACGATCGGATCGTCGACGTGGCTCTGGTTCTTCTGCTCGCCCGGGTAGTGCATGCCGTACAGGAAGTTGTCGGGATCGAGGAACGGCGTCTGCGGACCGAACGTCATCGAGTCGAACTTCCCGAAGTAGCAGCTCGCGATGAA
>DATHGT010000083.1:0-7943 GCA_035317605.1 Candidatus Acidiferrum sp. | reverse complement strand
CCTCCGATCTCGGATGCCGTCGTCGCTCGGTCACCAGAGCGGTTTGCTCAGGTTCTCCGTGAACGACGAGAACATCAGGTTGAAGCTGATCGTGATGCGCTCGCCCTCGCTCGCGTTGGCGTCCACCGAGTGCGGCAGATAGGCGGGGAAGAGCAGGAGCGTCCCGTTCGTCACCTTGACCACGACCTGGTCCGTGTTCTCCGACGTCAGCTCGACGACGGGCGGTCTGATCACGCCGGCCTGAGCCCGCGGGTCGTGAAAGTTGATGGTGTCGGCGCCCGGCCGCGTTCGCACGTAGTACACGCCGCTCAAGAAGTTGTTCGGGTGGCTGTGCATCTTGTGCGACGCCCCCGGGGCCAGGACGTTCGCCCAGCAGCCCGTGATCTCGACGGCGTCGTGTCCGACGCGCAAGAATCGCAGAACGGTCCGCGCCGCCTGCTGGATCGAGGCTCCGAGCTCCCGGAACTCGTCGCGCTCGTGAAGGTTCGGTTCGGACTGCCATCCCTGGCCGGGGGCGAGCTCCGGGCAGCTCCGCCTCATCGTCGTGATGGCGGCGACGATCCGCGTGCTGACGCCCTCGTGGAATGCCGGCTCCAGCTCGAGCTTCCAGACGAGCGTCGGAAACATCGGGATGACGTCCGAGGCCTTGATCCACGCGCCGTCGGCTTCAGGCATCGTACTCGGCGGCGCGGGCGGTCGTCGCTCTCGGCGAAGCGCGCCCTGGCAGGCCGCGATTCGTGGACCGGCTCACGACGTCAACCGCGCGAGCGCTTCGGATTTGCGGCGCTCGGTCTCGGCGACGGCGCGGGCCCGGTTGAGGATCACGAGCGCGCGCTTGTAGACCGGGACGTCGACCATCTTGCCGTCCACGTTCACCGACGCGGTCCCCCGACGCACCCCGTCTTCGAACGCCGACACCACGAGCTCGGCGTAGGCGACCTTGGCGGGATCGGGAGAGAACACGCGGTTGAGGACCAGCACCTGATCGGGGTGAATGCACCCGGCGCCGAGACAGCCGAGCTGACGAGCGCGATCGGCCGCGGCCTCGAACACCGCGATCTCGCGAAAGCCCGCGATGCTACCGACGAGGCCCGTCGGGGTGATCCCGGTGGCCTTGCAGATGGTCACGATCGTGGACACCGCGTAGAGCAGCTCGGCGCCGTCGGGGGACGGCTCCACTCCAAGCTCGAGGCAGTAGTCCTCGACCCCCACGCTCATCGACGCGATGCGGTCGCTGGCCACGGCGATCTCGCGCGCCGCCAGCAGCCCGCGCGGGGTCTCGACGGCCAGGCTCAGCCTCACGTGACCGGGGGCGATCCCGCGCTCGCGCTCGAGCCGCTCGATCCGCGCGGTCACCGCGCGGATCTGCTCCGCGGACTCGGCCTTCGGAAACGAGATCGAATCCAGACCGGGCTGGACGGCCGCGTCGACGTCGTCGTCGAGCAGGCCCGGCTCGTTGTTGACGCGAACCGCGACCTCGCCCCCGCCCCGCGCGACCTGCCGGATCGCCTCCGGGATCAGCTTGCGGGCGCTCACCTTCTCCCCCGGCGGCACCGAATCTTCCAGGTCGAGCACGATCGCGTCCGCCGAACGCAGATGCGCGCGCTCGACGAACCGGGGAACGTTTATTGGCAGGATCAGCGACGAGCGGCGCGCGGGCTTCACGGTCATGGCTGGTCCTCTTGATCTCGCGCGATCCCGAGGCGCGCCGCGGCTGCGCCGGGGCGCGACGAGCGCTGGGGGGGTTGGGGGGCCATTTCGGGGCCCCCCATGTCTCGATCGGGCAGGATCAGCGACGAGCGGCGCGCGGGCTTCACGGTCATGGCTGCGCTCCCGGAGCGCCAAGGACGACGACCGCGTCCACCGCGATCGCGCCCGTGGGCGTCACCATCAAAGGGTTGATCTCCACTTCGGCGATTCGGTCCGCGAGGTCGAGTGCGAGCTGGCCGATGCGGCGGATCACGTCGACGGCGGCGTCGACGCTCGCCGCGGGGCGGCCGCGGAACTCGCCGAGCGTGGCCGCGCCCGCGAGCGCGGCGATCATCGACCGCGCCTCACCGGCGTCGATCGGGGGGATGCGGCGCTGCACGTCGCGCAGGACTTCCACGAACACGCCGCCCAGCCCGCACGTCACCACCGGACCGAACTGCGGATCCTGACTCGCGCCCACGATCACCTCGCGCCCGTCGGCGATCATTTCCTGCACGAGCAGTCCGCGCACGTGCGTCTCCGGGCGCTGGCGCGCGAGCATCGCCTCACACGCCTCTCGCACTGCGGCCTCGTCGCGAACGCCGAGAGCCACCGCCCCGGCCTCGGTCTTGTGCGGCAGATCGGGCGACACGATCTTGACGGCGACCGGATACCCGATGTCTTTCGCGGCGCGCGCCGCCTCATCCGCGTCGCGTGCGAGATGCTCGCGCGGCCCGGCGATGCCGTAGAACGCGAGCAGCGTGCGCGCCTCGACCTCGTCGAGCGTCCCCCGCTTGTCGGCGACGAACGCTCGCGCCGCGCTCGCGTCGATGCCCGCCGGGCCAGCGACGGCCCCGCGCCGCTCGGCGCGCCGCTGCCTGAACCGGTGATACCCGACGAGTGCCTGCATCGCCTTGAAGGACTTGTCGGGCGACGAGAACACGGGCACCCGGCTCGTCTCGAGCAAGCGGAATCCGTCGAGATCGGTGGGCCGGCCCTCGGGATCGAGCCGGGTGCCCATCCACAGCACGATCAGCGGCTTGTCGGTCTTGCCGGCCATCTCGATCAGATCGCGCGCGATCTTCACCGCGCGCTCGCCGACCGCGGGCAGGCCGAGGGCCACCGTGATCAGGTGATAGCGGTCGTCGCGGATGAAGAGATCGAGCAGCTCGTGGAGATGCTGCGCGCCCTGACCGCGCATGTCGAGCGGATTGCCGAGATCGCCGACGACCAGGAACATGTCGCCCTTGGCCAGACGCTCCGCGGCTTCAGCCGAGAGCGGCGGCAGCTCGAGCCCGTGGACCCCGCACTTGTCGGCCAGCACCACGCCGAGCCCGCCCGACGTGCTCAGAATCGCGATCCCCTCGCCCCGCGGCTCGGCACAGCGCGAGAACGCCGAGGCGATCTCGAACAGGTCGTCGGGGTCGGGCACGCGGATGACCCCGGCCTGGGCGAACGCGGCGTCGTAGACCGCGTCGGATCCGGTCATCGAGCCCGTGTGCGAGACGACCTGGCGCGAGCCGACTTCCGACCGTCCGACCTTGCAGACCAGGATCGGCTTGCCGGCATCCGCGGCTCGAGCGGCGACGTCGAGGAACGCGCGCCCGCGCCCGGGCCGAAGACCCTCGAGCAAGCTCGCGATCACCCGGACGTCGGGATCGTCCACGAAGTGCCTGACGTAGTCGGGGGTGTCGATCACGGCTTCGTTGCCGCTCGAGACCACCATCGCGAAGCCCACGCCGCGGTCCGCCGCCGGCGAGAGCACCGACGCGAACGCCATGGCCCCGCTCTGCGAGACCAGCGCGAGGTTCCCGCGCGGCACCGGCAGCCCGGTGTAGGAATGCATCATGGCGGGCGCCCGGACGTTGGCGATGCCGAGACAGTTCGGTCCGCACACGACCATCCCATGCGCTTCGGCGATGCGCCGGATCTCGACTTGAGCCTCGCGACCCGCGTCACCGGCCTCGCCGAAGCCGGCGCTGATGATCAAGGCCGCGGGGATGCCCCGTCGCCCGCACGTCTCCAGTACGTCGAGCACCGCGCGCTGGGGCACGACGAGAATGGCCAAGTCGGGCGTCTCCGGCAGCGCTTCGATCGAGGGGTGGCAGGGTAAACCACCGACTGAGGCCTGACGCGGATTGATCAGATACACCCGGCCGTCGAATCCTCCGTTGCCGAGGTTCTCGATCAGCCGGCTCGCGTACGGATTGCTGGCGGAGGCGCCGACGATCGCGATCGATCGCGGCGCCAGCAGCGGTCTCAGGTCCTGAACGGCCAACGCACGCTCCTTCTATTCGTCTCGGGCGAGGTGTGCTCCCCGCCACGTCGGGCAAACGATATCACCGGCCAGTCGCCCGGAGATTCCGAGATCCGTCGCCTTGATAGACATAGCGGAAGGTCACGCAGCCGGGCTCGAGGCTTGGACAGTAGTAGCTGACGAACTCCAGCTTGGCGTAGCGGCCGTCCGCGGAACGGACGGCCCACACGCGCGACTTCGGGGTCAGCACGTGGGAAAAGTAGCTGTAGCTGTACCAGCCCGCGAGCGCGGGGTGGCGCGGCTCGGCGTCGCCCTCGGTCACCTGGTAGCCCGCCTCGGGCACCGACGTCACGTCAGCGAACGCGACGCGACCGAGATCCACGACGCCGGCGTTGCCGGTGAACCTGGGGCCGCCGTTGGCGATGATCTGGTAACGGCGGAACGCGAGGTCCCAGTCGCGCGCGCCCGCGTTCTCCAGCACGCTGCCGAAGCGCAACGAGAAGTAGCGCCACTGATCGGGACTGGAGGCGTCCACGGTGTAGAGCACGGGGCCGACGAGCGCTGACCCGGCGTCGCGGGGCGCTGGCAGTGTCGGCGCGTACGTCGGGACCGCCGGCCGTCTCACCGACAGCGCGACCAACGCCGCGGCGACGACGACCATCGCGCCGATGGCGACCACCGCGAGCGTTCGCGCCCTCACGAGCGCGTTTCCAGGCAACACGTCACGCCCGATTATCCACGCGATCCGGCGACTCGGGCTCGTTAACCCGGACAGCGGCCGCACGGTTTGACCGGTCTGCGGGCGGGGTGATACAAACCGAGGCGCGCCGCGCGCGCGAATCGATCGAATAGCCGAGGACAATTCAATGGCCCACGGGACCGACTCCGACACCTACGTAGGCCGGCCGATGAAGCGCCGGGAGGACCGGCGGCTGCTGCTCGGGGCCGGCAAGTTCGTCGACGACCTCAGACCCGCGGCGTGCCTGTCGGTGATCCTCGTGCGCTCGCCCCACGGCCACGCGCGAATCGTCAGGCTCGACGTCGAGGCGGCGCGGAAGGCTCCCGGCGTCGCGGCCGTCGTCACCGGCGACGAGGTCCGTCACCTCGCGCCCATGCCCGTGAACCTCGCGATCCCCGGCATGAAGATCCCGCCGCACCCGATCATCGCCGACGGTACCGTGCGTGCCGTCGGCGAGCCCGTGGTCGCGATCGTCGCGGACAGCGCCGCCGAGGCGTGGGACGCGGCCGACCTGATCGAGATCGAGTACGAGGGGTGGCCCGCGGTGGCCGAGCCCGAAGCCGCGCTGGCCCCGGGCGCGCCCGTCGTCGATCCGGCCATCGAGGGCAACCGATCGTTCCGCCGCGTGCTCAAGGGAGGCGACCCCGACGCCGCCTTCGCCCGCGCCGCCCACCGGGTGACGCTCCGAGTCGCCCAGGAGCGCATCTCGGCGGTGGCCATGGAGCCGCGCATGGTGGTCGCGAGCTTCGACGCGGTGGCCGAGGAGCTGACCGTCTGGATTTCGTGCCAGGCCCCGTTCCGCATCCGCGGCGAGATCGCGCGGATGCTGGGGCTGCACGAGTCGCAGGTCCGGGTGATCGCGCCCGACGTGGGCGGCGGCTTCGGGGTGAAGACCGGGCCATACCGCGAAGAAATTCTGCTCGCCTGGCTGGCCGTGCGGCTGGGCCGCCCCGTCCGCTGGGCGTCGACCCGCCGCGAGGACTTCGAGACCACCAACCAGGCGCGCGGCTCGGTGTGCGAGAGCGAGCTGGCCCTCGACGCCGACGGCCGCATTCTCGGCCTGCGCGCGCGCATCGTCTCGCCGCTCGGCGCCTCGCTCATGTTCGCGGCGCCGGGCTCGCCGAACAATCACGTGCGCTGCCTGCCCGGAGCCTACGTGGTGCCGAGCTGCGAGATCGCGGTCGACGGCGCCCTCACCCACACCACACCGGTCTCCGCCTACCGCGGCGCCGGGCGTCCGGAGGCGTGCTTCGTGATCGAGCGCTTGATGGACACCGCCGCGCGCGCGCTGAAGCTCGACCCCGCGGAGATGCGGCGCCGCAACCTGATCCCGTCCGACGGCTTTCCCTATCGCACGATCACCGGCCAGATCTACGACTCCGGCGATTACGTCGGCGCGCTCGAGACCGCGCTGAAAGTTTCGGACTATCCGGCGCTGCGTCGCGCCCAAAAAGCGCGGCGGGAGCGCGGCGAAGTGGTCGGCGTCGGACTGGTGAGCTACGTCGAGCCCTGCGCGCTCGGCTGGGAGAGCGGCAGCGTGAAGGTCGAGCGCTCCGGCAAGGTCACCGCGATCACGGGCTCGAGCGCCCACGGCCAGGGCCACGAGACCACCTTCGCCCAGGTCGTGGCCGATCAGCTCGGCGTCACGCCCGACGAGGTGACGGTCGTCCACGGCGACACGCGCCGCGGCCCCGAGGGCTTCGGCACCCACGGCAGCCGCAGCACCGCGCTCGGCGGTGGCGCGCTGGTCGAGGCGTCGGTGGTCGTGCGCGAGAAGGGCCGGCGCATCGCCGCCAAGCTGCTGGAGGCCGGCCTCGAAGATGTGGTCGCCGCATCAGGCGGCTTTCACGTGATCGGGGCGCCGCAGAAGACCGTCGCGTGGAAGCAGATCGCCGCGGTGGCCTACGCGGGCGGCGCCGCGCTGCCCGCCGGCGACACGCCGGGGCTCGAAGCGGCGCACTACTTCCAGCCCGAGGGCGAGACGTGGAGCTCGGGGGCGGTGGTGGCCGCGGTTTCGATCGACCGCGAGACCGGACGGCTCATCGTCGAGTCGCTGACCTGGGTCGACGACGCGGGCGTCATCATCAACCCGCTGCTCGCCGAGGGTCAGCTCCACGGCGGTCTCGCCCAGGGCTTCGGTCAGACGGTGATGGAACAGATCATCTACGACGAGCGCGGCCAGCTGCTGACCGGTACGCTGATGGACTACGCGGTGCCTCGCGCCGACGACGTCCCCGCGGTCACGATCGAAAAGCTCCACACGCCCTCGACGCGCAATCCGCTCGGGGCCAAGGGCCTGGGCGAAGCCGGCTGCATCGCGATCCCGCCGGCCATCGTCAACGCCGTCGTCGACGCGCTGTCGCCGTTCGGCGTCACCCACGTCGACATGCCGCTCACCGCCCAGAAGCTCTGGCGGGCCATGCACGAGGGCAGGTAGCGCCGTGGTTCCGGGTTTAGTTGTTCCGAAGTCTGCATCGCCTCTCGTTACAACATAAGCTCGCCTTGACGACATGAAGCGGTTGGACGTGCCCTCATCGAGGCGACGCCAAATTCGCCGCCCGAAGCGCGTCTTCATCAGCTACAGCCACGATTCCGAAGATCACAAGAGCTGGGTGCTCTCGCTTGCCGAGCGTCTCCGAGACGATGGGATCGATGCATGGCTCGATCGATACGTCGTCGCTCCATCCGAAGGCTGGCCGCGGTGGATCCTGCTCCAGATGGAGCAGGCGGATTTCACGCTGCTCGTTTGCACGGCGACCTACTGCAAGCGTTTCGACGGCCGTGAAACCGTTGGCCAGGGATTGGGGGCATCCTGGGAAGGCCTGATCGCCAATCAGATCTTGTACGACGACTCCAGTCGGAACAGGCGGTTCATCCCCGTGCTTCCGCCGGGCGGTGAGCCGGCTGACATTCCTCGCCAGCTCCGGGCATCCACCTACTATGAACTGGACGTACAGTATTCCGATTTGTGTCGATATCTTTTGGGGACGCCGGAGTTGCGGCCTCGACCGATCCGGCGCGCGAAACCGCACACGATTCGCGTCAAGTCTGCAGGCCTACCAGCGCCATCACCGCTTGACGCCGCGCACGTGGGAGGATTTCGCCGAGCCAATTCGGTCTCCATGTCGCTTCTCAGTCCGCTCAACTGTGATGTGTTCCATTGCGCCGTCGTCGCCACGCGATACGGTCCCGAGTCCGGTGTCTGGACCACGCGAGTGCTGAACGATCACGTCCTCTTCGGACCGGACGGCAACGTCT
>DATHGT010000082.1:0-9107 GCA_035317605.1 Candidatus Acidiferrum sp. | reverse complement strand
CGGCGGAATCCCCTCCAGCACGAAGTAGGCGCCCGGCTTCTGGCCCGGGAGATTCTCCACCACGTGCGGCGCGCGGTCGCGGAACGCCTTGTCGATGCGCTCCACCCAGAGGTCGCCGGGCTCGTTGACGTGCGAATCGGCCGAGATCAGCCTGAGCTCGCTCATGTCTCACCTCACTGGCTCTCGTTTGATCGGGACGTAGATCAGTCCGACGTCTTCGACCTCGCTCTCCGTCGGACGGCGGGTCGCCTTTCGCGGCCCCTCCAGCACGAGGCGCACGGCGACGCGCCCTTCCCGCACGGCGCTCTCCGGCAGCGGAATCGTGTAGGTGCCCGCCTCCTGGCCCGGAACCACCGCGAACGGCGAGATGGCGCCGAGCAGCGTGCCGTCGTCGGTCAGGACGAGGATGCGCGCCCCGCGCCACAGCGCGCCCACGCGCACGTTCAGCCACACGGCCTCCTCCGCCGCCGGGGCTCGCGGCAGGTCGAGGACGATCCGCCGCGCGTCGGGCGGCGGTGCCGCACCGCCGCCCTGCATCAGCAGCGTGGTCAGCACGTACGCGGCGAGCGGGGCGAGGTGCACCCGTTCACCAGACTTCGACGGCGACGGCCTTCACGCGTGCCGGCGGTGCGGGGGCGGTGGCCAATCCCGTGCGCACCACGCCCTGCGGGACCACGCGGATCTGCAGCTCGCCGGCTCCGAGTCTGTTGCCGCTCTTGAGGTTGGCGAGCACCTTCGTCAGCGGCACGGCGAAGGTCGTGTCCATGGTCATGCCGCGCATGGCTCCGAAGAACGAGATGGTGCCGGCATAGAAGGGGCTGTCGGGGCCGGCCGACGTGAGATTCGCCGGCGCGTTGACGAGCACGTCGAACGTGCGCGGGGCATTCGGTCCGCTCGGATGCGGCAGCGTCACGTGCGCGACGAGCGTCCGGCCTGGCTGGCCGGCCGCCGCCTGGTTGAGCAGCGCGGTCCCGACGGATACCGATCCCACGGCACCTCTGAGCTTACCCGAGAATCGCGTCTTGGCCGGTGGCGCCGGCGGGGCGGCCTGGGCCACGACCTCCTCGCCCGAGCCGGGCTCGTAGTCGTAGTCGAAGGCGCCGATGGTGGCGTAGTCCCCGGCCTTCGCGGTGACGGGCGTTCCCGCGGCGTTGATGAAGAACAGGAATGGGTCCTCCTCCCACGCCTTCCGGTCCGCCGGGACCTCGGGCAGCGTGGGCAGGCCGAGGCGCTCCTGCTTGCGGATCCACACCTGCCACAGGCGGTCCATGTTCGAGTGGTGCAGGAAGAAGACGGGGTCGGTCGGGGAGAGATTGTCCTGCATGTATCCGAAGTCCGACTGCGGCACGTGGTTCACCCCGCCGATGTTGTTGTGGACGTTGTTGTGGGGCAGGCCTTCGAGCACGCTGAACGTGGTCGAGCCGGTCGGCGGCACGGTGTGCGACTTCGTCCGATTGCTGTTGAAGGGGATGAACGTCGTCGGCTTGAGACCGTCGATGATGGTGGGTGGCGCGCACATCGCCGCGGTCCGGGCGTCGAGCTTCGGGTTCTGGGCCGAGAGATAGCGCGCGTTGGGGGTGGTGGCGTACATGGGATTGTTCTTGACCTGGTCCCAGACCGCATCGAGCGTGGGGAATTGCCGCAGGTTCAGCTGGGCCACCTGGCCCGGCGTGCGGTTGCTCCAGAACGTGGTCAGGACCGGGTTCATGTAGTCGAAGAAGGTCTGGTAGCTCTTGATGTACGGGTCGAAGGCGGCGCTGGTCGGCGTCAACACGCCCTCGAACATCGTGGCCGGGATCTCAGGCAGCTGCGTCCAGTCCCAGTACGGCATGGCGAAGTTCTGGTTCTCGCTCAACGCGCGGATCGTCTGCTCGAAGTTGCCGAGGTACCCGCGATGCCAGGCGAAGAACCACCAGTTGCCGTGCGGACAGTCGAGCGTATGGACGAAGGCGTTGCGGAACCAGTTGTGGGGATGGGTGGGCGGCAGGTTGAGCATCTTCTCGATGGCCTTCGCGTAGCTGTTCAGCATCGTCTTGCCCTGGGCGCTGGTCGCGTTGTAGCGCGTGTACTTGGCCGCGCCCCGCGCGCGGGGCGGACCGAGCAGGAAGGCGGCGCCGCCGGCGGCGACCGAGGTCAGGAGTTCACGGCGAGAGAGCCCGGTGCGCGCGCGGAACGAAGCAGTCATGTCGCCCTCCTTGTGTTGGAGTCCGCCCCAATCCGTACGCTATCGTGCCCGGGCTGTCCACCCGCCGCCGGCGCGATCCCCACCCGCGGCCGCGCAGCTTCTTACACGCCGGCCGGCCTTCGGCCCTTGACTCACGGCGTGCGCGGGAATAGGTTTCGAGCCAACCGGTCGGATATTCCTCTGAACCCTGGAGGTGCCCCATGAGCGGGAACGGTCATTCCACTCCCTCCCAGATCAAGGCCAAGCTGAAGCACCCCGTCGTCGATGCTGACGGTCACTGGCTGGAGTACGGCCCCGTCTTCAGCGAGCAGATGCGGAAGGTCAGCGGAGATCTGGCCGCCGACGCCTTCGTCGCCTCCCAGCGGACGACGAAGGACAACCTCAACACGCCTGTCGACGAGCGGCGCCGTCGCCGGATCGGTCAGGAAGGCGTCTGGACACGACAGGCGACGAACACCCGCGACCGGGCGACCGCGATGTACCCGCGGTTGCTCAACGAGCGGCTCGAGGAGCTGGGGATCGACTTCGCGGCCATCTATCCCACGGCCGGCCTGCGCATCCCGCGGATCACCGACGACAAGGCCCGGCGCGCGGTCTGCCACGCCTTCAACGTGGTGACCGCCGACTACTTCCGCGAGTTCAGCGACCGCATGACTCCGGCCGCGGCCATCCCCTGCCACACCCCGGACGAGGCCATCGAGGAGCTGGAATTCTGCGTCAAGCAGCTCGGCACCAAGGTCGCGATGTTCACGAGCCCGGTGCCGCGGCCGATCCCGTCGATCACCAACCGCGAGGGCGACGTCGCGCGCTTCGCGATGTGGTACGACTCGATCGGTCTCGACAGCGCCTACGACTACGACCCGCTCTGGAGGAAGTGCGTGGAGCTCGGCATCGCGCCGACCTTCCACACCGGCGCCAGCCGCCAGGGGCTCCGCAACTCGCCGGTCAACTTCACCTACAATCACATCGGCCACTTCGCGGCCGGCAACCACGCCGCCGCCAAGGCCATCTTCCTGGGCGGGATCACCCGCCGGTTCCCGCAGCTCCGCTTCGGCTTTCTGGAGGGCGGGGTCGGCTGGGCCTGCATGCTGTTCGGCGATCTCATCGGCCACTGGGGCAAGCGCAACGCCAAGCACATGGAGTACATGGACCCGCGCAAGCTGGACCGCGCGCTACTCCAGGAGATGGGGGAGAAGTACGGCTACCCGGACCACATCGCGGCCCTGAAGGCGCGTGACGGCTGGCCTGACCCCGACGCGGCGGGCCTGACCGGAGGGCTGGCCAATCTCGACGACTTCTCGGCCTGCGAGATCACCAGGAAGTCGGACTGGACCGATCTCTACGTGACCCCGTTCTACTTCGGCTGCGAGGCTGACGACAAGGCCAACGCGTGGGCGTTCAAGCCCGCCGCCAACCCGTTCAACGCGCGGCTCAACGCGATCTTCAGCTCCGACATCGGCCACTTCGACGTGCCGGACATGATGGACGTGCTGCCCGAAGCGTGGGAGCTGGTCGACGAGGGGCTGATCACCACCGACGATTTCCGCGACTTCACCTTCGCCAACGCGGTGCGCATGTTCGGCGCCGGCAACCCTCGGTTCTTCGAGGGCACCGCCGTCGCGAAAGCCGCCGCCGTCGTCCTGGCCGAGTCGAAAGCCCCGGCCAGCGTCTAGCGGAACGCCAGACTGCGCGAGAAGGCGTGGGGGCCACCGGGCCCCCACGCCGTCTCTGCCGCCGGAGCGTCATGGCCACCATCGTCGAGACCCTGACCGACTACGCGCTTCCGCTCCGCTTCGAACACCTCCCGCCGGACGTCGTGCATCAGGCCAAGCGGCTGCTGATCGACACGCTCGGCTGCGCCATCGGTGGCTTCGGGGGCGAGCCGAGCGTCGTGGCCCGCGCGCTGGCCGAGAGCGTGTCGAGCCGCCAGCCCGCGACCGTGCTGGGGACCGGACGCGAGACCAGCCCCGATCTGGCCACGTTCGCCAACGGCGTGATGATCCGCTACCTCGACTTCAACGATGGCTACACCAGCCAGGAATCCGGCCATCCCAGCGACGCCATCGCAGCGGTGCTCTCCCCCGCCGAGATCGTCCACGGCGACGGCCGGTCCGTGATCACGGCCACCGTGCTCGCGTACGAGGTGTTCTGCCGGCTCTGCGACGCGGTGTCGGTCCGGGCGCGCGGCTTCGATCACGTCACCCACGGGGTCGTCGCGAGCACCGCGGGCGCGGCGAAGGCGATGGGACTCTCGCGCGCGCAGACGATCCAGGCCCTCAACATGAGCGTCGCCGCCAACAGCGCGCTCTACCAGACGCGGATCGGCGACGTCTCGCTCTGGAAGGGGTGCGCGTTCGCCAACGCCAGCCGCAACGCGGTCTTCGCGGCGATGCTGGCCGCCCAGGGGCTCACCGGGCCGTCGCCGATCTTCGAGGGGCCGGGCGGGTTCTTCAACGCGGTGAGCCGGGGACCGTTCGCGCTCGCGCCGTTCGGCGGCGACCGAGACGAAGCACTTCGAGCCGGAGTACTGGCGCGATCCCGCGCTACTCGAGCTGGTGGGGAAGGTGAAGGTCAGCGTCTCCGACGAGGCGAATCGCCGAGCGCCCGAGGCCATGCTGAGCGTGGTCGAGATCGTGACCGGCGCGGGCGCGCGCGTCACCGCCACCGTTCCGTATCACCGCGGCCACTGGAAGAATCCCATGACCGACGGGGAGATCGAAGCCAAGTTCCGCGGGCTGGCCGGTGATCTGCTTCCGGCTCAGACCGACGCGCTGCTCGAACGGCTGTGGAATCTCGATCAGGTCAAGGACATCGGCGAGGTCATCAAGATGGTGAGGCGATCATGAGCCCTTCACGCAGACGTCGGTGGATCGCGCTCCTATGTGGCGTCCTCCTGGCGGGCCTGACCACCAGCGCGACGGCTCAGCAGAAGCCGCAGGGTGAGATGCGCTTCGCGCTCTACGTGACGCTGGCTCCCATCTGGTACGACCCGGGCGAGATGGGCGGGCTCACCGCCTTCTGGATCTCGTACGGACTGCACGATGCGCTCGTCAAGCCGATGCCCGGCAACCTCCTGACCCCGAGCCTGGCCGAGTCGTGGACGGTGAGCGCCGATCAGCGCGTCTACGAGTTCAAGCTCCGCGAGGGGTTGAAGTTCCACAATGGCGACCCGTTCACCGCCGAGGACGTGAAGTTCAGCTTCCATCGGGCCAAGGGCGCCAAGATCCTCCACGACAAGGTGCGAGAGATCGAGATCGTCGGTCCCTTCCGCGTGCGCTTCCATCTGCACGAGCCCTGGCCCGACTTCATGACCTTCTACGGCACCCTGGTGTCCGGCGCCGGCTGGGTCGTCCCCAAGAAGTACGTCGAGAAGGTCGGCGACGACGGCTTCAAGAAGCATCCGATCGGTCTCGGACCGTACCGCTTCGTGAGCCACACGCCCGGCATCGAGCTGATCATGGAGGCCAACGAGAGCTACTGGCGCAAGGTGCCCAGCGTGAAGCGGCTCGTGTTCAAGAGCATCCCCGAGGCCACCACGCGACTGGCCATGCTCAAGCGCGGCGACGTCGACGTCGCCTACCTGCTGGACGCACCCCAGGCCCTCGAGCTCAAGCGCGATCCCAGCTTCAAGCTCGCGTTCTCGGGAGGGATCGGCACGTTCTTCCTCGAATTCTTCGACCAGTGGGACCCGAAGTCGCCGTGGGCCGACCGGAGAGTGCGGCTGGCCGCCAGCTACGCCATCGATCGCCGCTCGATGAGCGAGGCGGAGACGCTCGGCGCCTCCAAGCCCACCGGCAACATCGTCCCGCGGACCTTCGAGTTCGCGCTCCCCATCGAGCCGTACCCGTACGATCCCGCGAAAGCCAAGCAGCTCCTGGCCGAGGCCGGCTACCCCAACGGCTTCGACGGCGGCGAGCTGCACCAGGCGCCGCCCTACTTCTCGGTGGGCGAGACGGTCATGGGCTATCTCGGCGCGGTGGGCATCAAGGTCCGGATGCGACCGATGGAGCGCGCTGCCTACCTCGCGGCGCTCCAGACCAAGAAGCTCAAGGGCGTCTGCGTCTGCATCGTCGCGACATACGGCAACGCCGCCTCGCGCATGTCCGAATGGGTGCCGGTGGGAGGGATCTACACCTACGGCAGCTATCCCGACGTCGACGCGCTCTACAAGCAGCAGGCCCTGGAGACCGACAAGAAGAAGCGGGAGGCCCTGCTCCACCAGATCCAGCTGCTGCTCCACGAGCGCGTACGCTTCGCGCCCATCTGGGACTACGTCTGGCCGAGCGGAGTCGGCCCGCGCGTAGCCGAGCCCGCCCTCATGCTGATCAACCCCTACCCCTGGGCCGCCCCCCTCGAAGAGGTGCGGCTGAAGAAGAACTGACGGTCACGAGGAGATCCAGAGGTATGAAGCGCACGGCGTCGGTCGCAAAAGGTTCAAGATCAAGCGTCTCCTCCCGGAAGCGTGGTGAGCCCACGACCGGCCGTACGCAGTACGTCGTCTGTATCAAGAACGACGGCAACCCGGAGTCGCTCGAGCTGCGGAAGATCTATCGTGCGTTGCCCGATGCGGAAGCCGCCAAGCACGGCTACACTCGCGTCATCGACGAGACCGGCGAAGACTACTTGTATTCGAGACACTATTTCCTCGCGGTCGCGCTTCCCCGAAAACTTCCGAGCACGGCGCGAAGAGCCTTCGCGTAGCCAATCGGTGCAGCGCGGCGACCCCTCTCGACGCGGTCGTCTCGAGAAGAACTGACGGTCAGGCGTAGCCGCCGAAAAGGGCCAGGCGCGCGTCCCCCCAGAAGCAGCTGACGCCGTGGTATCCCGCGGCGCGGAGCGCGACGAGGTGGTCGTCGAGCCCCGCGGGAAACGGTCCGGTTCCGTCCGGGGCGTTGACCAGATCCAGGTTCAAAAAGACACCGCCGGGCTTCAGACGCCGGCAGACTTCACCGTAGATCTCACCGATCCGCACGAAGTCGCGGAGGTTGTGCAGGCAAATGGACGAGACGGCCGCGTCGAAGGAGCCGAACCGAGACGGCAGCCAGTCTTTCGCGAAGAGGTCGGACTCGATCGGCGTGAAGCGTTCCCCGAACCTCGCCATGAGCATGCGCGCGCGATCCAGCATCGGTGCCGAGCCGTCCTGTCCGACGCAGGTCGCGTTCGGATAGCGGTCGAGAATGAACGCGCTCACGGGACCGTAACCGGCGCCGAGATCCAGGATGCGAACCGGCGCGTCGTGAGGAAACGGAAAGCGATCGCACATCAGCTCGAAGCGCTGGGCCCGCGCCGGGTCTTCGGACTGCTGTCGTTTGACCCACTCGTCGACGTACGTCTCGGACGCCCAATCGTGATGATCCTTGGGCTGCATCAGCTCACCGGGGCTGGGTGATGGTGTCGATGAGGGCGAGCTTGCCGTCCTTGGCGAGCTTCACGCCCCTCTGCAGGGCCGGGCGGATGTCGTCCGGGTCGACGATGGGACCTTCGCCGTGGAGTCCGAAGCTCCTGGCCAGCATCGCGAAGTCGGTGGCGGGTCCTTCCAGGCTCACGCCGACGCCGACGTTGTCGAGCGAGCGTCCGCGCATGGTGGTGATCGCGCGCTGGTGCCCCACGTCCTGGAAGTACGATCGGTTGTTGAACATCACCATGAGCATGGGGATCTCGTGGTGGGCGGCCGTCCACAACGAGCCCGGCGTGTAGAGCAGGTCGCCGTCGTTCTGAATGCTGACGCAGACCTTGCCGGTCCCCCGGTACGCCAGCGCCACGCCCATGGCCACGCCCATCCCGGTTCCCGTGCCGCCGCCGCCGGCGATGCACCGCGCGCCGTCCGTGATGTCCCACAGCCGCCGCTCCCACCCGCTCAACGAGCCGTGGACGAGGACCCAGTCTTCCCCGCGGATCGCGTCCCAGATCTCGGCCGCCAATCGCGCGGTGGAAGTCGGTTTCTGCGCCCACCAGCGGTCCTTCAAGTCGGTCCGTAAACGAAGGTCGGCCGCCGTGGAGATTTCCTGAGCCCTGGCCGTCCGCTCTTGGATCCGTCGCCGTAGATCGCCGTCGATCTCGCCCTGACACACGCGCGCGAGATCCCTCAGCACCTGGGCCCCGCTCCCCAGAATCGCGACGTCGGCGGGAACGAGCCGGCCGTGGCTACTCGTCCAGCTCTTGATCCCGTAATCTTCCAGCCCGATCCGAACGAGCTTGGTCCCATCGGCGATGACGCTCTCGTAACGCCGGTTGTAGCCGGCCCGCCCACGCGGCAGTCCCGAGGCGGCACCGCCGGCCTCAGGCGCCGGTCGCTTCAACGCGGCCTCGAGGTCCTTGACCCCGACGGCCACGACGAGATCGGCGTCCTTCAACACGTCTTCCCTGGCCCCGGTGAGATTGAGCGGATGACGATTCGAGAGGTTGAAGGACGAGCCCAGCTCGATCACCGGCGCCCCGAGAAGCTCGCTCAACGATTGCAGCGCCTGGGGACCGCCCGGAGTCCGTCCCAGCCCTTCGACGAGCAGCACAGGCCACCGCGCTTGACGAAGTAGCTTCGCGGCCTCGGCGGTGGCCTCGGCATTGCCGGTGGGCGTGGCCGCCAGGCCGTGACGAGCGACGTCGGGGATCGCGAAGCCTTCGGGCAATCGGCTCTCCTGCAGCTCGACGTCCAGACACAGATACACGGGGCCGCGCGGCTCCGTCATGGCGATCTGATACGCGCGCAGTATCGATTCGGCGACGCTGAGCGCTCCCTGGGGCTGGTCGTCCCACTTCACGTAGTCCCTGACGATCTGGCCCTGGACCTGCGCGGTGTGGATCCAGTCGATCCACGGCCGTCGATGGCTGGAGTCGAGCGGTCCTGTCCCCCCGATGATGATCATCGGGACCTGATTGAGCCAGGCCTCGTAGATGGCCTTGCTGGCGTGTTGAAGCCCGACGA
>DATHGT010000081.1:0-48196 GCA_035317605.1 Candidatus Acidiferrum sp. | reverse complement strand
CGCCGTCGGCCCCGGTGCTGCCACTGCTGAACGTCTGAGCCCGAGCGGGCGATGCCCCGACCCCGGCGGCCAGGAGTCCGATCGTCGCGATGGCGATCAAACGAATCATGGGTTTTCTCCTTTCGCGCGCCGTCACTGGACGGTCAAGACGTTGCCGCCGGCGCCCACCGGGGTCGTCGAGCCGGCGGGCCCGCTCGCCCGCACGACGCGCGGACCCACGACGGCGCCGGCCGCGATGGCGATCTGCGCCGTGATCTGGGTGCCGTCGGGCGCGACGGTCGTGTTCGCGACGGTGACCGCGGCGTCCACGGTGTTGTTCAGGAGGAACTCGAGACCGGCGGCTCCGGCGAGACCGGACCCCGTCACGGTCAGCGTGAGGTTCGTCGAGCCGCGCGCCGCGGCGGACGGCGAGACCGCCGTGATGAGCGGCTCTCGGTTCACCGAGACCGGTGCGGCTGCCGCGAAGGCCTCGCGATCGGCGGGGCCGACGCCGATGGCAGCGGCGACGATGGTCGTCCCGTCGGCATCGGGCGCTCGCTGAATACCCACCGCGGAAGACACGAGCGTACGGAGTCCGGGCTCGGCGACCTGGACGCCGAGGGGAGCCGCGGCGAGGAACGCCGGGGCCGGCGGCCGCAGCGTCACGATCGCGCTCGCCGCTACGGAGGCATCGTCACGATTGGTCGCGGTGATCCCGACCGCCCGGAGCGATGGGATGACGGTGGGAGCGACGTAGAGGCCCTGCGCCGAGATGGTCCCGACGCCCGCGTCACCGCCGACGACGCCGTCCACCGACCAGAGCACGTTGCTCGTATCGACGCCGTCCTCTCTCGCCACGAACGGCTGCGTCGCGCCGGTGCCGAGCGTCGCGGTGAGGGGCGTGACGGCGAGCGCGCCGACGATCCGGAACGGCCGCGGGGAGGTGGCGGAGCCGAGCGGGGCGGTGACCGTGATCGGCCCCGTGGTGGCGCCCGCGGGCACGGAGGCGACGAGGCGATTGGCCGAGGACTGCGCGACGGACGCGGCCACTCCATTGAATGCGACCCCGTTCTGGCCGGCGCCTCCGAACCCCTTGCCGAGGATCGACACCACGGTGCCCGCCTTGCCCTTGTCCGGTACCAGGGCGGTGATCGCGACACCGGACAACGTCGCGGCATCGAACCGCTGGATCGAGAGGATGTTTCCCACGGAGTCATAGGCGTAGATCGCCGCGTTGCCTTGGTGGTCCACCACGGCGACCAGCCGCCCCAGCTCGTCATAGGCGTACTGGATCGCGGGCGACTGACCCGTGGCCAGCCACGGCTGCGCCACGAGCGAGAGGATGAGGAGGCTCGACAACGCGAGGTGGCGACGCATGCCCGGACCAGGGGCGAATGCGGTGCCAAGCGCACCGGTGAGTCGGCACGCCGATTTTCAGCGGGTTCGCGCGGCGCGCTCGCGCGCCCGCGGATCGCGAGTGCCCAGTGCGCTGTGAGGTCTGCCCAGTGCGCCTGACGGCGCGGAGGTCAGGGCCGGCGGAAGAGCACGGGGCCCACGAACGCCTCCGCGCTCGAGCGGGTGTCGTCGGAATCGATCGAGATCGAGACGGCGCCGGGGTTCTCGGGCTCGGCGCCGTGGATCTTCTTGAAGTCCTCGACCACGTTACGGTGCTCCGTGATCCACTGGCCGAGCTTGGCCGAGCCCGACTCGACCACGACGTAGGTCACGGTTCCCGTCTTGTCGCTCTTGAAGATCGAGCCCACCGGCGCCGTGGTGTCCCAGATGTAGCCGATGATCCGCGAGCGCACGGCTTCGGGGAAGCGCGGCCACGTCACGTAGATCTGGCCGGCCTCGTCGTCGGTCGCGCTCTTGCGCGCGTCGGCGCCCCGCGGCAGTTTGGTGACCTTCCAGCGCCACTCGAGGATGGGCGTCTGCTTGAGGTTCACCTTGCCCTTGATGTCGCGGCCGATTGTCGAGCTGTCGCCCTCGCTCTTGAGGTGCAGGACCCGCTGACCGTCCACCTCGGCGATCGCGAAATCGTACTTGGGGCTTCCCCAGTCGCCGCCCTTCCACCCCTCGGGGATACCCCTGGTCCCGAGGGGATACTGACTCCAGTCCGCGACCACGATCGAGTCGGCCGCCCACGCCGCGACCGCGGCGAGCACCAGCGACACCGGCAGGAGGAAGATCTTGCGCATCGGCCCTCAGTCTACGACAAGGCGCCCTCCGGGGTTTCATGGACCGGCCGCGAGGGCGCCGCTATCATACCGGTGCGATGGACCCGACGGCGGCCGCGCTGAGGATCGACAAGTGGCTGTGGGCCGCGCGCTTCTTCAAGACGCGCAGTCTCGCCACCGGCGCCTGCGCCGGTGGCAAGGTGGACGTCAATGAGGAGGCGGCCAAGCCCGCGCGCCTCGTGCGTTCGGGAGACCTGGTGAAGGTCACGCTGCCCCAGGGCCGCCGTCGCATCGTCAAGGTGGTGTCGCTCGACGATCGACGCGGGCCGGCCACGACGGCGCGCGCGCTCTACGAAGACCTCACACCGCCCGAGCCTCCGCGTCTACGCCAGGGCGCCCCGCCGTATCGCGAGCCCGGCACCGGCCGGCCGACCAAGCGCGAGCGCCGCGACCTGGATCGCCTGATGGAAGAAAGGGAGACCCCATGAGCACCGAGACCTACGACTGGACCGCGATCGTCGACGGGCTGAACCGCTATCTGCGGCTGCGCTCGATCCCGATCGGTATGAAGCTCTTCGAGACCGTGGAGGAGATGGAAGCGATCCCGAAGATCCGCCGGCCGAAGGCCAGGCACACGACCGACCAGATCGTGGCGCAGGCCCGCCAGCTCGGCTGGACGGTCGGCATCACGATGGCCGATCTCGTCGGCGCCCAGTGCGGCGCGGTGATCGGACTTCACCCCCAGGACGACGAGTGGCTGTCGGGCAAGCGCATGGCCGGCGTGTGGTTCGCCACCCAAGCGGACGCGAGTCTGCACCAGCACGCGATGGACTGTGTGCCCCACGGCCGGTACCGCGCGATGGCGGTCGCGCCGCTGACGTCCGGCCGCCTGAACCCGCCGGACATCTGTCTGATCTACGGAACGCCCGGGCAGATGATCCTGTTCATCAACGGGCTGCAGTGGACGGGCTACCGCAAGCTCTCGTTCACCTCGGTGGGGGAGTCCGCGTGCGCCGACTCCTGGGGCAAGGCGCTCAAGACCGGCGAGCCCGCCCTCACGATCCCGTGCTACGCCGAGCGCCGCTACGGCGGCGTGGCCGACGACGAATTGCTGATGGCCATCCCGCCCCGCTATCTCCCCAAGGTCGTCGAGGGCCTCGCGGCCCTCGACCGCAACGGTCTTCGCTACCCGATCCCGCCCTTCGGCATCCAGTCCGACGCCGGCGCCGGCCTCGCCGTCAGCTACGAAAGCAAAAAGACTGAGAAAATCAGCTAGGAGCTACCTCGACTCGGAGACCGCGGGGCGGCCGGTGACCCGTATTTCGCCCGTATCGCTCGCCATCCGGGCCAGCATCTGCGATACGCGCCTGCATGCCGAGTGCTACTTCGGCCGCGTCGCGACGCTGGAAGAGTGGCAGGAGTACATCCGCAACGTCAACGGCGGCCCGGAAGACTACGCGCCGGACGTCGTGTGTGCGCAGTGCCGGGCGAAAGGCGAGCGCGTGTGATGGGTCCGGGTCCCTGGTCTGATGGCCAAGTTGTCGAGTTGATCAATGCCGAAATATTCATGACCATCGCGCGTGACGGCGCGCCGGGCTTCGACAGAGTACTTCCGCTTGAAAAAGAATGGGACACCGCGCGAGCGAACTTTTCCCTGGTTAAGCATGCAACCCGGCGCCGCCGCGCTCGCCCGCGTGAGGATCTCCGCCGCATCCCAGCTCGGAAGCGGGATAATCGCAGCGGGCCGATGAAACCCCGCTGTGATCTGGCCGGCGGCCTGGCCAGGGCCGGCGCCCGTCGGAGTCAACGGAGAGGGGATCAGCAACACCAAGATTCAGCAGGCCTCAGTCGTCAATCGCCAGGGGCAGACGGGGGCTGATTGACAACCTTTGGGCGCCGGAAGTAGAGTCGCGCCAACGCCCCGCCCATGAAACCGGACTTCGGCGAAGTCATCGCGCGCGGCATAGTGAACGGCGTCCTTGGCGTTCTCAGCCAGCCGCTGGTCATCGTCACGCTGGTCGTCGTCGTTGGCATTTGGCTTCTGACCCGCCGTCAGCGGCGCGCTCGATCGTGGGGGACGCGACCGCGGGACCCTCGGCGCCGCCCGGGCAAACCGAATTGACAACCTTTCGACGGCCGCTGTAGAGTCGCGACGCCCGCTCCCACGCCAGTTGGTTGTCGGAGGGTCTGGGAAATGACGCGAGACGAAGCATTGGCGCCGTATAGCGAGTTGGAGTCCTTTTTGCCGGCGGGGCCGGGCGGCATCTCAGACGAGTCGCGGAACAGGCTTTTAAGCAAATCGAGTTCGCATTTCGCATTGCCTCAGCGGACCCGTACTTCCGGGAAAAGGTCGGTAAGGCGTGCAGTTATCTGGAAATCTGGCTGAGCCCCCGCAAGTGGCAACGGTGGGGCACGAATCCCGAGCGCTTCCGCTCAATCGTCAACATCGCCGTATACAACCTGCGATCGGTTATCGAACAGCGGTTTCCCTGAATTGCCACGGCCCCGTTGCCGCGACCGCGACGGGCCGGTAGAACGCATCGAGTGCTCAAGCCCCCCCCAACAAATTTCGCGAAATAAGAGCCGCTCAGCACGGGGCCAGTGCCGGCCCGTATTTCGCCCGTACGCCACAACGAAAACCCGTCTACTTCTGCTCATTCGCGCTCACTCACGTTGCAGTAACCGACACGCGCTACGTGACGGGGAATGCGTAGAAAACCGCGTCAGCTGAGCGTTTCACGGGGCGGTGCCGAAAGCGGGCCGGGCAAACCCACCCTTCGGCATCCAGTCCGACGCCGGCGTCGGCCTGGCCGTCAGCTACGCCGAAAAGGACAGGCGCTAGCGGCCGCGACGCTCAGGTCACCAGATTGCGCAGGATGCGGGACTGGTAATTATAGGATAGCGGGCCGCTGCCGTTGTAGCGCCGCGCGGCATAGGGCCAGTCGCATGGAAGGGCCGCGCGGTCGGGCACGCCGGTGAGCGGGTATTCGTTGTACAGCGTCTGGTCGCCGTATTTCGTGGCAGACCCGGTCATCACGGGGGTGTCGGCCCGGATGATCAGTTTGGGCGCCTCGGCGGCGCAGGTGCGGCAATCGCGCAGGAAACGGGGATCGCCTGGCGGGAATTTGCACGTCCGTAAGGGCTCACCTGGATGCTCGGCGTGGCGGTCCTCGGCTCCGACGGGCAGCGGGCTGGCGACGAACCTGTCGAACTTCTCGCGGAATTCGCGGTGCGCCTTGGCCACATTTCGCACGGGATCGACGATGAAGTCGCTGACCTCGGCCGGGCGGGGCGGGTGATGGAAGATCGTGAATTGGCCCAGGCCATAGCCGCGCGACGTCACGCGGTTCTGTTGGTCCTCGAACTTCGTGTCCAGGCCGAGGGTGACGAAATTGTCCGAGTTCGCGCCGGCGGGGACGCGGTAGTGCTGCAGATTGCTCTCCTGGCGGAACATGGCGAGCATGAACGGAGTTGGTGCGACCGTGCTGGGCGCGTTGGCGATCTGCCCGACCGCGGCCGCGTTGGCCGCACGGGGATCGGCGGCGCTGGGCAGCTTGGGGTAGCTGTCGGCCGCCAAGAGATCGGCGATACAGTCGGCCAAGCCCGCAGCAACGACGCCGTCGGTCGAGGTCACGCGACCCGCGTTGAAATCCCGCACGGCGCACGGGGCGTTGCCGTCGCCCGACGTCGATGATCCGTCGTTGTGCAGCAGGTCGTGCTGCAACCGACACACCGCCAGATGGGTGCCCGCCCCGAAATCACCGTCGATGCCCTGCCGGAGATAGCCCAGCGCGCGAAGATCGCGCTGCAATGCCTTGACGAGCTCGTGGTCGGCGGCGCTTCCCTTTGCCAAGCCGGCGTTGCGATAGGCTGATGCCATGGCTCGATCCCTTCCTGTCGGTGGTTATCTCACATTGCGAGCGTCGTCAGGCTCGCGCCGCCTCTCTCGGGTCCCATCTCTGCCTATAGCTCCCACCTTCTTGTGGGCCTCGCACTGCTAGCTGCGCTCGGGACTGGAGAGGAGGCGGGTCTCGAGCCGCAGAAGTCTGCGGTCGAGGACCTCGAATCCTTCGCTCATCTCGGCGCTGAGGCGTTCCGTGAGCGTGATGACGCCTTCCGCGACGAGGGCGATCTTCGAGGTGAGGTCTTCGGCCACCACGCCTATGTGTCGACGCGTTTCCGCCGCGGAGCATCAATCCTGGCGCCGAGTCGTGCCTCGAGTCGAGCTTCGAGTCGGGTTTCGAGCCGGGTCTCCGACGCCGAGATCTCCTCGCGGACGCGGTACTCCGAGGCCGACATCGCGTCGGCGATCTCCCCGCGGATGCGCTGCTCCGACACCGAGACCGCGTCGGTAATCTCCCCGCGGATGCGGTGCTCCGAGGCCGACACCGCATCGGTGATCTCCCCGCGGATGCGGTGCTCCGACGCCGAGATCGCATCGGTGATCTCCCCGCGGACGCGGTGCTCCGACGCCGACACCGCGTCGACGATCTCTCCGCGGATGCGGTGCTCGGAGTCGAGGAGGGCGGCGCGGATCGCGACGAGCAGATCCTCGCGTAGCCGGTCGAGAGCGGCGTCGTCCACGGCCATCGGCGCGTAGTGTCCGCGGCCGGCCCTACGCTGTCAATTTGTATCCTTTCCGTGACAGTGCCGGGGCGATCAGAACTCCAGCTTGTCGCCGGGGTTGATCGGGAAGACCTTGGTCGAGGTCTGGCCGAGTGCGGCCATGTACTCCTGGGGCGTGCCCTTGAGTACGGGGAACGTGCCGTAGTGCATGGGGATCACGAACTTCGGCTTGAGCCATTCTTTCGTGGCGTAGGCGGCGTCCTTGGGATCCATCACGAAGTGGCCGCCGATCGGCATCAGCACGAGGTCGGGCTTGTAGTAGTCCGCGATCAGCTTCATGTCGCCGAAGAGGCCCGTGTCGCCCATGTGGTAGACCTTGAACCCGTTCTCCAGCTCGATGATGAAGCCCGCGGGCTCGCCGCCGGGATGCGTGGTCGACTTCTTGGTCGCCGGATCGGTGACCGTCACCTCCGACGAGTGCTCGGCGCGCACCTGGGTGATCGTGATCTGGGGACCGAGCGGCTGCACCTTGCCGCTCTTGCCGAACCGCACGCCCTGCTCACCCGGAATCCAGCCGAGGTCGATGAGGGTCGCGATGAGCCCGGCCGGCCCGTAGACCTTCGCGTGCGTCTTCGCGGCCAGGTCCTTCACGTCGCCCACGTGATCGCCGTGACCGTGGGTGACCAGGATCAGATCGACCTTGCCGAGCGCGTCGAGATTCTTGTACTGCGCCGGCGTCTTCGGGTTGTTGACGAGGAACGGGTCGAGCACGATCACCTTGCCGCCGGGCGAGGTGATCTTGAACGTCGCCTGACCGAGCCAGAGCACCTCGACCTTCCCGCCCTGCTGCGCCAGCGGCGCCGCGGGGAGCACGAGGGCGAGGGTGAGCACGAGGGCCGCCGTCAGCTTGAGGACGTCGGATCGGACGAAAGACATGGCCGCCTCCTTTGGGAGGCGGCCAATCTACCACGAGCGTCAGGGTTGGGTGCGGCGCTCTTTGGGTGCGGCGCTCGCCGCGGGCTCGGTCTCCTTGGCCTTGAGCTTCTGGACGAGGGCCGGATAGGACTCGGTCTGCACGACCTTGTTGAACTGCGTGCGGTAGTTCGAGATGAGGCTCACGCCTTCGATGATCACGTCGTACACGAGCCAGCGGCCGTTGTTCAGGTGCATGCGATAGTCGACGGGCACCTCGCTGCCCTTCTTGGTCACGATCCGCGTCTTGACGGTCGCCTGATCGCCCTCCACGGTGTCGCCGGCGTAGCGGACCTTCTCGCCCTGGTAGAGATCGATCTTGCCGATGTAGGCGCGATCGAGCAGGTCGGCGAACAGCGTCACGAACTCCTGGCGCTCTTGCGGGCTGCGCGCGTTCCAGTGCGGGCCGAGGGCGCGCTGCGCGGTGTCGGGATAGTCGAAGACATCCTCGGCGATCTTGCGCACGGCCGCGTGACGTTCGGCCGGCTTGCTGGCGAGCGCGGGATCGTCCACCACTTTGATGACTTCGTCCACGCGCTGCTTCAGCTGATCAGTCGGCGCCCCGGCCATCGCCGGCATCGCCATCGCTACCACCAGACTCACCACGATTCCTAGGCCGATCCATTGAGTACGCATGCGCGGAGAGGTGTGCAACGGCGGTGCCACGACTAGAACGTCAACCCATGACGACCTGTGGTAATGTCTCGGCGTTGCGTTAACGCCGCGTTCGCGCGCGGATTTCGCCGCGCAACCTGTTCGTGGAGGGTAGGGAAGGAACGCGCCGTCAGGCGCGTGACGCCGTCGGAAACGGAAAAAATTCCGTTCCGAGTGTGCACCCGGGTGTAGGGAAGGCGGTGAGAAGCCGCCGCGACCCCGTCACTGTGATCGGGGACGAAACCCGCGAAAGACCACTGGCCGTCGTGTCGTGGCGGCTGGGAAGGTGCGGGGAGTAGGACGATCCGAGAGCCAGGAAACCCGCCCGGGCGCGTGACATCCACCGGTCTTCGAGGGAGGACGCGGGCGCCTTGGCAACGTCTCACTTCATTCTCGGTGGCGCGCGCAGCGGCAAGAGTCGCTTCGCGCTCGCCGGCCTTCGCGATCGGCCCCGCGTGGCGTTCGTCGCCACCGCCCAGCCCGGCGACGCCGACATGGCGGCGCGGATCGTCCGCCATCGCGCCGAGCGTCCGCGCCACTGGCTCACCATCGAGGAGCCGTTCGCGCCGGTGTCGCGCCTGGCGTCCCTCGCGCGCGAGGCCGACGCGGTCGTCGTCGACTGCGTCACCGTGTGGGTGGCCAATCTCCTGCTGCGCGGCGACGCCGACGGGGCCATCCTCGCCGCCGGCGACGAGCTGGCCGCGCTCGCCGAGCGCGGACTCTTCGACCTCACGCTGGTCTCCAACGAGGTCGGCGAGGGCGTGGTGCCGCCGACCGCGGACGGCGTCCGCTTCCGCGACCTGCTCGGGTTCGTGAATCAACGCCTCGCCGCCGCCTGCGACCAGGTCACGCTCATGGTCGCGGGCCTGCCGGTGGCGATCAAGACCGCGGGAAGGGGACATGACGTCACTCCACAGACTGCGTGAGGCCATCCGTCCGCCCGCGCCGGAGGCCGCCGTCGAGGCCCAGCGCCACCTCGACGACCTCACCAAGCCGCCGGGCAGCCTCGGACGGCTGGAGGAGATCGCGCTCCGGCTGGCCACGATCTCGGGGGGCGCGCCCCGCGTGGACCAGCCCGTCGTGTTCACGTTCGCCGCGGACCACGGCGTGGTCGCGGAGGGCGTGAGCGCATACCCACAGGTGGTCACGGCCCAGATGGTGGAGAACTTCGTGCGCGGCGGCGCCGCCATCAACGTGCTCGCGCGCGGGGCCGGGGCCCGCGTGGTGGTGGCGGACTTCGGCGTGATCGGGCCCGTGCCCCGCGCCGTCGGTCTCGTGAGCTGTCCGATCGCGGCGGGGACCGCCAACATCGCGCGCGGTCCCGCGATGACCGTGGAGCAGGCCACGCGCGCGATCGAGCGCGGCGCCGCGCTCGCCGAGGAGGCGATCGACGCGGGGGCGGATCTGCTCGCGACCGGCGAGATGGGCATCGGCAACACCACCGTCGCCGCCGCCATCACCGCGGCGATCGTCGGCGCGCCGCCGGAGGCGGTGACCGGACGGGGCACCGGCATCGACGACGAGGGCTGGCGGCGCAAGGTCGAGACCGTGCGCCGCGCCCTGGCCGTGAACCGGCCGAACGCGGCGGACGGACTCGACGTGCTCGCGCGGGTCGGCGGCTTCGAGATCGCGGGCCTCGTCGGCGTCGTCCTCGCCGGGGCCGCGCGCCGGGTTCCCGTCGTGCTCGACGGGTTCATCTCGACGGCGGCCGGGCTCATCGCGGCCGCGCTCGCGCCGCACGCGCGTCACGCGCTCTTCGCGTCGCACCGCTCGGCGGAGCCCGGCCACGCGCTCGCGCTGGCCCACCTCGGCCTGGTTCCGTACCTCGATCTCTCGCTCCGCCTCGGCGAGGGCACGGGCGCGGCGCTCTTCATCCACCTCGCGCGCGCCGCGTCCCTGATCTATCGGGAGATGGCCACGTTCACATCGGCCGGCGTCTCGCAATCGGAGGGGGCCTCGATTGCGCCGGCGAAGCCGGCGCTCGAACCGCAGTCATGATGACGTGTGTGCGTCTCTGCGGTAGATCGACGTGCGCGGTGCTGCTCGTGGCCGCGCTCCTGGTGCTGACCGCCGCGCCCGCGGGCGCGCTGACCGTGGTGGACATGCTCGGGCGCGAGGTCAAGCTGGCGGGGCCGCCGCGGCGCATCGTGTCGCTGGTGCCGAGCGCGACCGAGCTGATCTACGCCCTCGGCGGAGAAGACCGGCTGGTCGGGCGCACGGACTTCTGCGATTACCCGCCGGCGGCGAAAGACAAGCCGAGCGTGGGCGGGATGGTCTCGCCGAGCCTGGAGACCATCGCCACCCTCAAGCCCGACCTGGTCATCGCGACGACCTCCGGCAATCGGCTGGAGACCTTCACCCGGCTCGAGCAGCTCGGCATCGCGGTCTACGCGGTCCACGCCCAGCGCATCGCCGAGATGCTCGACGTCACCCGCCGTCTCGCCGAGCTGACCGGCCGGCAGGCGGCGCTGGGCCCCCTGATCTCCGGACTCGAGAGCCGGCTGTTCGCGGTGGCCAACGCCGTGCGCCCGTACCCGCGGCCCCGCGTGCTCTACGTGCTCTGGCCCGAGCCGTTGCTGGTTCCCGCGAGCAGGGCGCTGCTGACCGAGCTGATCGGCCTCGCCGGCGGAGACAGCATCACCGCCAACGAGCGCGGCGACTACCCGCGGTTCAGTATCGAGGCGGCGGTGGCGCGGGCGCCCGAGGTGATCCTGCTCGCCAGCCACAGCGGCAGCGGCGCGCCGCCGATCGCGAAGGACAAGTGGGAGCGCCTGGTCAGCCTGCCCGCCGTCAAGAACAAGCGCGTGCACGCCATCGACGGCAATCTCGCGCATCGCTACGGGCCGCGCGTGGTGGATGGCGTGGAGACCCTGGCCCGCGCCATCCATCCCGAGGCGTTTCGATGACGCGCCGGCTCGTCGGCGCGCTGGCCACGCTCGCGGCGATCCTGCTGGCCGTGGCCGTGGTCGCGGTCTTCCTGGGCAGCGCCCGGCTCTCGCCGCTCACGGTCCTCCGGACGCTGGGCGGGGGGGCCGGCGCGGACTCGACCGAGAACATCGTGATCCTCGGGCTCCGGCTGCCGCGGATCGCCGCCGCCGTGCTGGCCGGCGGCGCCCTCGCGGTGGCCGGCGTGGGCTTCCAGGCCCTCACCCGCAACCCCCTCGCAGAACCATCGGTGCTTGGCGTCTCCGCCGGCGCCTCCTTCGGGGTGGTCGTCGGGCAGCTCGTCGGAAGCAGCGGCGCGCTCTTCGACACCGTGCGGGTGGCGGCGTTCGGCTTCGGGGGCGCGCTGGTGGCGGGGGCGGCCGTGTACCTGATCGCCTCCGTCCACGGGACGTTCCCCATCCAGACGCTGCTCCTCGCGGGCGTGATCGTGGGGATCTTCTTCGGGGCCGCGGTCACCGTGCTGATCTCGCTCGTCGACATCGACCGGCTGGGCGGAGTCGTCCACTGGCTGCTCGGCAACATCGCCCCGCTGCCCGCGCGCTCGCTGCTGGTCTTCGCGGCGCTGGCCGCGGCAGGCTTCGCCGCGATCGTGAGTCAGGCGCGCGAGCTGAACGTGCTGGCCCTGGGCGAGGAGGCCGCGCGTCAGCTCGGGATCGACGCCGAGCGGGTGAAGGTCCAGGTCTTCGTGGCCGCCGCCCTCCTCACCGCGAGCGTGGTCGCGTTCGCGGGGCCCATCGGCTTCGTGGGACTCATCGTGCCGCACATGCTCCGGCTGCTGCTCGGCCCCGACAACCGGTTGCTGGTGCCGACGGCCATGGTCGGGGGCGGAGCCTTCCTGCTGGTCGCCGACACCATCGCGCGCAACGCGGTGGCCCCCGCGGAGCTGTCGGTCGGGATCATCACCTCGTTCTTCGGCGCCCCGTTCTTCGTCTACCTCCTGCGCACGCGCCGGGGGGTTTTATAGTGCCGGTCGCGCGCTTCGACGGCGTGGCGTTCAGCTATCCCTTGACGGAGCCGCGGCGCGACCGTCCGTTCACGCTGAGCGACGTGTCCTTCGAGCTGACCAAGGGGGAGGTCTTCGGCGTGCTCGGCCCCAACAGCGCCGGCAAGACCACGCTGATCCGCCTGCTGAGCCGCGTCGTCTCGCCCACGCGCGGAACGATCGAAGTCGAAGGCGTGAGCCTGGCCGCGATGACCCGAGCGGAGCTGGCCCGCCGCGTCGCGGTGGTCCCCCAGGACATGCCGCAGGGGTTGCCGTTCACGGTGCGGGAGCTGGTGCTGATGGGCCGGTATCCCCACGCGCCGCGCCGGTTCTTCGAGACGTCAGACGACCTCGCGGTCGCGCGGGAGGCGATGGCGGCGACCGGCGTGCTCGACCTCGCGGACGCGCGCGTGGGCATCCTGTCCGGCGGCGAGCGGCAGCGGGTGGCGCTGGCGCGCGCGCTCGCGCAGGAGCCGCGGCTGCTCGTGCTCGACGAGCCCACCGCGCACCTCGACCTCCGCTACCAGGTGGAATGCGTGGCCCTGCTGCGCCGGGTCAACCGCGAGCGCGGCACCACGATCGTGCTGGTCTCCCACGACCTGAACCTCGCCGGCGCGCTGTGCGACCGGCTGCTGCTGCTCGCCGCCGGGCGGATGGCCCGGCTGGGTCCGCCCGAGGCCGTGCTGGAGGAGACGCTGCTCACGACGGTCTATGGGTGCCCGGTGGCGGTCGAGCGCAACGCGCTCACCGGCCGGCCCGTCGTGCAGATCGCGTGGAGGAGGTGAGGCCCGACCCGTCCGTGTGAGTGCTCCGGGTTCAGGGAAGCCGGTAGGCCGCGAGGCGAAGCCGGCACGGTCCCGCCACTGTGAGTGGGGAGCGTCGTCCACCCCGATGAGGGAGCCACTGTTCCATCGGAACGGGAAGGCTGGGCGGACGTGAGGATCCACGAGTCAGGAGACCTATCCGGGGCAGTGATGCGCACCCCCTTCGTGGAAAGAGGAGGTAGCCGTGAAACGGGTCCTCGTGATGCTGGTGATCGCCGTGCTGGTACCAAACGCCACGTTCGCTCAGAGCGCTCCGACCTCGGAGCCGAAGCCGGAGACGAAGCCGTCCGCGGAGGTCAAGCAGACCGATCCCGTGGTGGTGACGGCCACCAAGGTCGAGACGCCCCAGAGTCAGCTCGGCGCGGCCGTGAGCATCGTCACCGACGAGGACGTCCGGACGTATCACTACTCCGGCCTCGAGGAGGCGCTGCGCCACGTGCCCGGCGTGGAGATCCAGCGCTCGGGCAGTCTCGGCAAGACGACCAGCATCAAGATCCGAGGCGCCGGCGCCCAGCAGGTCGTGGTCCTCGTCGACGGCATGCGGGTCTCCAGCCCGACCCTCGGGCTCACCGAGCTGTCCGACCTGACCCTCGACGGGATCGATCGGGTCGAGATCGTGCGCGGGCCGCAGTCGACGCTCTACGGCGCCGACGCCATCGGCGGCGTCGTGAACATCATCACCAAGAAGGGACAGGGACCGCCGCAGGGGTCCGTGTGGGTCGAGGGCGGCAGCTACGGCACGATCCGCGAGCAGGCCAACGTGCAGGGCTCGTTCGGCGGCTTCAACTACAACCTCTCCGGCAGCCGCTACGACACCCGCGGCCAGTTCAACAACGACGACTCCGGCCTCACCTCCTTCAACGGGCGCATCGGGTACGATTTCCCGTGGAAGGGCGAGCTGTCGCTGACCGGACGGTATACGAAGCTGAACCTCGACCTGCCCGTGTTCTCGACCTCACCGAGGACGGTCTTCGATCCCAACGCGCAGTCGCAGAGCGAGAGCTACTTCTACAGCCTCGCCTACCGTCAGCCGATCCTCGACTGGTGGGACGTGCGCGTGCGCTACGGCCAGTGGTGGAACAACTCGGGCTTCCGGAACGTCCCCCCGCCGGGATCGTTCACCACGATCTCCCAGATCGACACCCGCCGTCAGGAAGCGGAGGTGGTCACGTCGTTTCGCATGGGCTCGTGGAACACCCTCACCCTCGGGTACGAGAATCGCGCCGAGCAGGGATACAACCGGGCGACGTTCCGGGAGGCTATCGAGACCAACAGCGGGTTCTTCGAGGACCAGCTGAGCTTCTTCGATCGTCTCTTCCTGAGCGGGGGACTCCGCTACGAGTCCAACAGCGTCTTCGGCAACGAGCTGACCCCGCGAGCGGGCGCGTCGATCGTGATCAAGGAGACCGGCACCCGGCTGCGGGCGACCTGGGGCAAGGGCTTCCGCGCGCCCACCATCAACGACCTGTTCTTTCCCGGATTCGGCAACCCCGATCTCCAGCCCGAGCACAGCGAGAGTTACGACGCCGGGCTCGACCAGAAGCTCTGGAAGAACCGGGTCCGCTTCGGCTCGACGTACTTCCACAACACGTTCTCCAATCTGATCCAGATCGTCTTCGACCCGGTGACGTTCCTGGCCGCGCCGCTCAACGTCGGTCGCGCGGTCACCGAAGGTGTGGAGACCTACGTGGAGGTGGAGCCGCTCGACTGGCTGCTGGTGTGGGCCAACCACACATGGACGCGCACCCGGGACCTCGACACCGGCCTGCCGCTCCGCCGCTTCGCCGAGAACCGGTGGAACGCCGGGGTGACGGCGACGCCCATCGAGCGCCTGACCCTCTTCGTCCAGGCCCACGTGGTCGGCAAACAGTTCGAGTCGCAGACGGTAGGGCGCAATCCCGGGTATTACCGTCTCGACTTCGGGGGGACGCTGCGTTTGCTCGGGCGCGTGGGCGCGATGGATCGGCTCGATCTCACCGCCCGCATCGACAACGTGACCGACAACCGCTACGACGAGGTCTTCGGGTTGCGCGCATTGGGCTTGAACGCGTTATTCGGTTTGCGGGCGGCGTTCAAGTGATCGGACTCGCCGTCGAGATCGACACCGAGGCCGTGGTGGTCCGCGCGGAGCAGCCGCTCCGCGCGGTGTCCTCCGCGATCGTCGGCGGCGGCGTCGCCGACGCGCGCTCGATCGTCAACCTCCGCGTGATCAGTGGCTTTCAGTGCGACGACAGCGAGCGCCGGCTGGACGACTTCGTCACGCGGCGCTCGCTGGCGCGCCCCTTCGTCGGGCTCCTGACCGGGGCGCGGACGGAGCACGCCGAGCAGGCCACCGAGCGCGGGGAGGGGCTCACGGTCTGGACGGCGGTCACGATGGGCCTGGGCAATCGCAGCACCGCGGGGCGGAGCGCGGCCGCGGCGTGGCGGCCGTCGACCATCAACACGATCGTGATCGTCGACGGCCGGCCGGAAGACGCGGCCCTCGTCAACCTCGTGATCACGGCCACGGAGGTCAAGACCCTGGCGCTGGCCGAGGGCGGTGTGCGCTCGGCCGACGGCGGCCTCGTCACCGGCACGTCCACCGACGCGGTCGTGGTCGCCGCGACCGGTCGCGGCGTGCCCTGTCGCTTCGGCGGGCCGGTCAGCGAGCTGGGCTGGCTGGTCGCCCGCGCGGTGAGGTCGGCGATGGACGCCGGCGTCGCGCGCTGGATCAGGGAGTCCGGGTGATCCGACGGCCCTGGCTCGGGTTCGCGCTGTCGCTGGCGCTGCACGCCGCGGTGCTCGCGCTCGTGCTCGTCGTGATCCCGCGCGACGAGCCGCTGCCCGCGCTGGTGATCGATCTCCGCGATCCGTTCGTCCCCGATGCGGCGTCGGTCGCCACGCCGTCACCCGAGCATCGATCGGTGCCCTCCGCGACGGGCGGCCGTCAATCGAAACGCTTGCGATCGCGACCGACTTCGCCCGCGCCGAGCGCTCCCGCGGCCTCGGCACCTTCGCCCGCACCCGCGATCGAGGCGACGCCGCCGCCGACCGCGGAGCCGCGGCCTGAGATGGTGCCCGCGCCACGTTCGCCGGTGGCGATCGTGGAGATGCCGCGCGAGCCGGCGCCGTCTGCTCCGCCGCCCGCGCCATCGTCGCGCGAGGTCGTCGAGCCGAGACCGTCGACCTCGCCCGCTCCGGTGACGAGCGAGCCGACGGCGCGCGGCGGCGGACGTCCAGCGGTGAGCGGAGGCAGCGGGACGACGCCCACCGGCGGGACGGCCGGTGGGAGCTCGAGCGGTGCGACAACGGGCACCGGCGATCGTGGGCCGGACCACGGTGCGAATGGACGCGGCCAGGCGAGCGGGTCCCCCGGGCCCCGCGTGGCGTCGGTGCCTCCGGGTGGAGCGGGGAGCGGTGCCGGCGCCGAGTACGGCCCGTATCTCAGGGCGCTGCGCCAGCGCATCGAGCAGTCCGTGCGCTATCCCGCGAGCGCGCGGCGCCGCGGCCTGGCCGGCACGGTCAGCGTCGAGATCCTGATCCTCGCCAACGGCACGATCAGCGACGTCACGGTGCTCGAATCGTCGACCCACCAGGTGCTCGACGAGGCCGCGCTCGACACGATCCGCGCGTTGCCGCGCATGCCGCTGCCGCCCGACTTGCCGGCGCGCCCGCTGAGGATTCGCGTGCCGGTCGTCTTCCAGATCCGATGAGCCGGGCGAGCTGCTTGATGATTCAGGGGACGTCTTCGGGAGTGGGCAAGACCGTGCTCACGGCGGCGTTGTGTCGGGTGCTGGCGCGGGCGGGGTTTCGGGTGGCGCCGTTCAAGTCGCAGAACATGGCGCTCAACGCGGCGGTGACGGCGGACGGGCTCGAGATTGGGCGGGCTCAGGCGGCCCAGGCGGAGGCGGCGGGGATCGAGCCGAGCGTGGACATGAACCCGATCCTGCTCAAGCCCGAGGGCGACGACCGCTCGCAGGTCGTGGTGGCCGGCGTCCCGCGCGGGAGCTTCGCGTTCGCCGACTACCGGGAGCTGCGCGCCGAGCTCATGAAGGTCGTCGAGGCCAGCCTCGATCGGCTGCGCCGCGCCCACGACGTCGTGATCATCGAGGGCGCGGGCAGTCCGGCCGAGATCAACCTGAACGACGGCGAGATCGTGAACATGCGGATCGCGCGCCTGGCCGACGCGCCGGTGGTCCTGGCCGGTGACATCGACCGCGGGGGAGTCTTCGCCGCGTTCATCGGCACGCTGGCCCTGCTCGACCCCGAAGACCGCGAGCGCGTCCGTGCCCTCGTGATCAACAAGTTCCGGGGCAATCGCGCACTGTTGACTTCAGGACTCGATCTCCTCACCGAGCGTACCGGCCGGCCGGTGCTCGGCGTGGTTCCCTACGTCGAGGACGTGCCCGTCGCCGCCGAGGACTCGCTGGACCTGGACGGTCGACACGGCCCCGTCGTGGCCGACATCGACGTCGCGGTGATCCGGATGCCCCGGATCGCCAACTTCGACGACTTCGAGCCGCTCGCCCGTGAGCCACGTGTCCGCGTCCGGTTCGTGCGCGACCCCGCCGAGCTGGCCGCGGCCGATCTCATCGTGCTTCCCGGCAGCAAGAACACGAGCGGCGATCTCGCGTGGCTGCGCGCCACCGGCCTCGCGGAGGCGATCCTCGGGGCGGCCCGGGCGGGGCGGCTGATTCTCGGCGTGTGCGGCGGTTATCAGATGCTCGGTGAGACGTTGCGCGACCCGCTGGGCATCGAGTCGGTCGTGGGTGAGGTGAGGGGACTCGGGCTGTTGCCGGTGGTGACCACGTTCGCGCCGGCCAAGACGACCGTGCGAGTGAGCGCTCGCGCGACGGCGAAGGCCGGCGTCTTCGCCCAGGCCCAAGGGATCGAGCTGTCGGCGTACGAGATTCACATGGGCCGGACCGAACGCTGCGGCGGCGATCATCCGTTCACGGTCACCGAGCGCAACGGTGTCCGCGTGGACGAGGCGGACGGCGCCGTGAACGCTGCGGGCAACGTGCTGGGCACGTATCTGCACGGGCTCTTCGCCAACGACGGACTCCGCCGGGCGCTGCTCGTCGAGCTGGCCGCGCTCGAGGGACTCGCGCCCGATCCTCGGTGGGGACGCCCGGCCGACGGGAATCGTTACGATCGGCTGGCCGACGTCGTCGCGGGCGCGCTCGACCTCACGCTGCTGGCGCGGCTGCTGCGGATCGATCCACGACGGCTCTCGTCGTCCTGATCGCCCTCGTCGTTGATCTGGCGGCCGGCGAACCGCCCAATCGCTGGCACCCGGTCGCATGGATCGGGCGGGCCCTCGGCTGGGGCCGCTCCACGCTCGGATCGGGGTCAGCGTCTCGCCTGCTGTTCGCCGGCGGCCTCGTCACTCTGGGTGTGGCGTCGCTGGCGGCCGCGGTGTCGATGGTGCTGGTGATGCTCGCCTCCACGCTCGGATGGCTGGGCGTGCTGGTCGAAGCGGTCGCGCTCAAGTCGATGCTCTCGCTGCGCGGACTCGCGGACGCCGCGCTCGTCGTTCGCGACGATCTCGCTCGCGCCGATCTCGGCGCGGCCCGCGCCGCCGTGGGCCGCGACCTCGTGAGCCGTCCCACCGCCACCCTCGAGGCCGGAGACGTCGCGTCCGCGACCGTGGAGTCCGTGGCCGAGAACCTGACCGACGCTTTCCTCGCTCCGCTCCTGTTCTTCCTCGTGTTCGGGCTGCCGGGCGCCGTCGCCTACCGCGTGATCAACACCGCCGACGCCATGATCGGCTACCGCGAGGGCTCGCTCCTTTACTTCGGTCGCGTGGCGGCGCGACTCGACGACGCGTTCAACCTCGTGCCCGCCCGACTGGCCGCCCTGTCGATCGCGGCCGCCGCCGGGATCGCCGGCGCCGACGGCCGTCGCGCGCTGTCCACCATGAGACGCGACCACGCGCGCACCGCCAGTCCCAACGCCGGGTGGACGATGGCGGCGATGGCCGGAGCCCTCGGCGTGACGCTGGCCAAGCCCGAGGCGTACACGCTCGGCGCCGGCCCCGCGCCGACATCGGCGGACATCACCCGGGCCGTCCACCTGCTCGCGGTGGCGGCGGCGCTCGCGCTGCCCGCGATAGTGGCGGTGACGCTGGCGCTGAAATAGCGTCCGCCCCAATGATCACCGCCACTTGACGCGGCATCCCCAAGTTTCCGTTCTACGGACGCGCGTCGTATGATGAACGCCATCGCCGCCACGAGCGGCGATTTCCGTCTCGGAGCATGGAGGGCGATGAAGCTCACGGAGCGGCTGTCGGAAGGTGTGAGAACGGCGCTGGCCGCGGCCGGCCTGCCGGACGCCGCCGACTGTCAGTGGGAGGTTCCGCGGCAGTCCGATCACGGAGACTACGCGACCAACACCGCGATGGTGCTGGCGCGCGCCGCGCGGCGGCCTCCCCGGCAGATCGCCGAGCTGATCGTCCGCCACTTTCCGAGGCTGCCCGAAGTCGACCGCCTGGAGATCGCGGGCCCCGGGTTCCTGAACGTCTTCCTCTCGCCCGCCTGGTGCGCCGAGGCGCTGCGCGAGATCCTCGCGGCCGGGGCCGACTACGGTCGCGGCTCCGGTGAGCGAGGGCGAGGCCTCCGGCTCGAGTTCGTCTCCGCCAATCCCACCGGGCCGCTGGTGATCGTCAACGCGCGCGCCGCCGCCATCGGCGACGCGCTGGCGCGGCTCGTGCGCTCGCAGGGCGCGGCGGTGACCACCGAGTACTACATCAACGACGCCGGGACCCAGTTCGAGGCGCTGGCCGCTTCGTTCGAGGCGCGCGTGCGCCAGGAGCTCGGCGAGGGCGTCGCCCTGCCGGAGAAGGGGTATCCGGGTGAGTACCTGATCGACCTGGCCCGCGAGTTCGTCCGCGAGCAGGGGATCACGAGTCCGGACGCGCTTCGCACGTGGACGGCGCAGCAAGCGCTCGCGGAGGCCGATCCGACGACGGCGCTCGGTCGGTACGCGGTCGCCCGGATCGTCGAAGGACAGCGCAGGGTCCTCGCCGACTACGGCGTCGAATTCGACCGGTGGTCCTCGGAACAGCACGACGTTCGTGACCTCAAGCTGGCCGACCAGGTCGTCAAGGAACTCGAGGCGCGGGATCGGGACCTGACCTTCGACGAAGGCGGCGCGCTGTGGTTTCGCTCGACCCGGTTCGGCGACGACAAGGACCGCGTGCTCCGTCGCTCGAACGGCGAGCTGACCTACTTCGCCGTCGACGTCGCCTTCTATCATCTCGTCAAGTTCGCCGAGGCCGACGCGGTGGTGACGCTGCTCGGCCCCGATCACCACGGCTACGTGGCGCGCATGCGGGCGGCCATGCAGGCGCTCGGCCATCCCGCCGACGCGGTGGACATTCTGATCGTGCAGCTCGTGAACTTGCTGCGCGACGGTCAGCCCGTGCGCATGTCCAAGCGCCGCGGCGAGTTCGTGCTGATGGAAGAGCTGCTCGAGGAAGTCGGACGGGACGCCGCGCGGTTCACGTTCCTGATGCGTCGCCACGACAGCCCGCTCGATTTTGACCTCGCGCTGGCCACGCGCCAGTCGGCCGAGAACCCCGTCTACTACGTGCAGTACGCCCACGCGCGCGTGCGGTCGATCTGGCGGCAGCTCGCCGAGCAGGGCATCGAGGTCCCGTCGTGGTCGGAGGTCCCGCTCACCGCGCTCGTGCTGCCCGAAGAGCTGGCGATCGTGAAGAAGCTCGTCGAATATCCCGCGCTGGTGGCGGGGGCGGCGAAGGCACTCGAGCCTCACCGGATCGCCTACTGGCTGAACGAGCTGGCCGGGCTCTTTCACCCGTACTACAAGGCCCATCGCGTGATCCAGCCGGACCGCGACCTCGTGTTCGCGCGGCTCGCGCTGTGCACCGCGGTGGCCGACGTCTCGAGATCCGGGCTCGGCCTGCTCGGGGTGAGCGCGCCCGAGGCCATGACCCGCGAGCCCGAGACCGGGTGATGGCACCGCCGCGGCGGGTGTCCCGGACCCAGGCGCGCTCGTCGAATCGCCTCGCGTCGTTGCTGTTCGGGATCGGCTGCCTGGTCGTGCTCGGCGTCACCTTCTGGCTCGGCGTGGCCGCGGGGCGGCGATGGCCGCACGGGTTCCCCGGGTTCACGTCGGCCGACGCGACCGCCGCTCCGTCGAAGGGGAGCGACCGGCGCTCCGAGGGCCAGGGTCTCGCCAAGACGATCGCGGAGTCGCCACCGGTGCTGACGTTCTACCGCGAGCTGACGGCGCCCTTGACGGTTCCGACGACTTCTCCCACTCGCGCCGCCGCGAAGCCCGAAGCGAAACCGAAAGAGCCGGAGGCGAAGCCGAAGGAAACGGCCAAGCCGCGTCCGGCCGAGACGATCAAAGCGGCGGCGCCCGAGGGCGCGTTCACGGTGCAGGTGGGCGCGTTCAAGACGCGCGCCCAGGCCGACGCGCTCCGCGCTCGACTGGCCGCCGGCGGTCAGCAGGCGTACGTGAGCGAGGTCGAAGCCGACGGGGCGACGCAGTACCGCGTGCGGGTCGGCTCGTTCGCGACGCGGGAGGCGGCGCGCGATGCCGCCGTGCGCTTGGCCAGCGAGCGCCAGCTCGCGACGTATGTCACGACGCGCTGAAGTCCCGCCTCGCCCGGGCCGCGTGCTCATCTCCGCGGACGAGCTGCAGTCACGCGTGACCGCCCTCGGCGAAACCCTCGCGCGCGACTACGAAAAGCTGAACCCGATCGTGGTTGGCGTCCTCCAGGGCGCGTTCCTGTTCATGGCCGACCTGGTGCGCGCGGTGCCGATCGATCTCACCACCGACTTCATCGGGCTGTCGAGCTACGGCGCGGGGACCACGTCGTCGGGGGTGGTGCGGCTGACCAGCGATCTCTCGCTGCCCATCGACGGCCGTGACGTGCTCGTGGTCGAGGACATCGTCGACACCGGGCACACGCTGGAGTACCTCAAGCGCAGCCTCGAGGCCCGGCGCCCGCGCAGCCTCAAGGTCTGCGTGCTCCTCGACAAGATCGAGCGCCGCGAAGTCGACGTCGACCTCGACTACATCGGCTTCACGATTCCCAACGTGTACGTGGTCGGCTACGGCTTCGATCACGACGGCCTGTACCGCAACCTCCGCCACGTCGCCGTCCTCGAAATGGCGTAAATTCAGCCGGGTTTCGCGCGCCACGGCGCGTCATGGCATGCCCGGTGCTATAATCGCTCAGCGATGAATCAGGTCTACAAGAACCTCGCCCTCTGGATGGTCATCGGCCTCATCGTGATCCTGCTGTTCACGGTGTTCCAGGGAGCTCAGCAGGGCGGCCAGGAACAGCCGAACTTCTCGGAGTTCCTCAAGGCCGTCGAGCAGGGCCGCGTCGAATCCGTCGTCATCCGCGGCAACCTGGTGACCTACAACCTCAAGGACAGCGCGCAGACCCAGCGCACCTACATCGTGGACTATCCGGACCTCGTCAAGATGCTGCGCGATCGTGGCGTGCGCATCGCGGTGAAGCCGCCCGACTCGAATCCGTGGTGGGCGATCTTCGTGCAGTGGGTGCCGATGCTGCTCTTCATCGGCGTGTGGATCTTCTTCATGCGCCAGATGCAGGGGGGCGGGGCCAAGGCGCTGAGCTTCGGCAAGGCGAGAGCACGACTGATTTCCGAGAAGCAAAACAAGATTACGTTCCAGGATGTCGCCGGGGTCGACGAGGCGAAGGAAGAGCTGCGCGAGATCATCGATTTTCTAAAGGATCCCCAGAAGTTCCAGAAGCTCGGCGGCAAGATCCCCAAGGGCGTGCTGCTGGTCGGCCCCCCCGGCACCGGCAAGACCTTGCTGGCCAAGGCCATCGCGGGCGAGGCCAACGTGCCGTTCTTCTCGATCTCGGGCTCGGACTTCGTGGAGATGTTCGTGGGCGTGGGCGCTTCACGAGTGCGTGATCTCTTCGAACAGGGCAAAAAGCACGCCCCCTGCATCATCTTCATGGACGAGATCGACGCGGTCGGCCGACACCGCGGGGCCGGTCTCGGCGGCGGCCACGACGAGCGCGAGCAGACGCTGAACCAGCTCCTGGTCGAGATGGACGGGTTCGAGACCAACGAGGGTGTGATCCTGATCGCGGCGACCAACCGTCCCGACGTGCTCGATCCCGCGCTGCTGCGGCCCGGACGCTTCGACCGCCAGGTCGTGGTCGCGCGGCCGGACGTCAAGGGACGCGAGGAGATCCTGCGCGTGCACGCGCGGCGCATCCCGCTGGCTCCCGACGTCGAGCTGAAGGTCCTGGCGCGGGGCACGCCGGGCTTCTCGGGCGCCGACCTCGCCAACCTCGTGAACGAGGCCGCGCTGCTGGCCGCCCGCCAGAGCAAGAAGTTCGTGGAGATGCTCGACTTCGAGAACGCCAAGGACAAGGTGCTGATGGGCGTGGAGCGCCGCTCGATGATCATCAGCGATTCGGAGAAGCGGACCATCGCCTATCACGAGGCGGGGCACGCGCTGGTCGCCGACACCATGCCCGGCGCCGATCCGCTGCACAAGGTGACGATCATCCCGCGCGGGCGCGCCCTCGGTCTCACCATGCAGCTGCCGATGGACGACAAGTACAACTACTCGAAAGAATACCTGGTCAGCCGGATCACGATCCTGCTCGGCGGACGTGCCGCCGAGGAGATCGTCCTCAAGCAGCAGACGACCGGCGCCGGCGACGATCTCGAGAAGGCCACCGAGATGGCCCGCAAGATGGTCTGCGAGTGGGGCATGTCCGACAAGCTGGGTCCGCTCACCTTCGGCAAGAACGAGGAGCACATCTTCCTCGGCCGCGAGGTCACCCGGGCGAAGGACTACAGCGAGGACACCGCGCTTCAGATCGACTCCGAGATCAAGCGCCTGGTCATGGACTGCGCCTCGAAGGCCCGCCAGATCCTCGAGGAGAACATCGAGAAGCTCCACGCGCTGGCCCGCGCGCTGCTCGAGCGCGAGTCGCTCGACGGCGAAGAGATCGCGCGCATCCTCCGCGCTCGCCCCTTCTCTCCCGCAACAGCCTAGCTCGGAGGGGGACTGCGTCCCTCGACCGCCTGAGATTTCGGTTTCGACCGAGATGGTATCGTGAGGTATGTCTGTCCCGCCGCTTGCCCACCTTGCCGGTGTTTCTGTCGGGGGTGGCCGTCCCGTGGTCGTGATGGGGGCGCTGAACGTCAGTCCCGAGTCGTTTCATTCCGGGTCGGTGTATCGGGAGACGGGGGCGCTGGTCGACGCGGCGATGGCGATGGTGGAGGCCGGGGCGGCGCTGATCGACGTGGGCGCGCGGTCGACGGCGCCGTACCTCGAGACCGAGATCTCGGAGGAGGAGGAGACGCGGCGGCTGGCGGGGGCGGTGCAGGGGCTGGCGGCGAAGCTCGCCGTTCCCGTTTCGGTCGATACGTGCCGGCCCGGGCCGGCGCGCGCGGCCTTCGAGAGCGGCGCCCGCGTGCTGAACGACGTGCGCGGGCTTCGAGATCCCGCGCTGGCGCGTTTGGCGGCGGAACACGAGGTCGGGGTCATCGCGATGGCGTGGCCGGAGTCCGGGGGCGGCGACGATGATCCGGGATCGGTGGCGGGGACGCGAGCGTTGCTGGCGGCGTGTCTGGAGCGCGCGCGTCGAGCGGGGATTCCGGAGGAACGCGTGGTGCTCGACCCCGGCATCGGATTCTTCCGTGAGGGATCGGTCTCGTGGGACCGGCGGGACGTCGACGTCCTCGCGGGACTTCGTGAGCTGATGAGCCTCGGGCGGCCGATGGCCGTCGGGGTGTCGCGGAAGTCGTTCATCGGCGCCATCACCGGACGGACGGCGACCGCGGATCGGCTGGCCGGCTCGCTGTCGGCGACGGCGCTCGCCGTCGCCAACGGCGCGGCCCTGATCCGCACGCACGACGTGGCCGAGACCGTCGACGCGGTCCGGGTGGCCGAGCGGATCCTCGGCGCGTCCGATGATGCGTAACCTGCTGGTCAACTTTCGGTGGCGCGACGCGCTCGACGTCGCGCTCGTCCTGCTGATCGTCTATCGGCTGCTGGTGGCATTCCGGGGGACGCGGGCCGCGCAGATCCTCGTGGGGCTGGGCGGGCTGCTGGCCGCCGCGCTGGTCGCGCGGCGCCTCGAGCTGGCCACGATCAGCTGGCTCCTCGACACCTTCCTGGCCTCCTGGGCGGTGCTGCTGGTCGTGCTGTTCCAGACCGAGCTTCGGCGCGCGCTGGCCCGCCTCGGCCAGGGACGCTTCCTGCAGGCCATCATGGGATCCTCGCGTGCCGAGCGCACCGAGCTGGTCGACGAGATCATCACGGCCGCGGCGACTCTGGCGGCCCGCCGCATCGGCGCCCTCATCGTGATCGAGCGCACCGGCGGGCTGCGGCAATACGCGGAGCTGGGCGTGCCGCTGGACGCGGTCGCCTCGGCCGATCTGCTCGAAAGTCTCTTCCTGCCCAATTCGCCGCTGCACGACGGGGCCGTGCTGGTGGAAGGCACCCGCATCGCCGCCGCCGGCTGCTTCCTGCCGCTGTCGCGGACGCCCGACATCGCGCGCCCGCTCGGCAGCCGCCATCGCGCCGCCCTCGGCATCAGCGAGGAGACCGACGGGATCGCGCTGGTCGTTTCCGAGGAGACCGGGCGGACTTCGCTCGCCGTCGACGGCCGGATCGAGTCGCCCATCGACGAGGCCGCGCTGCGTCGCCGCCTCTACGAGCTGGTGGCCGAGGAAAGCCTGCCCACGCCTCGCGCCGCCTTCTGGACGGGCTTGCGCGCCCGGTTCGCGCCGTCGTCGCGCTCGTGAGCCCGCGCGGCTCGAGCCGGACGCCCCGGCGGGTCGACCGCCGCGCGACCCCGGCGGGTCGAGCCCGGCTCGACCCAATCGTTGTCGCCGTCGAGGGTCCTCGTTCTACAATCGAGACCCGGCAGGACATCCGAGAACCACGTCGAGCGCGGCCCCGCGCTCGAGACGGAGGAGTGACGCAGGTGACACGCCTGTTCGGGACCGACGGCATTCGCGGAGTGGCCAACGAGCCGCCCTTGACCCCCGACCTGGCCTTCCGCGTGGGCCGCCAGCTCGTGGCCACGCTCCAGGCCGAGCGCGGGGTCGAGCGCGCCCGGCTCGTGATCGGACGAGACACCCGACGCTCGGGGCCGCTGCTCGAGTCGGCGATGGTGGCGGGCATCCTCTCGGCCGGCGGCGATTGCTACACGGTCGGCGTGCTGCCCACGCCGGGGATCGCGCTCCTGACGCGGGCCCTTGAGGCCGACGGCGGGATCGTGCTGTCGGCCTCCCACAATCCCTTCCAGGACAACGGCATCAAGCTCTTCTCGGCGGGCGGGACGAAATTTCCCGACGCCTGGGAGGACGAGATCGAGGCCCGGCTCGACGGACCGGACGGTGCGGCCCAGGCCAGGGGCGCCGGCATCGGCCGGCTCGTCGCCTACGACCGCGCCGAGGCGTACTACGTCGAGTTCCTGAGCCGCTGCTTTCCCCTCGACCTGGGCGGGACGACCGTCGCGCTCGACTGCGCGCATGGCGCCACTTATCGGGTGGCGCCGCGCCTCTTCAAGCGCCTGGGCGCCCGCGTGGTGAGCGTGGCCTGCCGGCCCGACGGCACCAACATCAACGCGGGCTGCGGGGCGCTCCACCCCGAAGCGCTGGCCCGGCGCGTGACCGCGGTCGGGGCCGCCGCGGGCTTCGCCTTCGACGGCGACGGCGACCGTCTGATCTCCATCGACCATCGCGGGGAGATCCGGGACGGCGACTACGCGCTGGCCATCGCGGCCCGCCACCTGGCCGCCCGCGGCCGGTTGAAGGCCAACGTGGTGGTGACCACGGTCATGGCCAACCTCGGCCTCGACGCCGCGCTCTCGGCGGCGGGCGTCGACGTCGTCAAGACCCAGGTCGGCGACCGCTACGTGAGCGAGGAGATGCAACGGCTCGGGGCCAACCTGGGGGGCGAGCAGTCTGGCCACCTGTTGTTCCTCGACCACGCGCCCTCCGGCGACGGCATCCTCTCCGCGCTCGCGCTGCTCTCGGTGATGGGGGAGACCGGCCAGGACCTCGCCTCGCTGGCCACGTGCCTGCGCAAGTTCCCCCAGGTCCTCGTCAACGTCCCCGTCCGCGACAAGCCGGCCCTCGACTCGCTGACCGATCTCGGCCTCCGCGTGCGGGCGTTCGAGGGCGAGATGAACGGCGCCGGCCGCATCCTGATCCGCTACTCCGGGACCGAGCCGCTGGCCCGCATCATGATCGAGGGCGCCGACGGCGAGCGGATCGCCGCCATGGCCGCCGAGCTGGCCAGCGTGGTGCGGGCGAGGATCGGCACGGGGTGACGGTCCGCGGGATCGGCGTCGACCTCGTCCGGATCAGCCGCATGCGCGAGGTGATCGCCCGCTGGGAGGACCGCTTCCTGCGGCGCGTGTTCACGGACGGGGAGATCGCGTATTGCCGGGCGCGCCGCGATCCCGTCCCCCACTTCGCGGCGCGCTTCGCCGCCAAGGAGGCCGGGCTCAAGGCGTTGGGGACGGGCCTCCGGCTGGGGATCCACTGGCGCGACCTGGAGGTCGTGCGCGAGCGCGGCCAGGCGCCCACGCTGGTGCTGAGCGGGCGCTCGCGCGAGATCGGCCGGCAGCGCGGCGGCGATCGGATGCTGCTCGCCCTCACCCACGACGGCGACTACGCCCTCGCCGAGGCGCTCCTGATCGCCGACGACGTCGCCCGTCCGATGCTCCACGATGTGGCTGCCGGCCCTCGCTAGCGTGACGGCCGTGTCGATGGTCGTCGTGGCCTGCACGGCGCGACCGGCGTCGTTCGAGTGGACGGGGAGGCCGGGGGAGATGACGGCGCGGGCGGGCCGGGCGGGGATGGTGGTGGCGGCGCCGCACGGGACGTCGGATCTCGGAACGGGGACGATGGCCGCGGAGATCGCGCGGCTCACCGGGTTCGGGCTCGTCGTCGCCACCGACTTCAGCGTGAGCGAGCATCGCGGCCGGCGCTACCACGTCAACCGCCCGATGGAAGGGGTCGCGGGGCATCCGGCGAGCGAGGACGTCGAGAGCGAGGGCGCGCGCGCCGTCTACGAGGCGTACGAGCGCCGCGTCCGCGAGGTCGCGCAGGGGCCGCTCGCGTTCTACGTCGAGATCCACGGCAACAGCCGCGCCGAGGCCGCGGACCGCGTCGAGATCGCCACCGTGGGCGTCGACGCCGAGCAAGCTCAGAAGCTGCGGACCCTGTTCGAGCTGGTGCGCGACGCCCATCTGCGTGTGCGGCCTCCCGCGCTGCGCCTCCCGGCGAGGGTGGAGCCGGCCGATCCCGTGTTCTACACCGCGTCCGGCGCCAAGCGCGCGGGCATCCTGCGCCTGCCCGAGCGGGCCTTGCACATCGAGCTGCCGCGCGCGGCCCGGCAGGAGGCGCGCGAGCTGTACACGCTGATCCTCGCGGACTTCCTGCGGGAGGCGATCGCGCTGCCGCTGCCCGCGCGGCGCTAGCCGTGCGTCCCGTCTTCACCGCCGCGGAGATGCGCGAGCTGGACCGCCGGGCGGTCGCCGACCTCGGCATCGCCAGCGCCACCCTCATGGAGAACGCCGGACGCGGCGCGGCGGCCGCGCTCGTCGAGCTGCTGCCGGCCCTCGGGGCGCCGCGACGGGGCGCGCGCGTGGCGATCGTCTGCGGCAAGGGCGGCAACGGCGGCGACGGCTTCGTGGTCGCGCGCTGGCTCCGGCGGCGCGGGCTGCGTCCGCTCGTGCTGCTGGCGGCGCGCGTCGAGGACGTCACGGGCGACGCCGCCGCCAAGCTCGCGGCCCTGGGCCGCGCCGGGGTGTCACCGATCGTGGTCGAGGACGCGGCCCAGGCCGCGCCGCACCTGGCCGACGCGCGCGTGGTCGTCGACGCCTTGCTCGGCACCGGAACGCGCGGCGCTCCCACCGGGCTCACGGCGGTGCTGATCGAGAGCATCAACGCCAGCGGCCGCCCCGTGGTCGCGCTCGACATTCCCTCGGGTCTTCCCGCCGACGGCGGTCCTCCCTCCGGCCCGGCCGTTCGCGCGACCGCCACCCTGACGTTCGCCGGCCTCAAGTACGGGCTCGTGCAAGCGCCGGGGCTCGACTTCGCGGGGCGGGTGACCGTCGTCCCCATCGGCATCCCGGAGGCCGAGGTCGGGCGCGGCATCCGCGCGTGGACGATCGAGCGCGCCGACGTGGCCGCCCACTTTCCCCCCCGGCCCCGCGAGACCCACAAGGGGACCTATGGTTATCTGCTGATCGTCGGCGGCTCCCTGGGCAAGACGGGGGCGGCGGCCCTGGCCGCCCGCGCGGCCATGCGGGCGGGCGGCGGTCTCGTGGCCACCGCCACCGCGGCCAGCCAGCAGCCGGTGGTGGCCGGGCTCGTGGTCGAGTCGATGACCGAGCCGCTCCCCGAGACCGCGGCCGGCACCGTGGCGCTCGCCGCGCGCGAGCGCGTGCTCGAGCTGGCGCGGACGCGCGACGCGGTGGCGCTGGGGCCGGGCCTCGGGCTCGACGCCGAGACGCAGGAGCTGGCCCGTCAGCTCGCGCGCGACCTCGACCGTCCGCTCGTGCTCGACGCCGACGCCCTCACCGCGATCGCCGGCCGTCTCGAGCTGTTGCGCGGGGCGCCCGCCCCGCGCTGCTTGACCCCGCATCCCGCGGAGATGGCGCGCCTGCTGGGCGCGTCGGTGGCCGACGTCCAGCGCGATCGGGTGGGCGCGGCGCGCGGCCTCGCCACCGAGTACGGCGTGCACGTGGCGCTGAAGGGCGCGACCACCGTGGTGGCCGCCGCCGACGGCCGGGTGTTCCTCAATCCCACCGGCAACCCCGGCATGGCCAGCGGCGGCACCGGCGACGTGCTGACCGGTATCGTGGGGGCGTTCCTCGCGCGCGGGATGGACGCCTCCGACGCGCTGGTGGCCGGCGTCTACCTGCACGGGTCGGCCGGCGACCTCGCGGCGGCCCGGCTGGGCGAGGAGTCGCTGATCGCGTCCGACGTGATCGAGTCGCTCCCCGACGCCTTCGCCGCCCTGCGGGCCTGAGCCCGTGCCCCCGGAGACGATCAACACCCAAAGTGCTGACGAGACGTTCGCCGCCGGCGAGCGGTTGGCCGGCACGCTCGGCCCCGGCGACGTGGTCGCCCTCACCGGCGACCTCGGGGCCGGCAAGACCTGCTTCGTCCAGGGACTGGCCCGCGGACTGGGCGCGCGGACGTGGGCGACCAGCCCGACCTTCGTCCTCGTCAACGAGTACCGGGGCGACGTGCCCATCCACCACGTCGACGCCTACCGCGTCGCCGGCCCCGCCGAGATGATCGAGGTCGGCCTCCTCGAGCTGATCGACGGCGACGGCGTCACCGTGATCGAGTGGGCCGACCGGATCGCCTCGCTGCTCCCCGACCGCGCGATCCACGTCGCCATCGCGGGCGTCGGCGACGAGCCCCGGACCATCACCACGCGGAGAGGACGAGGCGTATCGGATCCGTGACATTGACGGAGCGACGCGTGGCGGCGTAGAGAGGAGCGATGGGGCAGTGGCCAGAGGACGATCGGCCGAGGGAGCGGTTGTACGCGAGCGGGCCCGCCGCGCTGGCCGACGCGGAGCTGCTGGCCCTTCAGCTCGGCTCGGGCACGCGCGGCCGCAACGCGATCGAGGTGGCGCGGGAGGTGCTCGCCACGTACGGCTCGCTGGCCGAGCTGTCGTCGCGCGAGGTCACCGAGCTGGCCGGGGTGAAGGGGATCGGGCCGGTCAAAGCCGCGCGCCTGGTCGCCGCCTTCGAGATGACGCGCCGGCTGCGCGCGCGCACGCCGGGCCAGCGGGTGATCCTCTCCGGGCCCGAGGAAGTCTACGCGGCCTTCGGCCCGCTCATGGAGGACCTCAAGCGTGAAGTCTTCCGCATCGCGCTGCTCGACGCCCAGAACGGGCTGCTGCGCGACCGTATCGTGTCGGAGGGCACGCTGTCGGCGAGCCTCGTGCACCCCCGCGAGGTCTTCAAGCCGGCCATCCTGGAGTCGGCCGCGTCGGTGATCCTGCTCCACAACCATCCCAGCGGCGATCCCACGCCCAGCCGGGAGGACGTGCGCCTGACCCGTCAGCTCGCCGACTGCGCCCGGATGCTCGACCTGCGCATCCACGACCACGTCATCATCGGCCGGGGACGCTTCCTCAGCTTCGCCAAGCAGGGCATCCTGTGAGGGCGCTAGCTCTTGGCGAGCTTTTCGATCTCCTTGCGGGGGAGGGTCTGGCAGCGAGAGATGAGGGTCTTGACCTTTCGTTCTGAGGCGTGATCGGCCAGGATCAGCTTCTTCGAGCGCGTGCCGTTGACGATGTAGGCCACCCAGTCGTCGAGATTCGGCGTCCCCCGCCAGGCCACGGTCACGCCGCTCAATCGCATCCGTCTCCGACCTTCGACCTTCGCGAGTGGCTTTCTGGCGTCCATCGGTCGTCGTCCCCTCAACGTGCGCGATCAGTCAACTGCGGCGCTCCGTCGCGACACGGTGCCGCAGAAAATACGAGCGCGACGAGTGCACGTCAAGACTTCGTTTCGCCGCGCCAACAGCGCGTGCCGTCGTCGTCTCGCGAGCCGACGCCGCTCACTGGGCAACTTTTTGCGCATGGGCGTCTCGGTGGACGACCAGACCGTCACTTTTCGGGCACCTGCCTGCGAGAGGCCGTCACGCCGTGCGATTTCCGAGGTTGTGGACAACGGTGGACATGTGGAAAAGCCTGTGCATTGTTTCCGGCCGGTCATGACAATGAACGACGGGGTCACGCGTGATCCGCGCCTCGACGCGCGCCCGCGGCGAGGACGCCCTCGAGAATTCGCCGCGCCAACAGCGGGCCGCGCGTGATGAAGCCCGTGAAACATCCGATCGCGGTCGCGCCCTCGCGCAGGAGCGCGACCGCCTTGTCCGCCGAATCCACGCCGCCGGTCGCGATGATCTCGAGCGCGTCGCCGAAGCGGGCGCGCGTGCGACGCACGTTGGCGAGGGTGGCGGGAAAGATCTCCGGTCCGGAGAGACCGCCCGTGCCTTGCGACAGCCGCCGGTCCTCGATCCGCCGTGTATTGCCATAGTTCACGATGCGGACGCCGCCCTCGAGCGCGGCGGGAATGATCTCGGCCTCGTTGACGTCGGCGAAATCCGGCGACAGCTTCACGATCAGCGGCTTGGGCGAGGCCGCGCCCGCCGCCTTCAGGAGCGACGTCAGCTCGGCGGGCCGCGTGCTCCACGCGTACACGAGCTTGGTGTTGGGCGAGGAGACGTTGAACTCCACGAGGTCGCCGAACGGCGCCAGCGCCTCGGTGAGCGCGAGGTAGTCCTCCGCCGACTCGCCGGCCACGCTCACGATCAGCGGCACCCGATGGGGCAGGGTGGCGATCCGCCGGCGGAACCCCTCCACGCCCGGGTTCTGAAACCCGTTGCAGTTGACGAGCCCTCGTCCCGCCGCCGTGCGCACGCGCGCGAGGTTCGGCTGTGGATGGCCCGGACGCGGCTCGCGCGTGATCGTCTTGGCGGTGACCGCGCCGAAGCCGAGGCCCATCAGACGCGCGAGGATCCGCACGTCGTAGTACTGCGCGGCGAACACCAGCGGGTTGGCCAGCCGCACGCCGCCGAGCGAGGTGCGCAGGCGCTCGTCCTCCACGCGGAAGAGAGGGAGCCGGTCGAGCGGGAGCGCGCGCAGCATCGCCTGGCCGAGCGCGATCGCGCGCTCTTCGGGCAAGCGGCTCAGGACGGCATCGTAGAAGAGGGGATAGGGGTTCGTGACGGCCGAGGATAGCACGGGGAGATCTTGACGCCCGCCGCCACGGCCGTAAGCTTGGGCGCCGTGAGCCGCTGGCTTCGACGACGACGAGCGATCTCTCGGCGCGCGCTGTTCCTGGCCGTCGCGCTCGTCGCCGCCGGGTGCGCGTCGACGCCGCCGGTGGCGCGTCCCCTCGGCGGCGGCGACCTCGCGGTGAGCGACTTCGCGTTCGACCGTGACACGTTCGCGTTCCCCAACGAGATCCGCGCGTTCGCCGAAGACCGCGACGACCTCTACGCCAACTACTGCTTCGTGGTCGCGCGCGGGCTGCGCCAGTTCTTCCAGTTCGCGCGGTTCGATCCCCGGGCGCCCGCCCTCGATCGCACCGGCTACGTCGCGCGGGTGCGCCAAGTCGTCGCGCGCGCGCCCTGGCAGCCGGCCCTGACCATCGACGAGCGCGTGGTGATCCCGGGGTACGCGGGCCTGCGCGAGTTTTCCCGGGCCCAGGAGTCGGCCGTCAAGGAGGGGATGGGCGGACGCTTCTGGACGCTGATGCACTGGACCATCTGGCGGACGCTGTTCCCGATCCCCCGGGGCCACCAGGCCGGCGTGTTCGACGAGATCGAGCGCGAGCTGGGGGCGGGCCGGCTCGTCCAGCTCCTCGTCACCAACCAGCCGATCCTCGAGCTGAATCACACGGTGGTGGCGTTCGCGGCGCGCCGGCACGGAGCCGGCGTGGACCTGGCCATCTGGGACCCGAACGAGCCGGCGCGTCCCGGCGTGATCACCTTCGACGCCGGGCGCGGCACGTTCTGGGCGACCCGCGTGTACGCGACACGGCCCCAGGCGATCCGCGTCTTCCGGATGTATCATTCACCGCTACTGTGAGTGCGCGACCACCGCACCCGGTGCTGACCGACTACTACCGCCGCGACGCGGACCGCCGATCGTTCGTCATCACGCTCTTCGACGCCACCGCGGGCTGCTACGACCGGTTCTGCGGGGTGATGTCTCTGGGCTCGGGGCTGTGGTACCGCCGCCGGGCGCTCGAATATCTGGGGCTGCGCCCGGGCATGACGCTGCTCGACGTGGCGACCGGGACCGGGCTCGTCGCGCGCGCCGCCGCGCGGATCCTCGGCGACCCGCGCGCGGTCGTCGGGCTCGATCCCAGCGCGGGCATGCTGCGCCAGGCGCGCCAGCGGGTCGCCGGCCCGCTCGTCCAGGGACAGATCGAGCAGCTGCCGTTCGCGGGGGCGAGCTTCGACGTGCTGACGATCGGCTACGCGCTCCGCCACGCGGCCGACCTCGACGTGGCGTTTCGAGAATGTCTGCGCGTGCTCAAGCCTGGCGGGCAGATCCTGGTGCTGGAGATCTCGCGCCCGACGTCTCCGGCCCAGCGCTGGCTGACCCGGCTCTACATCACGCGGGCGATGCCCTTGCTGATCGCGCTCACCACCCGCAATCGCGACGTCGGCCGGCTGGCCCGCTACTACTGGGACACGATCGCCACCTGCGTGCCGCCGGACCTCATCGTCGACTCGCTGCGGCGCAGCGGCTTCGGGAAGGTTCGCCACCGCGTCCTCGGCGGGTTGCTGAGCGAATACACCGGCGAGCGCCCCACCGCCGCGTAACTAAATAATTCTCGGCGCAGTGGTCGTTGCCGCGTAACTAGATGATCCTTGGGAAACGGGTGGCCGTTCTACGTTGGGGGTCGAGCGCCCATTCCGCAGAAGAGAGGAGCGAAGCTCCTCTCTACGAGGACCCGGGCCAGCTGACCCCCAACGTAGAACGGCCACCCGTTTCCCGAGCTCCACTAACTGAGGCCGCCGTCGACCGCGATCACCTGGCCCGTTACGTAGCTGGCGGCGTCGGAGCAGAGGAAGGCGATGGCCGAGGCGACTTCGTCCGGGCGGCCGGAGCGGCCGAGGGGAATCGCGGCGATCAGCTCGGCGCGGACGTCGGAGGCGAGCCCCGCGGTGAGCGCGGTGTCCAGGAACCCCGCCGACACGCAGTTGACGGTGACGCCGGCCTCGCCGACCTCCCGCGCCAGCGCGCGGCAGAGTCCGAGCAGCCCGGCCTTGGCGGCGGCGTAGTTGGCCTGGCCCCGCCGCCCGAGCAGCGCGGTCGGGGACACCACGTAGACGATCCGTCCCCAGCGCCGCTCGAGCATCGCCGGCAGCGCGTGACGCGAGACCAGGAACCCGCCACGCAGGTGGACGGCCAGCACCTCGTCGAAGTCGCGGTCCGACATCGAGGGCACGAGTCGGTCGCGCGTGAACCCGGCGGCGTGCACGACCACGTCCACCGATTCGATCCGCGCGAAGAGCGCGGCCACGTCGGCCGGCGCGGCCGCGTCGCATCGAGTCAGCGCGATCGGGAGCCCGTCCGCCCTCGTCGCTTCCTCCGCGCGGCGGGCGGCCTCGGCGTCGTGAGCGTACGTCGCGGTCACGTCGAGACCGTCTCGAGCGAGGGCGCGCGCCACCGCGAGACCCAGGCCTCGACTGCCACCCGTCACCAGCGCGCGCCTCGGGTGAGACATACGCCGGGACTATACTGGGACCGGGATGTCCGGACTAACGGGAACCGCGCTGCCGTCTCCTCGCTGGCACTTCCATTCCTACAACCGGGCCCTCCTCTATCGGATCGCCGAAGCGACGAGCGTCGTGCCGCGGCGCGCGCGTCTGGCCGTCGCGCGCGGACTCGGCCGGCTGGCCCCGCGCTTCGCGCCGACGGAGCACGCCGCCGTGCGCCGGGCGCTCCAGATCATCACCGGCGCCTCGGGGGCGCGCCTGGCCCGGCTCAGCGCCGAAGTCTTCGGCAATTTCGCCATGTGCTTCAGCGATCTGGTGTCGACGAACCGTGGGCCGGTCGAGCGGCTGCTGGACCACGTCGACTCCGTGAGCGGCGCCGAGCAGCTCGACGGGCTGTCGGGCGGCATCATTTCGATCACCGCCCACGTCGGCAACTGGGAGCTGGCCGGCCGGCTGCTCGCGGGCCGCTCGGCGCGACGCACGCACGTGGTCGTGGCGCCCGACGACGATCCCGACCTCGGCCGATGGGTGCGGCGCGACGGTGACGGCGTGCGCTTCGTGGCCCGCCGGCAGCCGGCGATCGGGATCGAGCTGCTGGCCGCGCTGCGCCGTGGCGAGGTGGTGGCCGTCCAGGGCGATCGAGCCCTGGGGACGCGCGGCGATCTGATGGTGCCGTTCTTCGGACGCCCGGCGCCGTTTCCGCTGGGGCCGTTCGTGCTCGCGCGCGCCGCGCGCGTCCCCGTGGTGCCCGCGTTCTGCGTGCTCGACGGCGCCCACCGCTATCGCGTGCACGTGGCCAAGCCGATCGTCGTCGACCGCGGGGACGAGGAGGCCGCGGCCGGCGCCTGGGTCGGCGCCCTGGAGGACGTCGTGCGCGAGCATCCGACCCAGTGGTTCAACTTCTTCGACGTGTGGGGTCCACTCGATCGGTGAGCGCGCTCGACGAGATCCTCGGGATGAGCGCGGGGGCGCGCGAGGCGCTCTCCGCCCGCATCGCGCGCCATCTGCCGCCTCCGCTGGTCGCCGTCTTCAACCCGGACGTCATGGGCTCGCATCTGCTCTTCGACGAGTTCGTCCACCGGCTGACCCTGCAGGTCTGCGCGGAGACCGGACTCGCCGAGACCGCGTCGGAATGGAGCACCGTGGACGAGATCGTGGAGCGGAGCGGCTTCGATCCCGCCCCCGCGAGGGCGGCCGTCGACTCGATCGTGCGCCACCTCGTGTCCCGAGGCGTGCTCGCCCGTGAGGAGGCCGCCGACGGACCGCGCTTCCGGGCCGCGCGCGACCTGCCCGCCCTCGATCCCGCCGTCGTGCGCGCCGAGCAGCAGCGTCACGACCCGGCGTGCCTGCCGTCGTACGTGATCGCGGAGACGGCCGCGCGGGACTATCCGGCGTTTCTCGGGGGCAAGCGCTCGGGAGAGGACATCCTGCTCGCGCCGACCCGGCTGCCCCTCTGGGTCGCGTATTTCTCCAACGGCAATGTCCTCTACGCGGTGAACAATCGGGTGGGGGCGGTGGCCGTCGAAGCGTGGATGCCGCTCAAGGTCGGGGTGATCCTGGAAATCGGCGGAGGCTGCGCCAGTGGCACGACGGCGCTGCTGGAGCGGCTGGCCACGGTCGGGCGCATGGGTGACGTGTCGCGCTATCGGTTCACCGAGCTGGTCCCCGCGTTCCTGCGGCGCGGCCAGCGCAACGTGGAGGAACGCTTTCCAGGTTTGGCCGGCCTCACGTTCGAGGCCCTCGACATGAACCGCTCGTTCGCGGAGCAGGGAATCGCCGGAGCCAGCGTGTCGATCGTCTACGCGGTCAACACGCTCCACGTCGCCCACGACCTGGCCTTCACGCTGGCCGAGGTGCGCCAGGCGCTCGCGCCGGGCGGTCAGCTCATCATCTCCGAATGCGTGCGCCCGTTCCCCGGCCAGACGCTCTACCCGGAATTCGTCTTCAACCTGATGGCGACGTTCCGCGCGCCGCGGCTTCATCCCGACTACCGTCCCAACGGCGGGTTCCTCACGATCGGGCAGTGGACGAGCGCGCTGGAGGCGGCGGGCTTCGGGGACGTGCGCGTGCTTCCCGACATCGCGAGCATCCGGAACGACTTGCCCACGTTCTACGCCGCCGCGCTCGGCGCCACCCGAGGGGCGTGATGCACGCCCGACGCGCGTGATGGCGGTGGATCCGGTCACGATCGTGGCCGCCGGCGTGGTCACACCGATCGGGGCGGACCTCGACGCGTTCTGGTCCGGACTCGTCGAGGGCCGGGACGGGATCTCGACGATCGAGCGCTTCCGCGTGGACGACCTTCGCGTGGGGCGCGCGGGTGAGATCAAGGAGATCCCGCAGGCGCCCGGCGGGAAGCGGCCGGCCTGTCGGGCGACGCAGCTCCTGCTGGCCGCCGCGCGGGACCTGCTCGGCCGCTCGGCCCTCGACGCGGAGCCGGCCCGGATCGGTGTCGTGGTGGGCACGGCGCTGGGCGGAGTCGAACAGCTCGAGCAGGCGCTCGACGACAAGGACGGCCGGGCGCGCGCCGTGGCCGGAGCGCTCTACGACAGTCCCGGCCACGCGCTGGCCCGTCGCCTCGGCGCGCGTGGCCCCGAGCTGACGGTGTCGACGGCGTGCGCCTCGGGGGCCACCGCGCTCGGCATCGGCGCCGAGTGGCTGCGCACCGATCGCGCGGACGTCGTCATCGCCGGCGGATTCGACGGCCTGTGCCGCTTCGTGATGCGCGGCTTCGACGCGCTGCGGTCGCTCACGCGCGAGCGCGTGCGGCCGTTCGACCGGCGCCGCGCCGGGCTCCTGCTCGGCGAGGGCGCCGCCCTCGTCCTGATGGCGCGCGACCGGGACGTCAGCGGTCCGCGGCTGGGCCGGTTGCTCGGGCACGCCAGCACCAGCGACGCGGCTCACATCGCGGCGCCGCATCCCGACGGCCGGGGACTGACCTCCGCGATCCACGGCGCGCTCGCCCAGGCCGGGGTCGGCCCGCGCGACGTGGACTTCGTCAGCGCTCACGGCACCGGCACCACGCTCAACGATCGCATCGAGACCGCGGCGATCAAGGAAGCGCTCGGCGCCCGCGCGCGGGAGATCCCCCTCAACTCCATCAAGGGCGGCCTCGGTCACACCATGGGGGCGGCGGCGACGCTGGAAGCGATCATGTGCCTGCTCGCCTCGCGCGATGGGATCGTGCCGCCCACCCTCGGCTACGAAGAGGCCGATCCCGCGTGCGACCTCGACTACGTGCCGCTGACCGCGCGCCGCGCGCGGCCGCGCGTGAGCTTGAGCACGTCGCTGGGCTTTGGAGGCTGCAACGCCGCGCTCGTGCTGGAGGGCAAGGCGTGATGCCGGGTGTCGACCTCGAAGCCGTGGGCGTCGTCACCGGATGGGGCGAGCGACTGGACGCGCTGCCGGATGACGCGACGGCGGCGTCCGCGGGACGGTCGACGCTCACGATCGAGCGTCCGCCGCTCGGAGGCGAGCGCTTCCGCAGGGCCACCCGCGAGTGTCTGCTCGGTGTCGCCGCCGTCCAGGCCCTGCTCGCGAAGTCCGGACGCGAGGCGCGGGAGATCGCCGGCGGGGCGACCGCGCTCGTGTACGCGACGGCCGCGGCCTACGGGTCGTCTAATCGCGCGTTCGTGGAAGCGGCGCCGACGGCAGGCACGCTGCATTTCCCATACACCGCCACGAGCGCCGTTCCCGCGGAGGTCGCGATCGAGTTCCAGTTGACCGGTCCGTACGTGATCTTCGTGGGCGGCGCCACCGCGACCATCGAGGCCCTGGCCCACGCCGGCCAGCTGGTCGCGCGTGGCGAATGCGAGCGGGCGCTCGTGCTGGCCGTCGAGACGTTTCAGGAGTGCGAGGACTTGCACGCGCGCACGCGGTGGCTCCTCGATCGTCCGCTCGTCGAGGCGGCGGCCTGCGCGCTGCTCGGACCGGGGACCGGTCGCCTGCGGGTGTCGGACGCCGCCGAGTCGTCGGCGCTGGCTCGCCACGCGCGGCGGCGGGCGGGGGAGACTCTGGCCTGCGAGCCGTTAATCGCGTTGGCGCTCGGGCTCGAAACGGGCGATGATCGTTTGAACGTCACCGGAGAGTGGCGAGGCCGCCGGCTCGGGCTCGAGTGGGCCTTGCCGCATCCCGCATCCTCGACGATGGGAGCCCAGGTCTGATGGAACCGAAGGAAGTGAAGGACGAGCTCGCCGCGCTGCTGGTCAGCCGTCTCAAGTTCGACCCGGCGCGCGCGGCCGAGGTGACCTTCGACACCCCGCTGCCCAAGGGCGTCGACGGCTCGATCGGTCTCGACTCGCTCGACTTCATCGAGCTGGGCATCGCGATCGAGGAGCGCTTCGGGATCGTGATGGACGAATCGCAGGACCTGGCCGAGCACTTCGCCTCGGTGGCGACCCTCTGCCGCTTCATCGCCGAGAGGGCGACCCAGCGGTGACCGGTCGTCGGGGTCGGACGGTCGTCGTCACCGGGCTCGGCGCCGTCAGTCCCTTCGGAACGGGAGTCAAGGCGTTCTGGCAGGGGATCACGGCCGGCGCGTGCGCGATCCGTCCCATCACGCTGATCGAGACCGAGGGGTTTCGCTCCCGCATCGCGGCCGAGGTCCCGGGGGCGGTCGGGGGATCCGCCCGCCGGGCCCGCGCCGATCGGCTCGCGCTGACCGCCGCGAGCGAAGCGCTCGACGACGCGCGGCTGTCCGCGGCCGAGCGGCGCGACGCCGCGCTGATGGTCGGCGCGGTCGGCGGCGGCATGCTCGAGGTGGAAGCGTGGTACTGGAAGCGATGGCGGGGAGCGCGCGAGCACCCCGACGCGGGGCGTGAGCGCCCCGGCGCGGGACGTGAGCGTCCCGACGCGGCCCGCGCCACGCTGCCGACATCGCACGCGGACGTGCTGAGCTGGCGCCTGGGCCTCGAAGGGCCGCGCGAGACCGTGGTCGCCGCGTGCAGCTCGGGAGCCGCGTCGATCGCCATGGCCGCCGACCTGATCGCGGACGGCGTCGTCCCGCGGGCCCTGGCCGGCGGCGCCGACGCGCTCACCCGGATCTGCTACATGGGCTTCAACGCGCTGAGACTCCTCGATCCCGAGCCCTGCCGGCCCTTCGACCGCGAGCGCCGCGGCATGTCGCTCGGTGAGGGCGCGGCGTTCCTGGTGCTCGAAGACGCGGAATCCGCGCGCGCGCGGGGCGCGACCCTCTACGCCGAGCTGGCCGGCCACGCCATGACCACGGACGCGTTCCACGTCACCTCGCCGCACCCCGAGGGGCACGGCATGATCGGTGCGATGCGCGAGGCGCTGGCCTCCGCGGGCGCGGCCCCCGCGGACGTCGCCTACGTCAACGCCCACGGCACCGGCACCGCGCAGAACGACCGCATCGAGGCCCGCGCGCTGCGCGCCGTCTTCGGCGAGGGCGGCGTGCTCGTCAGCTCGACCAAGTCGATGATCGGCCACACGATGGCCGCGGCGGGCAGCCTCGAGGCGCTGGCCACCGTGTTGGCCATGACCCACGCCGTGGTGCCGCCGACCGTGCACCTGACCTCGCCCGATCCCGACGTGCCCTTCGACTGCGTCCCCGGCGTCGCTCGCGCGGCGTCGCTGCCGGCGGCGATGTCGAACTCGTTCGGGTTCGGCGGGCAGAACGTGACGCTGTTGTTCCGCGCATGCTGAAGCGCGTCGTGGTCACGGGCGTGGGCGTGGTCGCGGCCGGCCTCGTGGGCGGCGGCCAGACGCTCACCCGGTGGCTCGCCCAGGTCCCGAGCCCGCCGTCCGATCACGCCGTCGACGACACGCTGCTGGCCGCGCTCATGGACGGCGTCGACGCGCGCCGCGCCTCGCGGGTGAGCCGGTTCACCGTCGCAGCAACGCGGTTGTCGCTGGCCGACGCCGGACTCGACGACGCGGGCGCGGCCGGGTTCGTCCTCGGCACCGAACACGGCGATCTGCACTCGGCCATCGAGTTCGCGGAGGGATTCCTGCGCGGTGGGCCCTCCGGCGTCTCGGCCCTGGCCTTTCCCAACACCGTGATGAACACGATGGCGTCGGCGGCGACCATCGCCTGCGCGGCCCACGGACCGGCCCTCACCCTCAACGTCCGCACGGTCGGCGGCGAGCTGGCGGTGGCGCGCGCGGCCCACACGATCGCCTCCGGCCGTCTGGACGTCGCGCTGGCCGGTGGAGTGGACGTCCGCAATCCCACCGTGGACGCGACGCTGGCCGAGCTGGGGGACGCGGAGATGCGCGGCGAGGGCGCGACCGTCCTGGTGCTGGAGTCGCTCGATCACGCGCGGGCCCGCGGCGCGTCGCCGTGCGGCGAGATCCTGGGCGCGGCGTGGCGGGGGCTGCCGGCGCGGCCCAACGGGGTGGGCCACCGCGCGGAGTCGCGGGCGATCGCCGCCGCCCTCGCCGAGGCCGGCCTGGCGGGGCAGGCCATTACCTGGGCCTATAGTTCTTCGAGCGGCGACGGGCCGCGCGACGCCTGGGAGCGCGCGCTGCTCGTCCGGGCGCTCGGGTCCGAGATCACCGTCGCGTCGCTGGCGCGGCGCTTCGGCCAGCACGCCGGGCTCGGCGCGCTGCGGGTCGCCGCGGCCGCGTGGTCCGCGGGATCGGGGCGACTGATCGATCCACCCGTCGACGTGGCGCCGGGGCCGGGCCTGGTCCACGGCATCGCCCGCGGCGGCACGCACGTCGCGCTCGTGGTCGGCCCCGCCCCCGACGGTGTCGCGCGGTGATAACTCTCATCCTCGTTCCCGCGTTCAACGAGGCGGCAACGATCGCTGGAGTCGTCACGGGAGCGCTCGCCCACGCGCCGGTCATCGTCGTCGACGACGGCTCGATCGACGCCACCGCCGCCCTCGCGCGGGCCGCCGGCGCCGAGGTCATCCGGCATCCGCGCCGGCAGGGCAAGGGGCAGGCGATCCGCACGGGCCTGGCGGTGGCCGCGGCGCGCGGCGCGACGGCGGTCGTCACCCTCGACGGCGATGGTCAGCACGATCCCGCCGACATCCCGCGTCTCCGTGCCGCGGCCGCCGCCCTGCCCGGAGCCCTGGTGATCGGCGGGCGCCTCGGGGAGAGCGGCGGGTTCGGGCGGGGCCGGCTGAACGCGGTGCGCGTGGCCGGCTTCTTCGTGAACTGGGTGACCGGACTGCACGTGGAAGACACGCAGTCGGGCTTCCGGCTCTATCCGCTCCCGCTCGTGCGCGATCTGCCGACCCGCCACGGCGGGTTCGTGTTCGAGACCGAAGTCCTCATCGCGGCGGCGCGCCGGGGCGTGATGGTCTGCGAGGTCCCCGTCCGCACCTCGCCGCGTACGGCCCAGCGCAGCCGGTTTCGTCCGCTCGTGGACGGCGTGCGGATCGGCGCGTACCTCACGGGAAGGGGCATCGGGCGCTGGCTCGTGGAGACGAGGGAGACGCTGGTCTCCGTGCGGGGGACGGGCTTCGCCGAATGGTGGCGGCATCCCCGGCGTCGACGCGCGGCCGCCGCCGCCTCCGGCACCGCGCTGTCGCCGCTGTTGCTCGGCCTCGCGATCGGTCAGGCCGTCGTCGGGGCCATCGCCTCGCGCCTCGCCACGCGGCCGGACTTCGTCACGCCCGTGGTCACGCGCTGGTTTTCCCAGGACCGATTGACCGATTTGGGGGGCCTAGCCGCGGGCCCCCCCAAACCCCCCGATCACGCCGTTGAATTGCGGGATACCGACGTCGTGCGCGGCCGACGCGGGGCCGGGGCGTCGTCGTTCGCGACGACTCCAGGAGTTCCATCATGAGTTCGCCCATCTACGACGTTGCCGTCATCGGCGGCGGGCCGGGGGGGTCGGCCACCGCCACGTTCCTCGCGCGCGCCGGCCTCCGCGTCGGTCTCTTCGAGCGCGAGACGTTTCCGCGCCTGCGCGTCGGCGAGTCCATGCTGCCGGCCATGCTGCCGTTGCTGGATCGGCTGGGGGCGCGGGAGCTGATCGAGAACCACGGCTTCCTCATCAAGTACGGCGCGAACTTTCACGATCAGGAGTCGGGGACCGAGGCGAGCTTCTATTTCCTCGAGGGCAAGCCCTGGCCGCCGTACGCCTACGAGGTGCCGCGGGGCGAGTTCGACAGCCTGCTCCTCGACCACGCGCGCCGGCAGGGCGTGGAGGTCCACCAGCCGGTGGCGGTCGAGGACGTCGCGTTCGACGCCGACGGGGTGACGCTCACCACGCGCAACGGCGGCGTCGACACCGCGCGCGCCCGCTTCCTCGTGGACGCCAGCGGCCGCGACAGCTTCGTCGCCTCCCGAACGGGCCGGCGCGAGCGGATTGCCAACCTCGGCAAGGTCGCGCTGTTCGCCCACTATCGCGGCGCCGTGCGCTTCCCCGGGCGCGAAGAGGGCAACATCCGGATCTACATCTTCGACGAGGGGTGGTTCTGGTGGATCCCGTTCGCGGGCGACGTGACCAGCGTCGGCTGCGTGATGCACGCCCGCACCGTGAAGGGGCGCGAGGGCTCGCTGGACGCGCTGTTCGAGGAGATGGTCGCTCGGTGTCGGATCGTGGCCGAGGGGCTCGCCAAGGCCGAGCGCGTCACCCCGATCCATCCCGTGGCCAACTTCTCCTACGTCAACCGGCCGGTGGTGGGCGACCGCTTCCTCTGCGTGGGCGACACCGTCGCCTTCGTCGATCCGATCTTCTCGGGCGGCGTGTTCATCGCGATGCGCTCGGGCGAGCTGGCGTCGGAGGCGATCGTGCGCGCGTTCCGCGACGGCCGCTTCGAGGCCGCGCGCTTCCGGAACTACGAGCGCGCGGTGTGGAAGGGGCTGCAGCCCTTCTTCCGGATGATCCACAAGTACTACGAGCCCGCGTTCCTCGAGCTGTTCCTGCGTCCCAGCCGGCGCAACGTGATCACCGACGCCGTCCTCACCATGCTGGCCGGCGGGTTCTTCCAGAAGATGTCCCTGCGCTCGCGCCTGGCCCTCCGCCTCCTGTTCCTGTTCGCGCGGATCAACGTCTGGTCCCGCCGCCGCGCCGGCCGTCCCGTCGCGTCCAGACTCGAATGGTAGGAGCGCTGGCGAGTCTGCGCGGGTATCTCTTCACGATCGTGGGCATCGGGGTCGGGGTGGCCGGGCTGATCGCGCTGGGCGCGATGAGCGAGCGCATCGTCCGATTCATCGAGGGCGGCGATCGTTTCGTCCTCGGTCAGATCTCGGTGGCGGGGAAGGGGATGGGCATGGGGGCCGGCTTCACCGCCGGGGGACTCCTGCCCTCGGCCACGCTGCGCGCGGTCGCCGCCGTCCCCGGCGTGGACGGCGTCCAGGCTCAAGTGATGCTGCCCCTCAATCCCTCGACGTCGCAGTTCATGACCCTGACCCAGGAGCTGGTCCTCGGCATGGACCTCTCGGTGCCGTCGCCGAACCGCGCGTTCCGGACGCTGCCGGTCCAGCGCGGGCGCTTCCTGCGCGAGGGCGACCGGCGGGTGGCCGTGGTGGGCGCCTCGTTCGCGGCCTCCCACGGTCTCGAGGTCGGCGGCGCGCTCGAGCTGGAAGGACAACGATACGAGATCGTCGGCGTGCTGGAGCGCATGCTCACCGCCCCCGACCGCTTCGTGATCGTGTCCATCGCCGACGCGCGCGAGCAGTGGGTGGCCAAGGACGCGATGCTGCGCACGCTGCTCGCCTCCGGCGCCGCGGCGCTGACCGCGGCCGACCTCAACACCGGGGCCGCCGTCGGCTGGCGCGAGGGCGAGGACCCGGACGTGGTCGCGCGGCGCATCCGCGACCGCGTGGCCGCCGTCAACGTCCAGCTCCCGAGCGAGCTGTCCGCCCTCCTCAAGTCGTCGACCGCGTTCTTCGCCACCCTCACGGTGGCCATCGGCACGCTCGGGCTCGTGATCGGCGGACTCTCGCTGGCCAACACCGTCGCCGCCGCGGTGTTCGAGCGCATCCGCGACTTCGGGGTCAAGCGCGCGCTGGGGGCGACCGACGTCCAGCTCGGCCGCGAGGTGCTGGGCGAGGCGCTCGGGGTCACGCTCTCCGGCGGGCTCGGCGGCATCGCGCTCGCCATGGCCCTTGGGCTTGGCATCGATGCCTGGGCCGCCCGCACCGGCCAGCAGCTCTTCTTCTTCTCGCCCCGGCTGCTCGGCGGCGGCCTCGTCTTCTCGGTGTTGCTGGGCACGGCCTCCGCCGCCTACGCGACGTTCCGCGTGGTGCGGCTCTCGCCCGCCGAGGCGATCCGGCGGGGCGCGTAGTGGCGACGCCGGCCCGAGCCCTCCCGTGGCCGCACTAGCGCGATGCTCCGCGGGGAGGGACTGGTGAAGATCTATCGAGGGCCATCGGCGCCGGTCCCCGTGCTGAGCGGCGTCGATCTTCGCGTGGAGGCGGGCGCGCTCGCCGTGGTGGCGGGGACTTCGGGCTCCGGCAAGAGCACGCTGCTCAACGTGCTGGGACTGCTGGAGGACGCCGACGGGGGGGCGGTCTGGTACGGCGACGTGTGCGTGAGCGCCCTGTCCCGCTCGGAGAAGAGCCGGTATCGGGGACGCTCGGTGGGATTCGTGTTCCAGTCGTTCCTGCTCCTGCCTTCGCTCACCGCGCTCGACAACGTGCTGCTGGCCGGCAAGTACGTCGGCGCGGCCAAGGCGGAGAGCCGGCGCCGGGCCCAGGCCCTGCTCGAGCAGTTCGGCGTGCTCGCGCGTCGCGCTCACTATCCGCGGGAGCTTTCGGGGGGCGAGCAGCAGCGCGTGGCCTTCTGCCGGGCCATCCTCAACGATCCGCCGCTCCTGCTCGCCGACGAGCCGACCGGCAACCTCGACGACGACAACGCCGCGCTCATCCTGCGTGCGCTCCGGGACCGCGCGGAGGCTGGCGGGGCCGTGGTCGTGGTCACGCACCGCCCGGATGCGGTTCCGGGCGCGCACGCCGTCTACGCGCTGGAGAACGGACGGCTCACCGCGATGAATCCACGCGAGCGAAAGGTCCGCTGACATGCTCAAGACGCTCCTGCTGGTGGTGGTGGCGGTCGTGCTCGGCGGGGCCGGCCACGTGATGCTCTCGAAAGGCATGAAGCCGGGGGGCGACCTCACCGAGGCGCCGTCGAGCCGGCTCGGCGGCATGGTGGCCCGCGCCCTGTCGAACCAGTGGGTGCTCGTGGGGATCGCGCTGCAGGCGATGTTCTTCTTCATGTACCTGGCCCTGCTCTCGCGCGCCGAGGTGAGCCAGCTCCTGCCGCTGACCGCGCTCGACTACGTCGTGGTCGCGCTGCTCGCCCAGTGGATTCTGGGTGAGGTCGTGACCCCGGCGCGCTGGGCGGGCATCGGACTCATCGCCGTGGGTGTTGCGTTGGTGTCACGTACCTGATGGCCGACTATCTGCGGACGTTGTTCCTGCATCCGCCCTCGTTCGAGGGATTCGACGGGGGGGCGGGGGCGAGGTATCAGGCGCGGCGCGAGGTGCGGTCGTTCTGGTATCCGACGTGGCTGGCCCAGCCCGCGGCGCTGGTGCCGGGCAGCCGGCTGGTGGACGCGCCGCCGGCGGGGCTCGGGCTCGCGGATGTCGTCCCGCTGGCCCGCGACTACGACCTCGCGGTGCTGCACACGAGCACGCCGTCGTTCCCCCACGACGTGCGGGTGGCCGAGGCGCTGAAGGCGGCCAATCCCGCGCTGCGCGTGGGGTTCGTGGGGGCGCACGTGGCGGTCCAGCGCGAGGCCGCGCTCCAGGCGTCGCCGGCCATCGACTTCGTCACCGGCAACGAGTTCGACTTCACGATCGAGGAGGTGGCCCGCGGCCGCGATCTCGCCAGCGTGGCGGGACTCTCGTACCGGACCAACGGTCACGTGCGACGCACGCTGGAGCGCCCGGTCCTCGAGGACATGGACCGGCTGCCGTTCGTGGTCGACGTCTACCGCCGAGACCTGGTCGTCGAGCAGTACTTCATCGGCTATCTCCTGCATCCGTACGTGTCGCTGTACACCGGGCGGGGCTGCCGCTCGAAGTGCACGTTCTGTCTCTGGCCGCAGACCGTGGGCGGCCACCGCTATCGCACCCGCAGCGTCGAGCACGTGGTCGCCGAGATCGCGCTGGCCCAGCGCTACTTCCCGCAGGTGCGCGAGTACTTCTTCGACGACGACACGTTCACCGACGATCTGCCCCGCGCCGAGGCCATCGCGCGCGGGCTCGGCACGCTCGGCGTGACGTGGTCGTGCAACGCCAAGGCGAACGTCCCGTACGCGACGCTCAAGGTCCTCAAGGACAACGGCCTGCGCCTGTTGCTGGTCGGCTACGAGTCAGGCGACCAGGGGATCCTCAACCACATCAAGAAGGGCGTGCGCGTCGACCTGGCCCGCGAGTTCACCAGGAACGCCAAGGCCCTGGGCATCAAGATCCACGGCACGTTCATCGTGGGCTTGCCGGGCGAGACCCGCGAGACCATCGCGGCCACGATCCGGTTTGCGCGCGAGATCGACCCCGACACGATCCAGGTGTCGCTGGCCGCGCCGTATCCGGGCACCGCGCTGCACCAGGAAGCGCTCGAACGTGGTTGGCTGAACGGCAACGGTCTCGTGGACGGCGACGGCGTGCAGGCCAGCGCGCTCGGCTACCCCGAGCTGCCCCGCGAGGAGATCTTCGCCGCGCTCGAGACCTTCTACCGCCGCTTCTACTTCCGCCCGCGCAAGATGCTCACCCTCGGCGCCGAGATGCTCCGCGACCCCGCGATGGGCCGCCGCCGATTGCGCGAAGGCCGCGACTTCCTCCGCTTCCTCTCCCGCCGCCGTTCCCCGTCTCCGTCGTAGACCGTTTGGTCGGCGGCGCGGTGGGGCGGGCGGCGGTGGGGGCCGCTCGACGATCCGACTGACTGTGGCGGCGACCGTGGGACGCCCACGCTTCGTTGACCGGTTGTGGGC
>DATHGT010000080.1:0-6963 GCA_035317605.1 Candidatus Acidiferrum sp. | reverse complement strand
GTCGACCGCGAGTACGACCAGGTGCTGCGCATGTGGATGCCGTACGACAACGGCTTCCTGGTGTTTCAGCCGCACGTCCGCAACGCCGCCGCCGGCGCGCTCCGGCGTACCGACGGATACGGCTGCCCGTCCATCGCCCGGTTGTGGCTCGACAAGTAGGTCAGGAGTCCGCGTCGATCCCGGAGGGGGCCGTCTAGGCCCCCTCTGATCACATGTACAAGTACGTCCTGCGCCGGCTGTTCCTGGCCATCCCCGTCCTCCTGCTCTCGTCGGTGATCGTGTTCGGGCTCATGCGCGTGATGCCCGGCGACGCGCTGATCGCGCTGATGGGCGAGTCGGGCAACCTGAACACGAAGGAGCTGGCCAAGATCCGCAAGGACCTCGGCCTCGACAAGCCCTACTACGAGCAGTACGGGATCTGGCTCTGGCAGATGATCAGCTTCAACCCGGGCCACTCGATCTTCACCAACGAGCCCATCGCGGTCTCGCTGAAGAAGTCGATCCCGGTCACGCTCGAGCTGGCCACGCTGGCCATGATCCTCGGGCTCCTGATCGCGATCCCGATCGGCGTGCTCTCGGCGACGCGACAGGACACCCCGCCGGACTACGTGGGCCGTGTGGTCGCGGTGGCCGGTCTCAGCCTGCCCGACTTCTGGCTCGGCACGCTGGTGATCACGTTCGCCGCCATGTGGTTTCACTGGATTCCGCCCATCGGTTACGCGAGCTTCTGGGAGTCGCCGTGGCAGAACCTCCAGCAGTTCATGCTGCCGGCGGCCGTGCTCGGCTACCGGCTGTCCTCGGCCACCATGCGCATGACCCGATCGACCGTGCTCGAGGTGCTCCGCGAGGACTACGTGCGTACCGCCTGGGCCAAGGGCCTGGCGGGACGGATCGTCGTCTACAAGCACGCGCTCAAGAACGCGCTGATCCCGGTCGTCACCATCGTGGGCGGCCAGCTCGGAACGCTGCTCGCCGGCACCGTGATCGTGGAGACGATCTTCGCGCTGCCGGGGATGGGGCGATTGACCGTGGAGGCGATCCTCTACCGCGACTATCCGGTCGTTCAGACCAACGTCATGCTAGTGGCGGCCACGCTGGTCTCGCTGAACCTCATCGTCGATATGACCTACGCGTGGCTCGACCCGCGCATCCGGTACTGAGCCGATGTCCACGATCAGCGCCGAGATCCTTCCCGTCGAAGTCGCCGCGTCGGACGAGGTCAGCCGCCTTCGCGCGCTGTGGAACACGATCCGCAAGAAGCCGCTGGGCATGGCCTCGGCCCTTCTGCTGCTGGTGCTCGTGCTGACCGCGATCTTCGCCGACGTGCTGGCGCCCTACGATCCGCTGGAAGCGCGTCCGGAGATCCGCCTGGCCGCGCCGAGCCGGGCGCATCCGTTCGGCACCGACGACATCGGGCGCGACGTGCTGAGCCGGATCATCTACGGCGCGCGCATCTCGCTGTGGGTCGGGATCCTCGCCGTCGGCATCGGCACGTTCGCGGGCATGATCATCGGGCTGGCCTGCGGCTACTGGGAAGGCCGGCTCGACATCGTCCTCCAGCGCGTGATGGACGCGATCCAGTCCATCCCCGGCCTCGTGCTGGCCCTGGCCATCGTCTCCGTGCTCAGGCCCAGCACCACCAACGCGATGCTGGCCATCGCGATCGTGATCATCCCCGGCAACTCGCGCATCGTCCGCGGCTCCGTGCTCTCGGCCAAGCAGAACCGCTACGTCGAAGCCGCTCAGGCGCTGGGGTGCCGGCAGCTCAAGATCGTGCTGACCCACATTCTGCCCAACGTCACCGCGCCGATCCTCGTGATCGGGTCGATCTGGCTCGGCAACGCGATCCTGATCGAAGCGTCGCTGAGCTTCCTCGGGCTCGGCACCCAGCCGCCCATCCCGTCGTGGGGGCTCATGCTGAGCAGCACCGGGCGCGCGTTCATGGAGCAGGCGCCCTGGCTGGCGATCTTCCCGGGGCTGGCCATCAGCCTGGCGGTGTTCGGCTTCAATCTCTTCGGTGATACTCTTCGTGACGCGTGGGACCCCAAACTCCGGCGTCGAGGCTAATCACATGAAACAGCGACTGATCTCCGGCGACAACCACATTGACCTCACCTACCTGCCGACCGACCTCTGGTCGTCGCAGGCGCCCGGCAAGTGGAGGCTCCTGGTCCCGCGCGTCGAGGAGCTGGAGGACGGACTGCACTGGTTCGTCGAAGGGCAGGACCAGGGCATGTGGAACGGGGTCGGTCCGGCGTTCCGCAAGTACGTGCCGGGCGTCTTCCGTCACCTCGACGAGATGCTGGCCGTCGGCTTTTCGTGGGACAGCCGGCCGGGCGCGCGCCCGCGGCCGACCACGCCCGAGCTGCGGCTGGCCGACCTCGACAAGGACGGCATCGACGCCGAGATCATCTACGGCTGCCTGATGATCAACGACCTGATCAACAACCCCGATCTGCGCGCCTGGTGCGACGCGCGTTACAACGACTGGGCCGCCGATTTCGCCAAGCGCTCCGATCCGAACCGGGTGTTCCCGCTCGGCATCGTGCCCAACACCGATCCCGTGGCCGCCGCGGCCGAGGTGCGGCGCTGCGCCAAGATGGGGCTGCGCGGCGGCGATCTCGCGTTCAAGCGCATGAGCCCGCCGCTCTACACCCACGGCTGGTACCCGCTGTGGGAGGCCGCCGCCGAGTGCCGGTTCCCGATCTCGTTCCACTCGACGGGCTTCAAGGCCCTGCGCGCGCCCGACAACGCCCAGATGGAGCAGGAGTATCTGGCCCAGTGGCGGCTGGTGCGCTCGTCGCTGTTCCAGCTCGACACCATGGAAGTCCTGGTCTCGGTCCTGGCCTCGGGGGCCTGCGAGAAGTATCCCGACTTCAACTTCGTGCTCGGCGAGTCGGGCGTGACGTGGCTGCCCTACGTGTTCGACCGCCTCGACACCGAGTACGAGGACCGCGCGCGCGAGCTGGGCTTCACGCTCCGCCCCAGCGACTACTTCCGCCGCCAGGGGTACGTGACGTACCAGCAGGATCAATATCTGGAGCCGATCATCCCGCTCATCGGCGAGGACAACATCATCTGGGGCGCGGACTATCCGCACCCGGACTGCATCTGGCCGGACTCGCTGAAGACCCTCGACAAGAACCTCGCGGGCATCCCCGACCGTATCCGTCGCAAGATCACCTGCGACAACGTCACACGCCTCTACAACCTGTAATCGAGGGGCCGGCCGCCGCTCCGACGTTCTGTCGGAGCGGCGGCCGGACTTGCGATCGATGACCTTGAACGTGCGTCTCGTGTGGATGCTGGCCACGACGCTGGTCCTCGGCGCCGTCGCGCCGGTGATCGGTCAACAAGCCCCCGCCGGCGAGGTGGTGATGGCGTGGCACGTGACCATCGCCCCCACGTGGTTCGATCCGTCGACCGCGCCGCCCCAGATCACGCCGTTCGGCATTCTCTATGCGCTCCACGACGCGCTGGTCCGCCCGCTGCCCGGACAGAAGATGGCCCCGAGCCTGGCCGAGTCGTGGACGGAAAGCCCCGACGGCAAGGTCTACGAGTTCAAGCTGCGCCGGGGCGTGAAGTTTCACAACGGCGAGCCGGTCACCGCCGACGACGTGAAGTTCAGCTACGACCGTTACAAGGGCGCCGGGGCCAGCGAGTTCCGCGCGCGCGTGTTGCGCTGCGAGGTCGTCGATCCCGCCACCGTGCGCTTCCACCTCAAGGAGCCGTGGCCGGACTTCATGACCTTCTACGGCACCACCGCCACCGCGGCCGGCCTGGTCGTGCCGAAGAAGTACATCGAGCAGGTCGGAGAGGACGGCTATCGGAAGAACCCGATCGGCGCCGGCCCCTACAAGTTCGTCAGCCACGCGCCCGGCGTCGAGGTGGTGCTCGACGCGTACCCGGGCTACTGGCGTCACACGCCCTTCGTCAAGCGCTGGGTCATGAAGAGCGTGCCCGACGGCGCGACCCGACTGGCCATGCTCAAGACCGGCGAGGCCGATCTCGGCGTCGCGTATGACGGACCGGAGGCGGAAGAGATCAAGCGCAATCCGCGGTTTCAGCTCGTGGCCTCCAAGCATGCCTCGATCAACTGGCTGGAGTTCGCCGAGCAGTGGGATCCGAAATCGCCCTGGCACGACAAGCGGCTGCGGCTGGCCGTCAACCATGCGCTGGATCGCAAGGCCATCAACGAGGCGGCGTGCCTGGGCTTCTGCCCGCCGACCGGGGTCATCGTGCCGCGCGTGATGGATTTCGCCCTTCAGGTCGAGCCGCCGACCTACGATCCCACGCTGGCCAAGCGTCTGCTCGCCGAGGCGGGGTACCCGAACGGGCTCGACGCCGGCTCGCTGGTGCCGATTCCGCCGTTCTTCACCATGGGTGAGGCCGTGGTGAACTACCTGAACGCGGTGGGCATCCGCACGAAGATGCAGATCATGGAGCGCGCGGCCTTTTACGCCTCGTGGCGCGAGAAGAAGCTGCGCGGGCTGTTCATCACCGGCGTGGGCAACTCGGGCAACGCGGCCAGTCGCGTGCAGGAGTTCATCTACTCCAAGGGCAGCTACGCCTACGGCGGCTATCCCGACATCGACGACATGTTCCAGCAGCAGGCCCGCGAGCGCGACGTGAAGAAGCGCGAGGCGATGCTGCACCGCATCCAGCAGCTGACCGTCGATCGGGTGATGTTCGCCCCGATCATGGACTTCCGCGCGCTGATGGGCATCGGCCCCAAGGTCACCGAGCACACCATCACCTGGATCCACAACTCGCCCTTCCCGTCCTACGAGGACGTGAAGATCAAGTAGGATGCCGCCCGCCGAGCCGCTGCTGCGTATCCGGCCGTCGCTCCGGAGCTTTGCCGGGTTGTACATCGTGCTCGGCCTCGTGTGCGTGGCGATCTGGTGGCTGGGGGCGACGTTCGACACCGGCCTGTCGCCGCTGGTGATCGCGGTCGCTGGACCAATCCCGCTGCTCATCGGCATCGCGTATTCCTGGCTCGTGCGTCTCGGCGCGGAGTATCGGCTCTACCAGGAGTCGCTCGAGATCGAAACCGGACTCGTCTCGCGCAATATCGACAACCTCCAGCTCTTCCGTATCCGCGATCTGCGCCTGCGCCAGTCCCCCCTCGGGCGGCTGCTCGGCGTGGGCGACGTCAACGTGACCTCGACCGACCAGTCCACGCCGCATCTCGTCATTCGCGGCGTGGCCGCGCCCCGCGCGCTGTACGACGCGCTCCGCGAGGGCGTGGCGACCTCCCAGGCCACCCGGCGGACCATGATCGTGGAGGAAGAGCCGCCGTCGTGAGCCGACACGCCCCGCGCGGTCGCCGCCGCGAGCAGCCCGCGCCATCGCTGGCCCGCGACTGGATCGTGATCGCGGTGGCGGCGGCCGGGTTCATCGTCGCGGGCTATCTCACCGTCACCAAGCTCATGGGCGGCAGCGCGGCGTTCTGCACCGCCGGCGGCGGCTGCGACGCCGTGCAGTCGAGCCGTTACGCGATGATGCTTGGCGTGCCGACCGCGTTCTGGGGCGCGCTCGCCTACGCCGCCATCGGCGGGCTCGCGGTCGCCGGGCTGACCGCGGCGCGCTGGCCGTGGGCGTTCGCGATCGCCGCGGGCGCCGTGGGCTTCTCCGCGTACCTCACGTGGATCTCGGCCTCGGTGATCCATGCGTTCTGCGCCTACTGCCTGGCCTCGGGCACGGTGGCCGTCGTCCTGCTCGCCGTGCTGATCTGGCGAGGGCGTGCGCTCGGCGGGCGGCGACCTCTCGCGCGGCCGGCGCGGCTCGTCGCGCTCGGCGGGGCCGCCGCGATCGGCGCCATCGTGGTGGGCGCGGGCATCTACGCGGCCAACCCCGAATCGAGCGAGCCCGCGTACCGCGAGGCGCTGGCGCGCCACCTCACGGCGCGGGGCATGATCATGTACGGCGCGTTCACGTGACCGGTGTGCGTCGATCAAAAGGCCCGGTTCGGGTCCGCGGCTTCCCTGATTCCGTACGTCGAGTGTGACTCGCGCGGAGCCGACCCGCGCCCCGACCTCTGCTCCCAGCACGGCGTCCGCCGGTACCCGACGTGGATCATGCGCGACGTCCGGCACGAAGGTCTGCTGAGCCTCGAGCGCCTCGCCGAGATCTCGGGGTTCCGCGCGCGCTGAGCGCGCGTGCGTCCGGGAGTAGGATTCAGGAGGGGAGGACCTCCGATGCCATATCCGTTGGGCCGCCGCGAGTTTCTGGGAGCGTCCGCGGCGCTCGTGCTCTCGATGGTCGAAGAGGCGCGCGCGCAGAGCGGCGGGCCGCGGCCCACGCCCGCCTGCGGCGAGCACGGGGTGACGCATCCCCAGACGCCGGGGCCGTACTTCAAGCCGCAGTCTCCGCAGCGCGCGTCACTGCTGGAGCCGGGAATGCCGGGGACGCGGATCGTGGTGGAGGGCACGGTGCTCGGAAGGGACTGCAAGCCGGTGCCGCGCGCGCTGCTCGACTTCTGGCAGGCCGACGCGCGCGGTGAGTACGACAACGCGGGCTTCCGGCTGCGCGGCCACCAGTTCACCGACGACGCCGGCCGCTATCGTCTCGAGAGCGTCGTGCCCGGGATCTATCCGGGACGCACGCGACACTTCCACGTCAACGTGCAGGCGCCCGGCCAGCCGGTGCTCACCACGCAACTCTACTTCCCCGGAGAGCCGCTGAACCAGCGCGACGGCATCTTCGATCGCGATCTCGTGCTGAAGGTCCGCGACGCCGACGGCGGCAAGCTCGCGGCCTTCGTGTTCGTGATCTAACTTCACGGAGGCGCTCACCATGGGGCAGTTCGGGATCGGGCAAGCGGTATCGCGATTCGAAGACCCGCGCCTGTTGCGCGGGGAGGGGCGCTTCGTCGAGGACGTCAACCTGCCGGGACAGGCGTACATGTACCTGGTGCGGTCGCCGCACGCCCACGCCCGCATCCGCTCGATCGACACCTCG
>DATHGT010000079.1:0-2283 GCA_035317605.1 Candidatus Acidiferrum sp. | reverse complement strand
TCGCCGCCGTAACTCTGGATGATCTCCAGCTCCTGGTGCGTCTTGGGATGAAGGCCGCCCGCCTGGTACTCGTAGCCCTTGGCGTAGAAGTCGGGCTGGAGGCGGGTCAGGTTGTCGAGCGGGGTCGGCTGCCCGTCGATGAGGACGTAGTCCACCATGTCGAGCGCGGCCAGGTTGAGCACGCGCAGGTCCTGGGGCACGAACGGCCGGTGCGGGCCCTTGCCGATGTGTGGGTCCGCCGTGATGCTCACCACCAGGACGTCGGCCTTGCTCTTGGCGTACAGGAGATGGCGGATGTGGCCGGGATGCACGAGGTCGAAGACGCCGTGACACATCACCACGGTCTTGCCGCGGGGCCGGGGACCGATGATCGCGCACAGCTCCTCGACCGTCTTGACCTTGTGCCGGTACTGCCGGTTCAGGGTGGAGATCATGCGCGTGGCTCCGCTCCCAGGTATTCGAACCACGTGCGCGTGGCGCGCGCGATCGACTCCGGCTCCCACAGCGGCGCCTCGCGCCAGCGTTCGATGTCGGCGATCATCCGGGCCACGCCCTCGTCGAACGTCACCCGCGGGCGCCAGCCCAGGTCGCGGGTGATCCTGGCGATGTCGGCCCAGGTCACGTCGGGCTCGCCGGGTCGCGCGGGAATGTAGGTGACCGGTCCGCCCAGCAGCTCGACCAGCCGGTTGACGGCCTGAGGCTGCCCGCTTCCGAGGTTCCAGATCTCGCCGGTCTTCGGCGTTTCCGCGGCCGCCAGGAACGCCGCCGCCACGTCGGTCGCGTAGACGAAGTCCCGCCGCTGCGTACCGTCGCCCACCACCGTGAACGGCTTGGCCGCGAGCTTCTGCTTGAAGAAGACGCCGAAGACCGCGCCGTAGGCGCCGGTCGTCCGCACGCGCGGCCCGTAGGCGTTGAAGATGCGCAGCGAGTTGGCGGGCAGCCGATAGACGCGCCCCCAGTGCAGGAGCGCGGTCTCCCCCAGGTATTTGGAGAGCGCGTAGGGATAGCGCGGATCGATCGCGTGATCTTCGCGCGTCGGCACGGCGGCCAGGCCATAGCAGGAGGACGACGCCGCGTAGACGACCTTCTCGACACCCGCGTGCCTCGCGCATTCCAGAACCCGTACCGTCCCCTGCACGTTGGTGTTCATGTAGTCGGCCGGCCGCTCGATCGAGGGCACGACGTCGCCGATCCCCGCGAAGTGGAACACGTAGCGCACGGCGTGAAAGATCGGCGAGCGCGCGTCGAGATCGCGAATGTCGCGGCGCTCGACGGCGAGATCCGGGTGGCTTCCGTGATGGGTGAGGTTTTCCTCCTGGCCGCCCACGAGATTGTCGATGACGCGAACCCGGAAGCCGCGAGCGAGCAGGAGATCGACCATGTGACTGCCGATGAAGCCGGCCCCCCCGGTGACGACCGCGACCGGTGTGGTCGTCACCGGGCCTCGGCCGCCTTCATCCGCCGGACGTTGAAGTAGCGATCGTCTTCGAGGCTGCGGGGCAGCTTGCCCTCCTTGAAGGCCCGACAGAGGTCGCGCACCGCGTCCTCGACGCCGCGCCGGGGACGATACCCCAGCACGCGGTGGATCTTGTCGGAGTTGATGTGGTACGAGCGGGGATCGTTGCTGCTCGTGGTCTCGATGCCGATCGGCTTCCGCTCCGGGAATTCCGCCTCGACCACGTCGCGGACGATCTCCGCGATGCGGGCGATGCTCAGGTTCTGATGGCCGACGTTGAAGATCTGCCCGGCGATGCGCTCGGCCGGCGCCGTGATCATCAGCTCGTAGACGTCGGCCATGTCCTCGATGTGCAGGTTGGGACGGAGCTGCGATCCGCCGAACACGGTGATGCGCCCCCTGTTGACCGCCAGATTGGTCAGGATGTTGACGGAGAGATCGAGCCGCATGCGCGGGCTGTAGCCGCAGACGGTCGCGGGACGCAGGGTGACGCACGTGAACCCCGGGGCCTGGTGCTTGAACAGCAACGGCTCGCACAGGCCCTTGTACTTGTTGTAGAGCGTCAGCGGCACCAGGGGATGCTCTTCGGTGACGTCGGGCGCGTCGGACACGCCGTAGACCGAGCTCGACGAGCAATACACGAAGCGTCCCACCCCGGCCTCGCGGGCCGCCATGACCATCGGCTCGAAGCAGTCGTAGTTGATGGTCGTGCTCAGCTTCTCGTCCAGCTCGAAGCTCGGGTCGTTCGAGATGCACGCGAGCTGCAGGACGACGTCCACACCCTCGAAGGCCGCGGCCAGCCGCGCGGTGTCGCGGATGTCGCCCTC
>DATHGT010000078.1:0-11049 GCA_035317605.1 Candidatus Acidiferrum sp. | reverse complement strand
CCGCTATCTCGACGACGGACCGGCGCGGCGGGCCCTGGCCAACGGCGCCGCGCCGCGCGTGGGGTTCCGTCCCTGGGACTGGTCGCTCCACCGCCCCGCCCTCGAATGATCGCCACCGTCCCGCTGCGGCGACTGTCGGCCGTGTGGATCCAGGTGACGGGCACGTGGTGCAACCTCCAGTGCACGCACTGCATCAACGCCAGCGGCCCCGTCGATCCCTGGCTGGCGCCGATGGCCGTCGCCGACGTCGAGCGACACGTCGACGAGGCCGCGCGGCTGGGCGCGCGCGAGGTGTATTTCACCGGCGGCGAGCCGTTCCTGCACCCGCAGATCCTCGAGCTGCTCGCCCACGCGCTCGCCCGGCTGCCCACGACGGTGCTGACCAACGGCACGCTCGTCACCGAGCGCGTCGCCGACCGGCTGGCCGAGCTGGCCGCTCGCTCGCGCTATTCGCTCGAGATCCGGGTGAGCCTCGACGATCCCGACCGCGAGGCCAACGACCGCGTGCGCGGCCGCGGCGCCTTCGACCGCGCGCTCGCCGCCATCGCGCGCCTGCATCGGCGCGGGCTGCCCGCGATCCTCACCGCCACCGACCTCGGCACGTCGGGCCGCGATCTCTACGGGAGACTGCGCCGGCTCCTGGCCGAGCGGGGTGTCGCCAAGCCGCGGATCAAACTCTTGCCGCTGTTCCCAGTCGGGCGCACGGCGAGCGGCGACACGCCGCCGGACGCGACCGAGCTCGAGGGCATCGATCTCGGAGGGCTCCAGTGCGCCGACTCCCGGACCGTCACCGCGGACGGAATCTACGCCTGCCCGATCCTCGCGGGCCTGCCTCAGGCGCGTCTCACCGCGGCGGGCGATGCCGTCTCGCTCTCCCACGAGGCCTGCCGGGTCTGCGTGGAGACCGGGGCGAGCTGTCGAAACGGATGACCGCGATCACCAACGGCGGGAGCGAGCACCGGCGCGTTGCCCTCTTCGGCGGCGTGTACAGCAACACGCACGCGCTCGCGGCCATGCTCGACGACGCGCGCGGCCGCGACGTCGAGGCCGTACACTGCCTCGGCGACGTCGGGGGGTTCGGTCCGCATCCGGACCGCGCGGTCGCGTTGCTGCGCCAGTCCGGCGCCGTGACCATCCAGGGCAACTACGACGCCGCGGTGGCCGGCGGCGCGCCGGACTGCGGCTGCGGCTACACGGATCCCCGCGACAACCACTTCGCCCGGCTGAGCTACGCGTACACGCTCTCGCGCACGTCGACGGAGCACCGCCGCTGGCTCGGCGCGCTGCCGCCGTCGCTGCGCCTGCGGCTGGGACCGTTGACCGCGGTGCTCTGCCACGGCTCGCCGCGGGCGGTGAGCGAATTCCTGTGGGAATCGACGACGCCGGACGGGATGCTCGCGGCCATGCTCGACGAGGCGCGCGCCGACGTGCTCGTGTGCACCCACAGCGGTCTCAAGTGGCATCGCGCGCTCGGTGACGGCCGGCACGCCGTCAACGTGGGAGTGATCGGGCGGCCCGAGAACGACGGCCGCACCGACGTCTGGTACACGGTGCTCACGTCCACCGGGGACGGGCTCGACGTCGAGTTCGTGCCCGTGGCGTACGATCACGAGACGCTGGCCCGCGAGATGGAGACCGAAGGCTTGCCGGGAGAATTCGTCGAGACCGTCCGCACGGGATGGTGGACGACGTGCCTCGAAGTGCTGCCGGCCAAGGAGCGGGCGCGGGGCCGGTGGTGACGCCGCGCTTCTCGATCGTGATCCCCGTCCGCCACGACGCCGCCGCGCTCGCGCGCACGCTCGACTGGCTCGCCGCGCTCCCCGACGTCGAGCGCGCCGAGATCATCGTGGCCGCCGCCCCCGAGCCCGACGCCACCGAGCGCGTCGCCGCGGGCCGCGCCCGCGTCGTGCGGCCGGGCGGTTCGACTCGCGCCGAGCTGATGAACGCGGGGGCCGGGCTCGCCCGTGGCGAGATCCTGTTCTTCCTGCACGCCGATTCGTTCCCGCCGGAGCGGGCGCTCGAGCTGATCGATCGGGCCCTCGACGATCCGCGCGCCCTCGGCGGCGCCTTCGAGCACCTCTTCGACGAGCCGGCATGGAGCCTGCGCGCGATCACCTGGATCAATCGCGCTCGCTACCGGATCACGGGCAACTGGTACGGCGACCAGGGCATCTTCGTGCGCGCGGAGACGTTCCGCGCGCTCGGCGGCTATCGCGCGCTGCGATTGCTGGAAGACGTCGACTTCAGCCGACGGCTCAAGCGGCGAGGGCGCAGCGTGCTCGTCCGCGTCCCCCTGCGCACCTCCGGGCGTCGCTTCCTGGCGCGCGGCCCCTGGCGCACGTTCTTCTTCTGCTGGTGGCTCGTCGGACGATTCACGCTCGGTCTCGACACCGAGCGCTACGCCGAGCGCTGGCGCGGCCCCGCCGGCCACGCGCCCGGAGCTCGCTGGACTGCTCGAAGGGAGGCGTCACTCCCCGGCCAGGAAGGATTGGCCTGGCGAAGCGGGCGCTCGAACGACGCATGACCCGACGCGTTCTGGTCACCGGGGTCACGGGGTTCGTGGGGCGCGAGGTCGCGCGCGAGCTGCTGCGGACGGGGCGATCGATCACCGTGCTCGCGCGCGCACGCGACGGCGTGCCGGCGGCGGCGCGAGTCGCCGCGGCGGTCGGGGCCACGACGGACGACGAGCGCGTGAAGATGATCGAGGGTGATCTCGCCGTCGCCGACTGCGGTCTCCACGCGCGCGACTGGCGGAGTCTGCAGACGTCGGTCGACACCGTGATCCACTGCGCGGGCGACACCACGTTCGCTCCCGAACGGCTCGAGCCGTTCGAAGCGGGGCACGTCGGCGGCCCGCGCCGCCTGCTCGAGGGCCTGGCCGGGGGACGCCTGCGCCGCTGGGTCCACGTCTCGACCGCCTATGTGTGTGGTCAGCGGCAGGGGCTGATCCGCGAATCCGAAGGCGACCTCGGCCAGGCGTTCCACAACGTGTACGAGCGCGTGAAGCTCGCCTCGGAAACCGCCCTGCGCGCGGCCGGCGCCCGCGCGGGCGTGGCGGTGCGGATCGCGCGGCCCGGCATCGTGGTGGGCCCGGCGCCCCTCACCGGCGGCGGCGCGCCCTCGAACCTCTTGTTCGACTTCGTGCGGTTGACCGCGACCTTCGCCACGCTGGCCGCCGGTCGCCCGCTCACGCTCCGGATCGAGGCCGCGGCCCGCGCGCGCTTCAACTTCGTCCCCCTCGACTACGTCGCGGCGGCGCTGGTCCACCTCGCGGAGCCCGAGCCTTCCTGGGGATCCGACACGGTTCACCTCGTCGCCCACGATCCGCCGACGCAGGCCGAGGTGCTGGAGACGATCACCGAGCGGCTCGGCGTGCGCGGGCTCACGCTGGTCGACGCGCTGGACGATCCGAGCCCGCTCGAGCGCCGCGTGGCCCGCATGCTCCGGAGCTATCGCCCCTACCTCGGAAGGCACGTCACGTTCGACGACACCCACGCGCGACACACGTTGCCGCCCGCGCTCTGGCGACGGGCGACGCTGTCGCGAACGTCGCTGCACGCGCTGATCGACCTGGCCCTCACCACCGAGGCACGGTGGAGCCCGCGCGCGGCGACGCGATGGCGGACTGAATCGGCGCGGAGCCTCCCCTGAGGATCGTCGACGCGCTCCTGCGCCGGTACGCCGCCGGCGAAGCCGCCGACGTGCTGCCGTTCGTCGTCGGTCCGCGTGTGCTCGATCTCGGAGCCGGCGAGGGCTGGGTCACCGCGGCCCTGGCCGATCACGGCTTCACGACGTGCGGCGCCGACGTCGGCCCGTTCGCGCGCGTGACGGTCCCCTACGTCGTCTACGACGGGACGCGGTTGCCGTTCGGCGACGGGTCGTTCGAGACGACCCTGCTCCTGCTCACCCTGCACCACTGCGAGAAGCCCGAGACCGTGCTCGACGAGGCGCTGCGGGTGACGCGCGCCCGGCTGATCGTCACCGAGTCGGTGGTTCGCCACCGGCTGGACCGTTTCTGGCTCGACCTCCTCGACGGCCGCTTCAACCGCCTGCGCCACGACGGCCGGATGCCGGTCCCGCTCGGCTTTCGCCGCGCCGAAGAGTGGGAACAGCTCTTCGCCTCGCGCGGCCTCACGCTCACCGCGACGCGCTGGCTCGGCGGACGTCTCGAGCGCCTGATCCACCACCCGCGCGTGTTCGTGCTCGACGCGTGAGCGCGGCCACCACGGTCGCGGTGGCCGTCATGGCGAAGGCGCCTGACGCGGGCGGCGTGAAGACGCGGCTCTGCCCGCCGCTCTCACCCCGCGAGGCGGCCGCGCTCGCTCGCGGCTTCCTGCGCGACCGGATCGCTCAGGTCCGCGCGCTCACCGGCGCGCGGCCCCTGATCGCGTACACGCCCGCGTCCGAGCGCGAGCGGTTCGAGCGCCTGGCCCCCGATTTCGCGCTCATCGCTCAGCGAGGTCCCGACCTCGGCGCGCGCATGCGCTCGACGCTGGCCACCCTGCTCGCCGCGGGCCATCCCGCGGCGATGGCGATCGGCACCGACACGCCGACGTTGCCGACGAGGGTGATCCAGCAGGCGGTGGATCGTCTTGCCGCGGCCGACGTGGACGTCGTGCTGGGGCCGGCCGAAGACGGCGGCTACTACCTGATCGGCGTGCGGGCCGATCACCCGACGCTGTTCGACGACGTGCCCTGGTCGACGCGCGAGGTCCTCGAGGTCACGTTGCGACGCGCGCGAGTCGCCGGCCTCCGCACGGTCTGTCTCGGCGCGTGGTTCGACGTCGACACGCCGGACGACTTGACCCGCCTCCGCCTCGCACTCGCCGAGAGTCCTCACGCCGCCCCCGCGACCAGCCGCTTCCTCGAGCGTCACGCGGCCTGTCGACTCCGTCGCGAGATCCGGCGATGACCGAGCCTTCGGTCAGAATCGGTGAACCCCTTCCCGATGTGGGGCTGCAGACGTTCGACGGCCACGAGATTCGTCTCTCGTCGCTGCGCGGTCGCCCGCTCCTGATCGTCTGCGTCCGCTACTACGGCTGAATCCCCTGCCTCGACTACCTCGCGCAGGTGCGCGAGGCCCACGCCGCGATCGAGGCGCTCGGCGCCCGCGTGATCGCGGTCGGCACCGGCTCGGCGGAGCAAGCGCGTCACCTCATGGATGGCGGCACGCCGTTTCCCTGTCTGGTCGACGCCGACCGCCGTCTCTACCGCGCGCTCGGCCTTGGCCGGATCGGATGGACCACGTTCGTCGATCCCGCCACGTACCTGAACTACTGGCGGGCCTGGCGCCGCGGCGCCCGCCAGGGCAGCGTCACCGGCGATCCCCACCAGCTCTCGGGGGTCGCGCTGCTGGACGGCGAGGGCCGCCTGACCTGGCGGCACGTCGCACGAACGATCGGTGACTACCCCGCGGTTCCCGACGTGCTCGCCGCGCTCCGCCGCGTCGGCTAATGATCCTCGCGGAATTGGTTGACGGGCTCGCGTCGGGGGTCGAGCGCCGATTTCGCAGAAAAGAGGAGCGCAGCTCCTCTTTTCGAGGACCCAGGCCAGCCGACCCCCGACGTGAGACCGTCAACCAATTCCGCGAGCTCCATTAGATCAAGAACGTCAGGTTCGGCAGCGGCTCGGCGGCGTTGACGAGCACCACGGTCTTGCCGCTCATCCGCCACTCGCCGCCGACGCGACGCAGCCGGTGGGTCGTGCGTCCGGCCCACCAGTGCAGCTCGTGAGCGGCCTGGACCGACTGCTCGGCCAGGATGAAGTTCGAGCCGGCCACGACCTCGCCGTGGCCGCTCTCCTGCACCTCGACGTTGGAGATGAGCCGTCGCATCCGCGACGCGGGCTCCTGGCTGTACCGGGCGCCGGTCTGCAGGAGCTTCACGCGTGTCTCGAGGCGCGCCCGGTTGTCGTAGATGTGCGAGAGGTGTCGCTGCGGATCGGCTTCGGGATCGGTCGTCGCGGGGACCCAGTAGACGGCGTCGTCCGTCCACAGGGCCAGCCACTCGGCGTAGCGGGCCTCGTCGGCCAGCCGCGCTTCCGCGTAGAGGAAGGCGATCACGTCCTCGCGCACCGCGGGATCAGGCGTCGGTCATCACCGTGCGGTAGTGACGCCAGAACCCGCGATTGGTGGTTTCGTCGGTGACGTGGGAGACCGTGTGGCCCTCGGCGTCGACGGTCTCGCGATTCAGGCCGCGGGCGAGCAGCAGCCACTCCACCGTGCGGGCGCCGAGCCCGAGCTGGTTGCGCGCCGCCACCGTCAGGTCCTCCGGCATCAGGAACGAGGCCGGCCCCATTCCCGCCTCGGCCATGCGGAGCAGGCGGCCGTTGAACTCGGGCACGCCCTTGAGAAACATCGGCGTGTGCCAGTGCACGCAGGCATCCACGCGAAGCGGTTGCACGATCGCGATGTTGGTCTCGCCCAGGAACAGGTTCGGGAAGATCAGCGCGTGGGCCGGGCCTTCGACGATCCGGCGGCGCGCCGTCTCGACACCGTCGCGCCGCTCCAGCGCGGCGACGAACTCGGCCACCGCGGGGCCGGCGGCGCCGCCGAACCACTCGAACGGGCCCTGATAGCCGGGCGACCAGTCGATCTCGATGTGACCGTGGCCCCAGTCGCGCACCACGGCCTGGATGCTCCGCTCGTCGCCGACCACACGCTGGTACTGCGAGCGGATCGTCATGAACATCGCGCGATGCACGAAGCCGAGGTGATACCCGTCGCTGTCGTTCTCGGGCAGCATCTTCCAGTTTGCGGCGCAGCGGTGCTTCACCCACCCCGCCGACAGCTCGATCTCGCCCTGGGGCGAGAGATCGCACGAGCGATCGATCAGCCGGGTGGCGGGGCCGAGATGCTCGGCAAGCGATGGTCCCGACCCGGCCAGGCTGGCGAAGATGAACCCCCGATAGCTCGACACGCGGGACGCGCGGGCCAGCCCGTGCGAGCTCTTGTCGAATCCGTCGTAGCCACCCGGGTACGGCACGCCCAGCAACGTCCCGTCGAGATCGTAGGACCAGCCATGATAGGGACAGGTGAACGTGCGGGCGCTGCCCCGTTCGGCCGCGCACACCATGGTGCCCCGGTGCCGGCACCGGTTGACGAGCACCGCGACCTCGCCGTCCTTGCCGCGCACGAGGACGATGGGCTCGACGCCGATGTGACGCGTGACGAAATCGCCCCCTCGCGGGATCTCGCTGTCGTGGCCCACGAAGACCCAGCCGCGGTGGAAGATCCGCTCCAGCTCGTCGGAGAAGATGCGGGGGTCGGTATAGAGCGACGCGTGAATGCGATCGTCCCGAACGAGGCTCTTGTAGTCGACGGGCGGCGGCGCCTCTCGCATGGGGCTTGTCCTTCGCCAGGCTAACATGCCGCCGACCGCCGGCGGGCGCAGAGGGCGAGCGATTCGATGGGATCAGCGGCCAGCGCGGCCGCCGGCACCACCACCAGCACCACCACCAGCGCCGTCGGGATCAGCCACGCGGCGACTCGACACCGGCTCATGACGTCCTTCTCGAGGCAGATGGATTCGGGCTGTTTCCGACCAGGGCCGCGGGCGTTCCCGCGTCACGATAGGAGTCGGATTCATGGACCGTATCGACTCGCGCGGATGGCGGGAGAGGTGGGCGGACAGCGCGCCAATGGCGCGTGAAGCGCGTCGGAGGGGGCCTCAGACGGCCCCCTCCGACGGGGGCTTCAGCGGTTTGCCAGCACGTACTGGACGAGATCCCAGAAGTCGCGCGCTTTGCGACCCTCCCCGAGGCGCACCAGCGCACGATCGGCGGGGTAGCGGCGGAGCTTCTTCAAGAACGCTTCACGACCGTCCATCCTCGAATCACGACGAGTCATCGGAACACCCCCCAGGGCAATCTCGGTACCGCGGCCGTGTATCTGGCAATCCACAGGCCAGGCAAGAGTTGTCCACAACCGGCGAATCCCCGGACCATCTGATCGAGTTTGAACGCCCCGAGGCGGTGTGCCCCTGTTCAAGCTGAACCGGATCGGTGCACTGCTGACCAGTCGCTGGTCGACGTGACTGATCAGTCAGCAATAGGCGCAGTGTTCTCGTCGTCCTCTCGAGCGCGGGCTTCGCCCGCGACCCCCCTCGAGTTCTAGTACGTGAGGCGGAAGCCGCCGCGGACGAGGCGCGGGGTGCCGACGGTGACGATGCCGTCGGACGTGCGCTGGACGGCGTAGGTTTCGTTGAGGAGGTTCTCGAACGACAGGAAGACGTCGGCCCACTTCGCGAGCGGGCGCGAGAGATGAAGGTCGACGGTCGTGAAGGGATTGAGCGGCAGCGTGTTGAGATCGTCCTCGAACTGGCGGCCCACGTAGCGCACGTTGGCGGCGACGTTCACCCAGGCGGGATTGTCCCAGCGGATCCCCAGCGTGACCACGTGGTCCGGCACCTGGGCCAATCGCTTGCCCTGGAGCGCGGGCTGGCGGGTCGCATCCACCACGTGCGCGTCGCTGTAGATGTGGCTCAGCAACACACGCCAGCGTGGGAGCGGGCGGACCTCGATCTCGGTCTCGACGCCGCGGATGCGCGTCAGCTCGACGTTCTGGCGCTGGCGACACGTGGTGCCGGCCGGGCAATCCGCCAGCGGTCGCGCGAGCGTGACGTTGAGGATCTGATCGGTCACTTCATTCCAGAACCCGGTCACCCGCACCTCGACGGGCGAGAAGCGCTGGCGGACACCGAGCTCGCCGCCGGTCATCCGCTCCGGCTTGAGGCCGGCGTTGGCGACCGTGACGTCGTTGCGCACGCGGAAGACGCGATACTGCTCGTTGAGGGTCGGCACCCGGAAGCCCTGGTACGCGGCCGCCTCGAGATCGGTGGTGGGCGTCACGTGGACGAGCGCGGCCAGGCGCGGGCTCGGAATCACGTAGTCGACGTCCGCGAACGACTGGTGCGGCGGGATGCCGGCGGGGGGTGGGGTGTCGCGACGGAAGCCGTCGTAGCTCCGCCAGTAGTCGCCGCGCACGCCGCCGGTCAGCTCGAGCCAGCGCGCGATCGTCCACACGTCCTGGGCGTAGAGCCCGGCGAAGACCTGATCGCCGCCGGCCACCCGGTTGCGCAGGAAGACGTTGTTGTTGAACACGCCCTCGTCGGTCTCGCCGCCGACCCAGCGCGCGTCCACCCCCGCGAGCACGAAGTGATCGCCGAAGCGCCGGCTCCACGACAGCGCGGTGCCGACCGACGTCGAGGGCGATCGCTGGTCGAGCGCGAGCGTCTCGGACTGGCGATCGACGGCTTGCGTCGAGAACGTGCTGTGGAAGCTCTGCATCTGCGCGAAGACCGTGGCCTTCCACTCGCTGCCGTCCGAGGTGCGCAGGGTGCCCCCGCCCGCGATGGAGCCGGACCGGATGTCGTTGACCTGGAGCCGGGTCCCGTTGTGGCGGTCCTCGTCGAAGAACGTGCCCGAGAGGAACAGGGTCAGCTCGCGCGACGGCGCGAACTCGAGCCGCCCGTTGAAGACCGCGTGGCGCGAGTCGGCCGGCGTGTCGATGGCGCCACGCTGCTGGGGGAGCACGATCTTGTATCCCGCGGTGTCGAAGTAGTTGCCCTCGAGGCTGAGGCGCCACGGTCCGAGCGTGTCGCGAAGGAGCAGGTCGAAGTTCTTGGTGTCGTGGTTGCCGAAGCTCGATTCGAAGATCGCGCTGCGCTCGGTGGGATGGCGGGTGATCACGTTGATGACGCCACCCAGGGCACCGTTGCCCCACAGCGCCGATCCGCCGCCCCGCACGACCTCGATCTGCTCGACGGACAGCAAGGGCACGCGGCTCCACGGCACCCAGCCCCCGAACGGATCGTTGATGGGAATGCCATCCACGAGGACGAGCGCGCGGCTGGCGCCGCTCGGCCCCACCCCGCGCAGCGACACGCCCTGCGTGGTCGGATGTCCCACCAGGCTGGACGACCGGCGAAACAGACTGAACGAGGGCACCTGGCGCAGCAGGTCGTCGAGGGTGACGTAGGGCGCGCTCCGGACGTCCTCGGCGGTGATCACGGTGACGCTCGCCGGCGCCTCCCCCGCCTGCTGCTCGAGCCGCGAGGGCGTGACGACGATGGGCTCGAGCCTCGCCGGAGACTCCGGCGTCTGGGCCCGGCCGAGGGCCGGCCACCCGAGCACCACCAGCAGCAACAGGAGTGGGACGATCACGGAGCTTTGAGCGCGAACTTGACCGGCACCTCGACGACGCTCTCGACCGGACGCCCGCCGCGCGTGGCCGGCGCGAAGACCCACGTGCGCACCGCGGCCAGCGCGGCGTCGTCGAGCACGCTCGTCCCCGACGAGCTCGCGACCCGCGCCTCCTCCACGCGCCCGTCCGGGCGGACGAGCACGCTCAGCAGCACCACGCCCTCGAGCCCCCGCTCACGCGCGACGGTGGGATAGCGCGGCGGCGGCGTGTGGCGATATCCCGCGGGGGCTTGGCCTGGAGCCGCTCGCATCTCGAGAGGGCCGATCTCGGCGGCGTCGCGCGTGGGACGTGCGCTGTCCGCGGCCGCGGCGGGCCACGCGGAGAGAACGATCACGAGAAGAGCGGGGAGAAGTGGGCTCGTAGCGCGTGCATGCTATCACCGCGCGATCACGTGTCAACACGAGTTGACAAGGTGGTGGGCGGGGATTAGGGTCTCGCCAACTCATCCTGTGCCGCCGGAGGTTCACTATGCGACTCCGCTTCAGTGCGCCACTCATTCTGATCGCCCTCGTCCTCATCGCCGGCGCCATCGACGTCGCCGCGCAGGGACAACCGCAGCCGGCCCCGGCGCCGACGTGGAAGCAGGGCCAGCCGCCCACCATGGCGGACTCGCCGCTGTCGCCGGTCGCGCAGCCGCCGGCCCCGAAAGCGCCGGGCGAGATCCCGATCAACAAGATCAAGCTCCCGCCTGGCTTCAAGGCCGAGCTGTGGGCGTCGGGGATCAACAACGCCCGCGTGATGGTGTGGGGCGACAAGGGCACGCTCTTCGTGTCCAGCCGGGTGGCCGGACAGGTCTACGCGGTGGTCGACAAGGGGAGCAGCCGCGAGGTGAAGGTCATCGCCAAGGG
>DATHGT010000077.1:0-6535 GCA_035317605.1 Candidatus Acidiferrum sp. | reverse complement strand
ACTCGTCCGACGGATCGCCGAACGGCGTGCGCAGCCGCTTCCATCGCACGTCGGTCATCCCCGGCAGCTCGTAGAGGCCGCTGCCCCCGATCACGCCGATCGCCGCCTCGCTCATTCGCGCACTCCCACCGTCCCGGCCGGCGTGGCCTCGGTCACTCGCACGCGAGCCATCCTCCCCATGAGATCGTCCGAGCCCGCGAACGCCACCTCGACGTAGTTGCCGGTGAGCCCGACGAGCCGTCCGCTCGCGCGATCGCGGGTCTCGAGCACGAGCACGTCCTCGGTCCCGCCGACGAGCCCGCGGCGGAACGCGAGGTTCTTGGCGCGGCCGAGCGCCCGGAGCCGTCGGCCGCGCTCGGTGATCACGCTCGCGGCCAGGTGACCGTCGAGGCCGCTCGCCTCGGTACCCGGGCGATCGGAATACGGAAACACGTGAAGGTACGTCAGCGGCAGCCCGTCGATCACGGCCATCGTCTGCTCGAAGTCCGCGTCGCTCTCGCCCGGGAAGCCGACGATCACGTCGGCGCCGAGGCCGAGACGGGGAATCGCCGTCGCCAGCCGCTCGACCAGGCGCCGGTACATCGCCACCGTGTACGGCCGTCGCATCCGGCGCAGGGTCGGGTCGCTGCCGCTCTGGAGCGGGACGTGGAGATGAGGCGCGATGAGGGGCGAGCCCGTCACGACGTCGAGCAGGTCGGGCGTGAAATACGCGGGCAGCAGCGACGACATGCGGATCCAGCGCAGGCCCGGGATCTCGGCCAGCGAGCGCAGCAGCGCGGCCAGCGTCGTGCGCGGAGCCAGGTCGGCGCCGTAGTATCCGAGGTCGACGCCGGTCAGCACCAGCTCGGGATGCCCGGAGTCGACCAGCCCGCGCGCCTGATCGAGCACGGCGGCGATCTCGCGGCTGCGGCTGACCCCGCGCGCCAGCGGAACCACGCAGAACGCGCAGCGATGCTGGCACCCGTCCTGGAGCTTGAGGAACGCGCGCGACCGGCCGGTCGCGCGTCCCAGCGGCATCGCCGGCAGCGCCCGCGCGGTCGCCAGACCGGCCACGTGAGTCTCTGGAGTATCGAGTCGCTCGCGCGCCAGGAGCCGCTCGAGAAGGTCCGGCAACCGCGGCTTGTCGCCGTTGCCGACCACGAGATCGACGCCCGAGACGCCAGCGACGGCGTCGGGGTTGACCTGAGCCCAGCACCCGGTGACCACGATGCGCGCGTGGGGATTGAGACGGCCGACCCGGCGGATTGCTTGACGGTCGGAGAAGTCGGCGCGCGCGGTGACCGTGCAGGTGTTGACGATGACCACGTCGGCGCCCTCGGCAGACGGTACCGTGCGGTATCCCCTCGCCTCGAGCGTGCCCTGAAGCTCCTGCGTGTCGACCTGATTCAATCGACAGCCGAGCGTCGCGAAGGCGACGGTGGGCGCCGTCAAGCGATTCCCCGTGCGCTCACGCGACGATGGGCTCCCGGAGCTGCCCGCAGGCGGCTCCGATGTCCTCCCCCTTGCTCCAGCGCACCGTGGTGGTGATGCCGGCGTCGAGCAGCACCGCCTGAAACGCGAGGATGCGCGCGATCGGCGGGCGGCTGAAGGAGGCTCCCTCCCAGTCGTTGAACGGGATCAGGTTGACCTTGGCGCGGACGGAGCGCAGCAGCCGGGCCAGGCGCGCCGCCGCTTCCGGAGAATCGTTGACGCCGTCGAGCAGCACGTACTCGAAGAACACGCGCTGGCGCGGGGCCAGCGGATACTCGCGCACCGCCGCCATCAGCGCCTCGAGGTTCCACGACTTGTTGACGGGCATGAGCGTGGCGCGCGTCTCGTCGTCGGCGGCGTGGAGCGAGATCGCGAGGTTGACCTTCAGGTCCTCGCGGCCGAGCCGCTCGATGCCCTTCACCAGCCCGACGGTGGAGACCGTGATACGTCGCGGCGAATAGCCGATCCCGAGCTTGGCGTCGGTGAGGATGCGCAGCGACGTCACCAGCGGCGCGTAGTTGGCCAGCGGCTCGCCCATGCCCATGAACACGAGGTGCGTGACGCGCCGGCCTTCACGCTCGAGCAGCCGGTTCGCGACCATGAGCTGGCCGACGATCTCGCCGGCGGTGAGATTGCGCTCGAGCCCCATCGTCCCGGTCAGGCAGAACGCGCAGGCGAAGCCGCAGCCGACCTGGGTGGAGAGGCAGAGCGTGATGCGATCGTCGTCGGGCATCACGACCGCGCTGACCCGCGCGCCGTCGTCCAGGCGGAACACGAGCTTGCGGCTGCCGTCCTGAGACGGTGTCACCCGCTCGACGTGGGGCAGCGCGACCGACGCGTGCTCGGCGAGCGCGGCCCGGAATTCTTTCGACAGATCCGTCATCGCGTCGAGATCGACGACGTTCTTGCGGTAGATCCACGTCGCGAGCTGGCGTCCACGATAACGCGACGCGCCCAGTTCGACCGCGAGGTCTTCGAGCTCGGTGGGAAGGAGTCCGACGAGATTGCGCGAGGACATCGAACGAAGAATATCACGAGGGTGGGAAATGAGTTTTCCACAGAATCTGTGACCGACCGGTGGATAACCCTGTGACTCACCGAGCGTCGCGCGTCATTTTCGATGACTTAGACCGCTTCGCTCACTCCTTGGGCAGGCGGAGGGCGAGGTAGAGATCGAGCAGGTTGGTATTCGTCGGCCCGGTGACGATCACGTCGCCGGTCGCGCTCAGAAACGTGTGGGAGTCGTTGTCGGTCAGCGCGCGATCGGGATCGAGCCCGGCCGCGCGGCCCCGCTCGACGGTCGTCGCGTCGACGACGGCCCCGGCCGCGTCGGTCGGCCCGTCGGTGCCGTCGGTCCCCGCGGCGAGCACGGTCACTCCGTCGTCCCCTTCGAGGGCCAGCGCCGCGGCGAGGGCGAACTCCTGGCATCGCCCGCCGCGCCCCCGCCCTCTCACCGTGACCGTGGTCTCGCCGCCCGCGATGAGACACGCGCGCGGCGGCAACGACCGCGCCTGAGTCACCAGCGCGCGCGCGGCGTCCCGCGCTTCGCCCTCGAGCGCCGCCGTCGCGATGCGCGGCGAGTAGCCCAGGCGCGCGGCGGCCGCGGCGGCCGCGTCGACCACGAGGCGGTGGTTGCCGACGACGACGTGGGTGACGTTGGTGAACAACGATTCAACGGGCTTCGGCGTCTCCGGAATCTTGCCGCGCGCTCCTGCGTTCAGGCGCTCGATCACACCGGGCGCGACCCGATCGAGAACGCCGCGACGTCCGAGCACATCGAGGGCGTCGGCGAACGTGGTCGGGTCGGGCGCGGTCGGACCCGAGGCGATCACGTCGAGCGGATCGCCGATGACGTCGGAGAGCAGGAGCGTGAGCACGCGCGCCGGCGCGGCCGCGCGCGCGAGCTGGCCGCCCTTGAGCAGCGACAGGTGCTTGCGCACGGCGTTCAGCTCGCCGATCGTGGCGCCGGCGCCGAGGAGCCGTCGCGTGACGTCCCCCTTTTCTTCGAGCGTGACCGGCGGCGCCGGGGCCGGCATCAGCGCCGAGCCCCCGCCCGAGATCAGGAAGATGACGAGGTCGCGCGGGCCGGCCGATCGTGCCAGAGCGAGAATGCGCTGGGCCGCCGCCTGGCCGCGCCGGTCGGGCACGGGGTGTCCGGCCTCGGCCAGCTCCACGACGCGGGTCGGAAGCGTGTATCCATCTTTGACCACCACGAGTCCCTGACCGATACGGTCTCCGAGGACGGACTCGGCGGCGCGGGCCATCGCGGCGCCGGCCTTGCCGCAGCCCAGCACGAGTACGCGGCCGACGTCGCGGAGATCGAGAGTCAGCGGTCCGCACGTGAGAGTGTCGCCGTGCCGGCGGAGCGAGGAGCGAACGAGGGGTTCAACGGCGGCGGCGTCCAGCGCGGCCCGCCAGATCGCGAGCGCCGCCTCGCGAGCGGTCACGTGAGCGGGATGGGCGTCAGCGCCCTCCGGCGATCGCGGGGACGATCGAGACCGTGTCGCCGTCCTTGAGCACGGTCGTGCGGCCCTGGAGGAACCGGACGTCTTCCTCGTTGACGTACAGGTTGATGAAGCGGCGCAGCTCACCCTTCTCGTCCACGAGCCGCTCGCGCAGTCCGGGGAACTGGCGCTCCAGATCCTGCATCACGTCGTCGACGGTCTCGCCCTTGGCCGGCACCTCGGCGCTTCCCTTGGTGATCGACCGCAGCGGGGTGGGAATTCGAACGATCACGGGCATCTGGTCCTCCTGAGGTGGCCGATCACATCACCATCACTCATCAGCGGCTACTAAACACGCAACGATCCGTGAAGTCAACGCCGGGGCCACCCGCGACTTCTCGACGGGCCGACGGCTCCTTCACTTATGATCCGCGCGTGACGCTTCGGAGTCTCTGGCCGCTCGTGCTCCTGCTGGCCTACGGCGTCGCGTTCGCGTCGTGGGCCCTCGGCTTCTCGCTGATCGGCTTCGACGATCACCCCGGGCAGCTCTATCGCGTCTGGCACGTCGTGACGCGCGGGCCGGCGCCGTGGGCGTGGAATCCGGGGTGGTGGGGCGGATATCCCGAGCTGCAGTTCTATCCGCCGGGGTTCCCGTACGCGGTGGCGCTGGCTCACGTGGCGACGGGGCGGTTGCTCTCGATCGCGGCGAGCTATCAGGCGTTCGTCTGGCTCGCGTATCTCGCGCCCGGCGTCACGGTCTGGCTGCTGCTCCGCCGCGTATTGCGCGACGGTTGGCTCGCGTTGCCCGCCGCCTTCGTGGCGCTGACGCTCTCGGCGGGAGTGGCCAGCGGCGTCGAAGGCGGCGTGCACTGGGGGATGGTGCCGGCACGCCTCGCGTGGGCGATGCTGCCGCTGCTCGCGCTGGCGCTCGACGCGTGGATCGCCGGCCGCTCCGGCTGTCCATGGGTGATCGCGCCGCTGGTCGCCATCATCACGCTGACCCATCCCGCTCACGTGCCGGCCGCGGTGGTGCTCGTGCTCGTCGCGGCGTGGTGTGTGCGCTCACACGCCGTCGATCGCGACCGTACTCCCCGTCGAGCGTCGACTCACGCGAGCGCGTTCGTATCCGGGGTGACAGCGCTGGCGCTGGCCGGCGGGCTCACCGCGTTCTGGACCGTTCCGCTCCTCGCCCACCTCGAGCACACCCGAGCACTGGCGTGGGGCTCGCTGTCGGCGCGAGAGATCTTCGGTCACCCGCTCGCCATTGTCCTGATCGCGCTCGCGGTGTTCGCTCTCTGGAGGCGGCTTCGCCGTCGGAGCGAGCCGCCCGACGTATCAGCGACGCTTCTGGCGTTTGCTTGGACGATGGCCGCGGTCGTCCTCGTCGACCGCTTCGTCATCGAGCCGCTGGGCATCCGCTGGCTTCCGGCCGATCGCGTCGCGGATTCAGCGTGGCTCGCGTTCGTGCTCTCGGCCGGCGCCACAGGGGGGCGGCTCCTCGGAACGCTGGCCCGCGACCGCGCGCGGGTTCGCGTAGCGGTCGCGCTCGCCGCCGTTGCCGTCACGATCGCGCTCTCGCTGCCCGTGCGCACGCTGACGCTCTGGCCGCCGATCGTGGGCTGGGAGCGATACGCGACGATCGAGCGCGGCTTCCGCCTCGATGCGCTGTGGGCGACGCTTCGCGCGGCGCCTCCCGGTCGTGTCCTGTTCGTGCGCTCGGGCGTGCCACTCGTCTACGGCTCGGAATGGTGGCGCCCGCACAGCCACGTTACCGCGCTGATCCCGCTCGCGTCAGGCCGGGACATCGTCAACGGCACCTTCACCCATCCCTCACCGGTGGCGGCCCTGGTCTATCGCGGCAACGCGGGGCCGGGCGCGATCCGGGAGCTGGTCGAGCGTCTCGACGGCCGCCGTCTCTTCGGACGCGACCTCGACGACCTCGATCACGACACCTTCAACCGATACGCCGACCGCCTGGGAGTGAGCATGGTCGTCGCGCTCGACGAGGACGTCCCGCGCCTGCGCGCGCTCCGCGACAACCCGCGGTTCACCCGCGCCCCCGATTCGCCGCCGTTCGTGATCCACGTCAGCCGAACCGCGGTCGCACTCCCGCGCGAGATCGCGCCAGGCCATGTCCGGATTTCGATCGATTCCACGGGTGATTCCTGGCGCTCGGCGCGCATCGCCTACTACCCGCTCTGGCGCGCCACCGCCGGCGATCGGGCGCTCGCGACACGTCGAGGAGCAATGGGCGACCTCGAAGTCCAAGGGCCGGGGACAGGCGAGATCGATCTGCTCTACGCGCGCGGCTTCGCCGAGACCGCCGGCCTCGCGATCACCGGGCTGTCGCTGGCCGCGCTCCTGCTCGTCGCGACCCTCTGGGTCAGACGAGCGGATCGTAGTTGAAGTACTGACCCGACGTATCCAGAGGAGCGCAGTGGTGCTGGAGCGTGCCCGGGAAGATCTCGGCCAGGCGCTCCGGCGTCCAGCCTTCGGCGTGGTGGATGCGCATGATCGGGCGCATGTGGCCGAAGAGCATGATCTCCTTGCCGCGGACGCCGAACACCTGGCCCGTCACGTCCTTGGCCGCTTCGGAGGCCAGGAACGCGGCCACCGGCGCG
>DATHGT010000076.1:0-4586 GCA_035317605.1 Candidatus Acidiferrum sp. | reverse complement strand
GCGCGGCGAGGCGGAGCGCCATGTCGATGCCCGACGACACGCCGGCCGCGGTCACGATCTTGCCCTGCTCGACCACGCGCCGCGACGTCGGGCGGGCGCCCAGCGCGCGCAGCTCGTCGAGGACCGTCCAGTGCGTGGTCGCCTCGAGGCCGTGCAGCAATCCCGCGGCGCCGAGGAGCAGCGAGCCCGTGCACACGGACGTCGTCCACTGACTCGTCTCGTGCGCGGTGCGGATCCAGTCCAGCAGGGGATTCGGAGTCATGAGCGCGCGCGTGCCGAAGCCGCCGGGCACCATGATGATCTCCGGATGCGGCACCGCGGAGAGCGGCTCGTCGGCCACGAGCGTGAGGTTCTTGTCGGTCTTCTTCGGCCCGGGCTCGATGGCCACGAAGCGCACGCGGGCGCCGGGCAGCCGCGAGAGCACCTCGTAGGGGCCGATGGCGTCGAGCGCGGTGATGCCGTCGAACAGCGGAATCGCGATGTCCATGTGATCCTCCTATGAAGCCTTGAAGTGTCGTCGATACTGTCCGGGGGCGACGCGCAGCACACGGCGGAACGCCCGGTGAATCGTCTCCACGCGCGAGAAGCCGCACGCCTCGGCCACCTCGGCCACGCTGCGCCCCGTGCTCTCCAGGAGCCGCCGCGCCGTCTCCACGCGCTGGGCCTCGACGTAGGCGGCCGGCGTCATGCCGATCTCCCGCCGGAACGCGCGCGCGAAGTTCCGCGGGCTCATGTGGGCGCGGCGGGCCAGCGTGGGGACGGAGAGGTCGTCGTCGAGGTGATCGGTGATCCAGCTCTGCAAATCGCGCAGGCCCGCGCGCTCGGCGAGCTGCCCGGAGAGCTGTACGCTGAACTGCGACTGACCGCCGGGCCGGCGCACGAACATGACCAGCCAGCGCGCCACCGTCAGCGCCCGCTCGCGGCCGAAGTCCTCCTCCACCAGCTCCAGCGCCAGATCCATCCCCGCAGTGATCCCGGCCGACGTGAAGACGTTGCCGTCGCGGACGAAGATGGGATCCCGCTCCACGCGCACGGCAGGGAATCGCCGCTGGAGCCCGGCGCAGAGTGCCCAGTGCGTGGTGGCCCGCCGGCCGTCGAGGAGCCCGGCCTCGGCGAGCAGGAACGCGCCCGTGCACACGGAGGCCACCCGCCGCGCGCGTTGCGCCGTGCGCGCGATCCAGGCGATGAGCCGCCGGTCGCGCACGGCCGCGCGGGTGCCGAGGCCGCCAGCGACGACGAGCGTATCGACGGCGCCGGTCGCGCGGGCGATGCCACGCTGGGCCACGAGGGCGAGCCCGCTGGACGTCGCCACCGGCCCGGGCTTTGCGGCCACCACCGAGATGTCGTACCCCGGCGTCAGCGCGCCGCCGAGCCGGTTGGCCATGGAGAAGACCTCGAGCGGCCCGGTGACGTCGAGCGTCTGTACCTCAGGAAACGCCACGATCCAGATCCGCCGCATCGAGAGGAGTGTGCGTGCGCCCGCTCCTGGCCGCAATGACAATCTCTTGACGAATCCTGCCGCGATCGGCCGCGCCAAAGCTCCGACGCCCAAAGCAGCAGTCGGAGGCCGCGGCGATCGGGGGCGCTTGACGGTGCTGGGCCGATCGTTTAGGGTCCGTAAACGTCCGCCATTCCGACAGGAGGGTACTCATGGCTGAAGTCGACGGCGCAACACTGGTGGCGAGGAGTCTCAAAAAGCAGGGCGTTGAGTTCATGTTCGGGATCGTCGGGTTTCCGGTGGGCCCGATTGCTACGGCCGCGCAGAAGGAAGGGATCACCTACGTCGGGATGCGCAACGAGCAGTCCGCCTCGTATGCCGCTCAGGCCGTCGGCTATCTGACCGGGCGCCCCGGCGCCTGCATCGTCGTGTCGGGCCCCGGCGTCGTCCACGCCCTCGCCGGCCTCGCCAACGCGCAGCAGAACGGCTGGCCGATGGTCCTCATCGGCGGCGCCTCGGAGTCGTGGCGCAACGGCATGGGGGCGTTCCAGGAAGAGCGCCAGGTGCTGATCGCCTCGCCCTTCTGCAAGTTCGCGCACGCGATCGAGCACGTCCACCGCATCCCGTTCTACGTCGAGATGGCGGTCAGAAATGCGATCTACGGCCGGGCCGGCGCGAGCTATCTCGACATGCCGGACGACATCATCACCGGCAAGGTCGACGAGGCGCTGGTGACCGAGCCGGCGCGCTGCCCGGACCCGCCACGCACCCAGGCCATGCCGGAGGACGTCGAAGGCGCGTTGAACGCGCTGCGGTCGGCGGAGCGGCCGCTCGTCATCATCGGCAAGGGCATGGCCTACTCGCGCGCCGAGGACGAGGTGCGCAAGTTCATCGAGCGCACCCAGCTGCCGTTCCTCGCCTCGCCGATGGGCAAGGGCGTAGTGCCCGACAGCCATCCGCTGTCGGTCGGCGCCGCGCGCAGCCACGCGCTCCAGAATGCCGACGTCGTCTTCCTGATGGGCGCCCGGCTCAACTGGATCATGCATTTCGGCCTGCCGCCGCGCTTCAACAAGGACGTGCGCATCATCCAGCTCGACATCGCGCCGGAGACGATCGGCCAGAACGCGCCGACCGAGGTCGCGCTGGTCGGCGACGGCAAGGCGATCGTCAATCAGATCAACCAGGCGCTCGAAAAGCGCGAGTGGGTCTATCCCAAGGACACGCCGTGGCGTGCGTCGATCGCCGAAAAAGCGGCGGCGAATGCCAAGCAGATCGCGCCCCAGCTCGCCGACGATTCGGCGCCGGCCAACTACTACCGCGCGCTGAAGGACGTGGCCGCCTGGGCGCCGGACGACGCGATCATCATGGGCGAGGGCGCCAGCACGATGGACATCGGCCGCACCCAGTTGTTCAACTCGAAGCCGCGGCATCGGCTCGACGCCGGCAGCTACGGCACGATGGGCATCGGCATGGGCTTCCTCATCGCCGCCGCGGTGGTGCATCCCGACAAGCCGATCATCTCGATCTCGGGCGACTCGGCCATCGGCTTCTCCGGCATGGAGATGGAGACGGTCTGCCGCTATCAGCTCCCGGTCAAGATCGTGGTGTTCAACAACGGCGGCATCGGCCCCGGTCACGAGGAGATGCCGGAGAACCCGCTCCAGAACCTCAAGCCGAACGCGTTGATCTACGGCGCGCGTTACGACAAGATGATGGAAGCCTTCGGCGGCAAGGGCTGGTTCATCGAGGACCCGAAGGATCTCAAGGCCGCCCTGCAGGACGCGATGGCCTTCAAGGGCCCGGCCCTCGTCAACGTCCGCATCTCCCAGGGCTCGGCCCGCAAGCCCCAGCAGTTCCGCTGGCACAGCTGATCGGCTGATGGGTGGCGCGGCCATCGACCGTGTCGGTCGATGGCCGCGCCACCCGACCCGTCACGCCAGGGGCCGGCCCCGTTTTCCGATCTCGATGCGAGCAGTTCCCTGCGGTCTTGCCGAGGCCGCCACCCGTATAATCTTCGCCATGCGTCGTGGAGCGCCACTTCCAGGGGACATCGAGCACCGCCTGGCTACCCTAGGCACGCTCCTCGGGGAGCACCCAGCGGTCCGTTTTGCCTATCTGTTCGGTGGGGCGGGACGCGGCGAGCTGCGCCCCCTCAGCGACATCGACGTGGCGGTATATCTCGCCGAGGTGGTCGACCCGGTGCAGACGCGTCTGGCGCTGATCGCCGCGGTGACGAAGCATCTCGCCACGGACGAGATCGACCTCATCATTCTGAACGGGGCGCCGACTGCCCTGCTGGGACGTATTCTGCAGAGCCGACGGGTGATCGCCGACAAGGATGCGTTCCTGCGACACCGCTTCGAGTCGCTCGCCCTCCGGAAGTTCCTGGACTTCCGCATTTTCGAGCGGCGCGTTCTGGACGCCCGCTTCGCCGGTGGTTGACCGCGACCTGCTTCGTCGGAAGCTGGCGGAGCTGGCGGCGTACGTGAGCCAGGTCTCCGAGTACCGCGACCTCACGGTCGAACGTTACCGAGCGGACTGGAAGACCCAGCGCATCGTCGAACGACCCTTCAGATGGCAATCGAAGCGTGTCTCGACGTGGCGAGCCACGTCATCGCCGACCGTGGCCTGCGCGCTCCATCGACATACGCCGAGACGTTGCCGCGCAGTATCCCGGTCTGATCCGCTTCATCCGGTGAACGCGTATCTCGATGAAGACCTGTCGCCGAGCATCGCCGAGCTCCTTCGGCGGCGCGGGATCGACGCGACCAGTGCCCAAGACCTGGGCCAGACCGAGCTCGACGACCGCGCTCAGCTCGCGCACGCGACGCGCGAAGGCCGCGCGATCGTCACCGCGAATGTCGTGGATTTCATCCAGCTGGCGCGCGACGCCGTGGCGGCCAATGCCGAGCACGGCGGCATCGTGCTCGTGCCCTCGAGCTTTCGCGGCGATGAGTTCCAGGCGATCGCGCGTGCGATCGTCGAAGCCCTGAAGCCCTATCGCGCCGGGCTCCAGGGTATCGTTCTCTACATCAAGCGCCGTTGAGCCACTGTCCCAGGCGAGGTGACCATGATCAAGGTGTTTGCGCTCTGTGTCGGCTACATCGAATTGGACCGGGCGAGCATGGTGTCCGATCTGACGCCGGGG
>DATHGT010000075.1:0-32389 GCA_035317605.1 Candidatus Acidiferrum sp. | reverse complement strand
CGATCTTCTGAGCGTTCGAGACGTGACGATGCGATTCGGTGGCATCGTCGCTCTCGATACCGTCTCGTTCTCGATGACGGAGGGCGAGATCGTGGGACTCATCGGCCCCAACGGGGCCGGCAAGACCACGCTGTTCAACTGCTTGAGCCGGCTCTACACGCCCGACCGGGGCGACGTGCTGTTCGACGGGCGCACCCTGCTGACCTCGCCGCCCCATCGCATCGCCGCGCTCGGCATCGGCCGCACGTTTCAGAACCTCGCGCTGTTCCCCACCATGACCGTGCTGCAGAACGTGATGATCGGCGTGCACAGCCGGACGCGCAGCGACTTCTTGAGCAACGCGCTCCGCCTGCCGTGGATCGGCCGCGAGGAGCGGACCATTCGCGCGCAGGCGCTCGAGCTGATCGAGTTCCTCGACCTTCGCGCCGTGGCCGATCGACCGGCGGCCGGGCTGCCGTTCGGCACGCTCAAGCGCGTCGAGCTGGCCCGTGCGCTGGCCGGCCGCCCGCGCCTGCTGTTGCTCGACGAGCCCGCGGGCGGCCTCAACCACGAAGAGGTGTCCGCGGTGGCCCGCCTGATCCGGACCATTCGCGACGGGCGCGGGGCCACCGTGCTGCTGGTCGAGCACCACATGAGCCTGGTCATGCAGATCTCCGATCGCGTGGTCGTCCTCGACTTCGGACGCAAGATCGCCGAGGGCACTCCCGCCGACGTCCAGCGCAATCCCGACGTGATCCGCGCCTACCTCGGGAGCGAGAACTGACGATGCCGGCGCTGCTCGAGGTCCAGCGGCTCGAGGCGCAGTACCGGTGGACCAAGGTGCTCCACGGCGTCGACTTCGCGGTGGAGGAGGGCGGGATCACGACCATCCTCGGCGCCAACGGCGCGGGCAAGACCACGACGCTGCGCGCGGTGTGCGGGATGATCAAGACGGCCGGCGAAGTGCGCTTCGCGGGCCGGCGGATCGACGGCCGGGCCACCGAGGACATCGTCCGTCTGGGCATCGCCCACGTTCCCGAGGGCCGGGGGACGTTCGTCAACCTCACGGTCGAGGAAAACCTGAGACTGGGCGCCTACGGCCGGCGCGAGCGCGGCGCGCTCGCCGCGGACTTCGGGCGCGTGTACGAGTATTTCCCGGTGCTCCGCGAGCGCCGCGGCCAGCTCGCGGGCACGCTCTCGGGCGGCGAGCAGCAGATGCTGGCCGTGGCGCGCGCGCTGATGCTGCGCCCGCGCCTGCTGCTCCTCGACGAGCCCTCGCTGGGCCTGGCCCCGCTGGTCGTCCGCGAGATCTTCCGCATCGTGCGCACGATCAACCGCGACGACGGCGTGAGCGTGCTGCTGGTCGAGCAGAACGCGGCCATCGCGCTCGCCCTGGCCGACCACGCGTACCTGCTGGAGACCGGTCGCGTGGTGATCTCGGGGGCGGCGGCCGAGCTGGGCCGGGACGAATCGATCCGGCGCTCCTACCTCGGGTACTGATGGACATCTTCTTCCAGCAGGTCGTCTCGGGCCTGGCCACCGGCGGGATCTACGGCAGCCTCGCCCTGGCCCTCGTGATGATCTACCAGGCCACCGACGTGGTGAACTACGCCCAGGGCAACATGGCGATGTTCAGCACCTATATCGCATGGTCGATGCTCGACGCCGGGTGGCCGTACTGGCTGGCCTTCTTCGCGACCCTGGCCATCGCCTTCGTGGGCGGGGTCGCCATCGAGCGCATCGTGATCCGCCCCGTGGAGAACGCGCCGATCCTCTCGATCGTGATCGTGAGCATCGGTCTCCTGGTGATCCTGAGCAGCGTGGCGGGCTGGATCTACACCTACACGCAGAAGCCGTTTCCCAGCCCGTTCCCCAATCGACCGGTCAAGCTCGGCAACGTCATCGTGGGCGCCCACGACATCGGCGCCATCACGGTCACCCTGATCGTGCTGCTGCTGCTCTACCTCTTCTTCCGCTACACCACGCTCGGACTCGCCATGCGGGCGGCCGCGCAGAACCCCGTGTCGAGCCGCCTGGTCGGCATCCGCGTGGGCTGGATGCTGGCCCTGGGCTGGGGGCTGGCCGCGCTGGTCGGCGCGGTGGCCGGCATCATGGTCGCGCCGGTGGTGTTCCTCGATCCCAACATGATGGGCGGCATCCTGATCTACGCGTTCGCCTCGGCCACGCTGGGCGGCTTCACGAGCCCGGGCGGCGCGGTGGTCGGCGGGCTCATCGTCGGGGTCACCGAGAACCTCGTGGGCACCTACGTGCGCTTCATCGGCACCGAGCTGAAGCTCACGGTCGCCCTGGCCATCATCCTGATCGTGTTGATGGTCAAGCCGAGCGGGCTCTTCGGCCGGGGCACGGTGCACCGCGTATGAATCGCCGGCTCGCGCTGCCCGCGCTGATCGTCCTCGCGGCGGCGCTGCCGTTCGTGCTCAGCAACTTCCGGCTGTTCCAGTTCACGCTGGTCTTCGTCAACGCGATCGCCCTGCTCGGGCTCAACGTGCTGACCGGCTACAACGGCCAGATCTCGCTCGGCCACGCCGCGTTCTACGCCCTGGGCGCCTACACCTCGGCGATCATGATCGACAAGTGGAGCGTGCCGTACGCGCTGACCATCCCGGTGGCCGGCCTCCTGTGCCTGGTCGCGGGCTTTCTCTTCGGCATTCCCGCGCTCAGGCTCGAGGGCCTCTATCTCGCGCTCGCCACCTTCGCGCTGTCGCTCGCGGTGCCCCAGATCCTGAAATACTTCGAGCACTGGACGGGCGGCTCGCAGGGCATCGTGCTCAGCAAGCCCGACGCGCCGTTCGGGCTGCCGCTCACGCCCGACCAGTGGCTGTACTTCATGACGCTGGGAATCCTGCTCCTGCTCTTCTGGCTCGCCGCGAACCTGCTCGCCGGCCGGACCGGCCGGGCCATCGTGGCCATCCGCGATCATCCGACCGCCGCCCAGGCCATGGGCATCGACACCGCGCTCTACAAGTCGCTCACGTTCGGGGTGAGCGCGGCCTACACGGGGGTGGCCGGCGCGCTCAGCGCGCTCGTCATCGCGTTCGTGGCGCCCGACGCGTTCGACGTCTTCCTGTCCATCACGTTCCTGGTGGGCATCGTGGTGGGCGGGCTCGCCTCGATCTCGGGCGCGATCTTCGGCGCGCTGTTCATCCAGTTCGTGCCCATCTGGGCCCAGGACATCTCCAAGGCCGCGCCCTGGGCCATCTACGGCGGCGTCCTGATCCTGTTCATGTATGTCATGCCGCTCGGCATCGCCGGCACCCTGCGGCTCGCCTGGGCCCGTTACCGGATTTCACCGAAATGGGGGCCCCGACATGGCCCGCAAACCCCCCAACGCTCGGCGGCGCCCCGGCAAAGCCGTGGCGCCCCTCGATAACCCTGGCTGTACAATTCCTCCACCGCGTTCGAGCACGTCATCCTCAACAGGAGGTTTTCATGACCACGAAACGATGGATGTTTGCCCTTGCCCTGCTGGCGGCGCTGGTCACGGCCGTAGCGCCCGCCCTCGCCCAGACCGTCGGCGTGACCGCCACCGAGATCAAGATCGGCAACACCAACCCCTACAGCGGCAATGCGTCGGCGTACGGCACGATCGGCAAGGTCATCACCGCCTACTTCAAGAAGGTCAACGAGGAAGGCGGCATCAACGGTCGCAAGGTCAACTTCATCACGTACGACGACGGCTACACCCCGCCCAAGACCGTGGAGATGGTGCGCCGGCTGGTCGAGCAGGACCAGGTCGCGTTCGTGTTCCAGACGCTCGGCACCCCGAGCAACAGCGCGATCCACAAGTACATGAACCAGCAGAAGGTGCCGCACCTGTTCGTGGCCACCGGCGCCACCAAGTGGGGCGATCCGAAGAACTTCCCGTGGACGATGGGCTTCCAGCCGAACTACCAGACGGAAGGCCACATCTACGCCCAGTACGTGCTGAAGAACGTGAAGGACGCGAAGATCGGCATCCTCTACCAGAACGACGACTACGGGAAGGACTACCTCAAGGGCTTCAAGGACGGGCTCGGCGAGGCCGGCAAGAAGCTCGTGGTCATGGAGCAGACCTACGAGGTGACCGACCCCACCATCGATTCGCAGATCGTGAACCTCAAGAACAGCGGCGCCAACGTGTTCTTCAACGTCACGATCCCGAAGTTCGCGGTGCAGGCCATCAAGAAGGCCCACGACATCGGCTGGAAGCCCGTGCACCTGCTCAACAGCGTGTCGGCCTCGGTCGGCGTGGTGATGCGGCCGGCCGGCGCCGAGGCCTCGAAGGACGCCGTCTCCGTGCAGTACCTCAAGGACCCGACCGACCCGGAATGGGCGAACGACCCGGCCATGAAGGAGTGGAAAGCGTTCATGGCCAAGTACTATCCGGAAGGCAACCTGCAGGACGCCTTCAACGTCTACGGCGTGGCCGTGACCCAGACGATGGTGCACGTCCTCAAGCAGAGCGGCAACGACCTGTCGCGGGCGAACATCATGAAGCAGGCGGCGAGCATCAAGGACCTGGCCCTGCCGCTCCTGCTGCCCAACATCAAGGTCAACACGAGCCCGACGGACTACTATCCGGTGGAGCAGGAGCAGCTCATTCGCTTCGACGGCGAGAAGTGGGTGCGGTTCGGCGACATCTACGACGCCTCGAAGAAGTGAGCTCGTAGCGGGCTGACAGCGGGGGCCGATCCCCCGCTGTCAGTGGCACTGGCGTTGCACTTTGATGAGGTGACGTATGAGTATTCCCGAGCGGACGTTTGAAGAGGGACCGCGCGAACGGGCGGCGCGGATCGTCGGGCGGCGGCGGGGGCGGCGATGGAAGCTGCCGAGGCTGCCGCGCTTCGGCCGGCGCAGCCGGTGGGTCCTCGGCGGGCTCGCGGTCGTCATCGCGCTGGTGGTGATCGCGTCGTTCTTCGTCGACGAGCCGCTGCGGCGATACGTCGAAGGCCAGATGAACCAGCACCTCAAGGGCTACACCGCCCACATCGATCGGTTGAGCTTTCATCCCATCGGCGCCTCGCTCACGCTCCGGAACCTCGTGATGATCCAGGACGCGCACCCCGACCCGCCGGTCTTGCTCATCGAGCGGCTGGACGCCAGCGTGCAATGGAAAGCGCTGCTCTTCGGGCGGGTGGTGGCGAACCTCCGCATCGAGCGTCCGAAGCTGTACGCCGACTCCGCGCACGTCGAGCGCGAGGCCAAGGACCCCACGCCGCTCGAGCAGCACGGCTGGCAGCAGGCGTTCGAGGCGATCTACCCGCTGAAGATCAACCAGGTGCGGATCGTCGAGGGGCAGGTCACCTACGTCGACGACGCGCGCTTCGAGCCGCTACGGCTCACGCGGATCGACCTCACCGCCGAGAACATCCGCAACATCCGCTCGAAGGACCGCGTGTACCCGTCGGACGTTCACGCCGAGGCGGTGGTGTTCGACCGCGGCCGGCTGCTCATCGACGGCAACGCCGATTTCCTCGCCGCGCCGCACCTCGGGGTCAAGGGCGTCATCGAGCTGACCGACATCGCGCTGGATCCCTTCCGCTCGCTGACCAACCGGGTCAACGTGACCGTCCAGGGCGGGACGCTCTCCGCCCGCGGGCGCGTCGAATACGCGCCGACCATCAAGATGGTCGATCTCGAGAAGGCGACCATCGACGGCGTCCACGTCGAGTACGTCCACACGCGCAAGGACGCGGGCATCACTCAGAAGGCGGCGGTGACGACCGACCGCGCAGCCCGCCAGGCCGCCCAGCGCCAGGACTTGATCCTGCGCGTGGAAGACTTCCGGGTGACCCGGGCCAGGCTCGGACTCGTCAACAAGACCGCGACCCCGGAGTTCCGGATGTTCCTGAGCGACGTCGACCTGCACGTCCGCAACCTCAGCAACAAGCTGAACGAGGGCGTCGGGCGGATCGAGCTGCGCGGCAAGTTCATGGGCAGCGGGGCCACGCGGGTCCTCGCCAACCTGCGCCCAGAGCAGAAGGGCCCCGACTTCGACGTCGACATCGCCATCGAGAACACCGACATGACGAAGATGAACGACGTCCTCCGCGCCTACGGGAAGTTCGACGTGGTCCAGGGGCACTTTTCGTTCTACTCGGAGATGCGGGTGAAGAACGGGTACGTCAACGGCTACGTCAAGCCGCTGTTCAGCGACGTGAAGGCCTTCGATCCCGAACAGGATCGCGACAAGGGCTTCGCCCAGCGTCTCTACGAGCGCGTGGTGGGCGGGGTGTCGAAGGTGCTCAAGAACGTGCCCCGCAAGGAGGTGGCGACCAAGATCGACATCTCCGGGCCGCTGGACGCGCCGCAGACCGGCACGCTCCAGGCGGTGTGGCGGCTCGTCCAGAACGCGTTCTTCCGCGCGATCCTGCCGGGCTTCGACCACCAGGTCGGCGATTCCCCGGGCCGCGCCGCGTCGAAGTAGCGCCCCGCCGCGCGCGATTCTCTCCTGAAAAAGTTTCCCCATTCATTGAACCCGCTGCGTGCGTCGCCCTCGACGATCCGTCCGAGGTGAGAAAGATCAATAGCCTTGGTCGTTGACCATGCTGGCTCACGAAATGCACCAACGTTGGTCGCGTGGCCGGTTCGTTGTCACACCAACTTCACCGGCCCGCGGAGGACCCTGCTCGATGCATCGGAAACCGGTCTCGACACTTCGCCCGCACCTTCATCTTCCCTTGAAGCGCCTGGCGCTGTGCCTGGATTGCGAGGAGTGCTTCGAGCTCGGCGCGGAGGCCTGCCCGGCGTGCGGCAGCGGGACGTCCACGACCCTGGCCCTCTTCCTCGACGGAGGCCCGGCCAACGCCGAGCTCACCGGCGCGCGTACGTCGCGCGCGGCCTGAGGCCGCTGCTCAGCGCGCGGCGGGAGTCGACACCACCTCGAAGCCACGCGCCTTGAAGCGGTCCACGCACTGCTGGCGCCAGCGCTCCTCGTCCTGCACGGCCCGGCGCGCCGCGGCCTGGGCGCTCCACGTGAAGAACAATCGTTCCGACCAGGTGAGATCGTTGGCGCGCTGAACCTCGCGGATCAGCTCGGTCCCGCACCGCTCCCGCACGCCGGTCTGGGCGTTGCGCAGTCGTATCGGGTCGATCTCCCCGCTGGCCGGCATCTTCGGCGTCGAGGCGCAGCCGGCCGCCGTCGCCGCCAACACCGAGATCACCACCAGGCCCCTGAGCCATCGCGCGCTTGGTCCGTTCACGTGCAGACCTCCCCTTCTCGCGGCGCCGTCACGGCTCGACGGACGCCAGTCCGTGGTTGACGAACTTCTGGACCCGCTTGGCCGTGTCGACCTCGGCCGTGTAGAGATGGCCCTTGGAATCGACGGCGATGTTGTGCACCCAGTGGAACTGTCCGGCGTAGCGGCCGTTGCGTCCGAGCCGCGAGAGCACGCGCCCGCCGTCGCGCTGGAGCAGCCACACGTGATTGTTCTCCCCGTCGGCGACGTAGAGGTACGTCTGGCCGCGATCGACCGAGAAGTCGAGGTCCCACACCGCGCCGTTGCCGCGCGTGTCGGGAGCCAGCGAGATCTCCCTCACGAACGCGCCGTCGCGCCGGAACACCTGGATGCGGTTGTGACGCCGATCGCACACGTACACGAGGCCGTCCCTGGCGATACGCACACAGTGTACCGGGTTGCCGAACGCCTTGACCCCGTGCTCGCCGGGCGGCCGCCCGTTCGCGCCCCAGTGACGCTTGTAGGCGCCGGTGGCGGCGTCGAAGACGATCACGCGATGGTTGCCGTACCCGTCGGCCACGTACAGCTCGCCGGTGTCAGGGTCGACGCGCGCGTCGGCCGGGCGGCCGAGGTTGTGGGTGTCGGCGTCGCCCTTGCCGGCGCCCGGCTTGCCGATCTGGAGCGTGAACTTCCCCGCCCGCGTGAACTTCAGCAGGTGGTGATCCTTCTCCCCGTTGCCGGCCAGCCACACGTTGTCCTGGTGATCGACGAAGATCCCGTGCTCGTTGGCGGGCCAGTCGTAGCCCGGTCCGGGGCCGCCCCAGGCGTGCACGAGGTTGCCCTCGGGGTCGAACTCCATGACCGGCGGCGCGGGCACGCAGCACGTGGAGCGCGGCGGGGTGAGGGTGGCGCCGCGCTCGTCCTCGGTGAGGCTCTTCGGACGCTGCACGATCCACACGTGGTCGTGACGGTCGACGGCCACCCCGGAGACCTGCCCGAAGATCCACCTGTTCGGCAGCGGCTTGGGCCAGAAGGGGTCGACCACGAACCGGGGCGCCAGGGCCTCGCCCGCGCGCTGGGCATCGCCCGGCCCGGCACTCAGCACCGCCGCCACGAGGCAGAGCGTGGCCGTCGCGTTCGACCATCGGCTGCTCATCGAGGCCTCCCCGTCCGCCGATCGCGGTCTGGCCAAATCTAGGCGTCAGCGCTGAAGCGTGTCAAGATCGAGACATGCGGCGCGCGGTGTTGTCGATCGTCGCCCTCGTCTTGGCCCTTGCCTCCGCCTCCCTCGCCGCGGACCCGAGGGCGTCGGCCCGCGCCGACCTGATCGCGTCCATCCTGGCCTACCGCTCGGCCCTCGACCGTCTCTGGGAATATCACGTCGTGGCCGTCAAGCGCGCCACCGCCGAGGTCGAGAAGCGCCGCGATCTCCTCGCCCGCGGCATCGTCTCGCGGCGCGAGCTGGAAGACAGCGAGCGCGAGCTCGAGGTCGCCGAGGGCAAGCTCACGGCCACGCGTCGCGAGATGATCGTAGCCGACCAATCGCTCGCCGAGACCATGATCGAGCCGCCGGTGATTCCCCGCACCACGACCCCCGGACGTCCCGCGCCGGAACACTACGAGATGACGCCGTCGTTCGTGGTGTACCGCGGCCCCGCCCGCTGGTCGCTCGCCGACGCCCCCAAGCTTCAGGACTTCTTCGCGCGCCGCTTCGGTCGCCCCCTGCCCATCAGCGCCTTCGGCCAGACGCCCGTCCACGACCGCCTGGGCTTCGATCACCGCGACGCGATCGACGTCCCCGTCACCCCCGACAGCTCCGAGGGGTCCGCCCTCATGAGTTTCCTGCGCGGGTCCGGCATCTCGTTCATGGCGTATCGCGGCGCGGTCCGGGGCGAGGCCACGGGAGCCCATATCCACGTGGGGCCGGCGTCGAGGCGACTGTGATGCGTCCGTCCTACCGTCAATTGTTTGGTTGGGGGGTGCGAGACGCACCCCCCAAACCCCCCTTTGTTTTTCACTGATCGAGAATGACCGGGACGCTACGTTTGACCGCTGTGGGCTCGTAGGGTAGATTCCGCGGCATGGCGAAAACAGCGAAGAAGAAGAGCGTGCCGAAGAAGGCTGCGAAGAAGCCGACCGTGGCGAAGGCTGCGGTGAAGAAGCCAGCGGCGGCGAAACCTGCGGCGAAGTCTGCGGCGAAGCCTGCGGCGAAGCCGGCTGCCAAGGCGGCGGTGCCCGCGCGCGAGCAGGCGGCGGCTGCGCCGTACACGCCCAAGCCGATCGCAGGGGTGGGCTGGCCGGCGTTCAGATACCCGCTGTAGCGGCTCTTCCCGGCCAAACGATGGCTCGCCGGGCCGCTCACGCGTCCCTCGGCAAGCTGTGCCCGATTCCCGCAGACGAGGTGAGGTCATGAACTTCGAGGTCATCGACGGCGACGGACACGTCACGGAAACCTGGGAGCAGATCGCGCGGTACCTGGACGAGCCCTATCGCAGGCGCCCTTTGCAATCGCCGCTCTTCCCCCAGGACGCGTGGGACCGGCGGCTGATCGGGACCATGGGGAGCTGGGCCGGCGACGCGAAGAGCTGGGTCGAAGCGCTCGACCACGGCGGCATGTCGATGGCCGTGCTCTTTCCTACCCTCGGACTGTTCAACGCGTTCGTGCGTGACGCGGAGTGGGCGGTGGCGCTGTGCCGCGCCTACAACACGATGCTCTACAAGGAGCTGACCAGCGTCTCACCGCGGCTCAAGGGCGTGGCCCTGCTGCCGCTGCAGGATCCCCAGGCCGCGGCCGACGAGCTGAAGCGCGCGGTCCGCGAGCTGGGCATGCTCGGCGGCATGCTCGCGGCGGACGGCTATCACCTGCTCGGCCACAAGCGCTTCGACCCGATCTACGCGGCCGCGCAGGAGCTGGGCGTGCCGGTGACGATTCACGCGGGCGGCACCGACATGGGCGTGGCCGGTCACGAGCCGTTCCCCAAATTCATCCAGGCCCACGCGTGCTCGCACGTGTTCGCCCAGCTCCGGCAGATCACCTCGATCGTGTTCGACGGCGTGCCCGTGCGCTTCCCGGATCTGAAGATCGCGTTCCTCGAGGCCGGCTCGGGCTGGATTCCGTTCTTCGTGCAGCGGCTCGACGAGGAGTGGGAGAAGCGCGGCCACGCGGAGGCCAAGCTCCTCACCAAGTCGCCGACCCGCTACGTCCGCGAGGGGAACATCTTCTTCTCGTGCGAGGCCGACGAGCCGCTGCTGCCCCAGGCCCTCGACTACGTGGGGCCGGACAAGATCATGTATGCGTCCGACTTCCCACACTGGGACAACAGCTATCCCAAGTCGGTGAAGGAGCTGGCCGACCGCGCCGACCTCACCGACGCCCAGAAGGCCAGCATCCTGGCCGGCACCGCCCGCCGCTTCTACGCCTTGAAGTAGTCGTGCGCCGGATCTGCGACGACCTCGAGGCCGAGCACGAGTCGCTCGACGCGCTCGTCTCCGGCCTCGAGCCCGCGCGCTGGGACACGCCCACGCCCGCCGAAGGCTGGACCGTGCGCGATCAGATCGCTCACCTCGCGTATTCCGACGTCTCCGCGCGGCTGGCCGTGGTCGACGCCGAGGCGTGGCGGCGCGAGTTCCTCATCGACCGCGCCGAGCGCGAGGGGCGCCAGCGCGACGTCGGCCAGAGCCGCACTCCCGCGGAGCTCCTCGCGTGGTGGCGCCAGTGCCGCCGCGCGATGCTCGAGGCGTTTCGTCCCCTCGACCGCCGCGCCCGCATCCCCTGGTTCGGCCCGCCGATGAGCGCGCTCACGTTCGCGACCGCCCGTCTCGAGGAAGCCTGGGGCCACGGTCAGGACGTCGCCGACGCCCTCGGCGTGCGCCGCCCCGACACCGACCGCCTCCGCCACGTCGCCCACCTGGGCGTGCTGACCCGCGCGTACAGCTTCGTGAACCAGGGATACCCGGCGCCCACCGAGGACGTGCGCGTGGAGCTGAGGGGCCCGAGCGGAGAGAAGTGGACGTGGGGCGATCCGTCGTCCACAAACCGCGTGACCGGCAGCGCTCGCGGGTTCTGCCTCGTCGTCACCCGCCGCCGCCACGTCGCCGACTCCGACCTCGTCACCGAGGGCGACGCCGCGCGCGAATGGATGGAGATCGCCCAGGCCTTCGCCGGCCCCCCCGGCCCCGGCCGCCGCCCCGGCCAGTTCCCCAGGACATGACGACACCGGCGACGACCAGGCTCAAGGCGCTGCTCCGGCGGAAGGGGCGCGTGTTGTCGGTGCTGCATCCGCCGACGGCGGCGCTGGCGCGGATCATGGAGCGCGCGGGCTGCGAGGTGGGCTTCGTCGGGACCGGCGGGGTGGTCGGCGCCTACACGGGGCTCGCCGACGTCGGGACCGCGACCATGACCGAGTGCGTGCAGATCGCGCGGTGGATCGCGGAGAGCGTGAGCTTTCCGGTGATGATGGACGGCGACACCGGGCATGGCGGGGTGATGGCGGTGCGGCGGATGATCCGCGAGTGCATCCGGGCCGGCATCGCGGGCGTGCGCATCGACGATCAGCCCATCGAGGGCAAGCGCGCCACCCAGACGGCCGGCGTCGAGGTGGTCCCGATCGCCCAGGCCGTGGCGCGCTACCGGGCGGCCGTCGAGATGAAGAACGAGCTCGATCCCGACTTCGTGATCATGGCCCAGTGCTACGCGCGCGACGCCACCAACAGCAGCCTCGAGGACTGTCTGGCGCGGCTCGAGATCTACGAGCGCGAGGCCGGCGTGGACTGGGTGCAGCTCGAGTCGCCGCACTCGGTGGAAGAGATCGCGCGCGCGCGGGCGGTGGTGAAGGGGCCGTTCTCGTTCATGAAGGGACGGCTGCCGCGGTTCTTGAATCACGAGGAGCACCTGGCCCTCGGCGTGACCATCGCCTGGTATCCGAGCTTCACCCATCACGTGACCTGGGCCGCGCTGTGGGACTTCATGCAAGACTTCCAGCAGCGTGACGTCGCCGCGTGGGAGGAGTTCGTCGAGCGCCGCCGAGCTCGGCCCTATCCCACCCCCGACGTCGGGCCGGAAGGCGAAGGCGGCGCCAAGCAGCGCGAGCTGGAGGAGCGCTACTTCTCGAGGGAGACGCGGCCGAAGGACACGCGCTCGACGGACGTCTGAGCGATCACGAGCGGAGGGCAACGATGGCGCGCAACGGGTTCAGGATCTTCGACTCCGACACCCACGTCGGTCCGTACCTGGAAGTGCTGGAGCCGTATCTCGCGCAGGCGGAGAAGGCGAAGCTCGCGGCGTGGGAGCCGTACCGGAGCACGCGCGCCGGTCACGTCACCTACACGAAAGGCCAGCGTCACTACCGGCGCCGCCTCGGGAGCGCGGAGGCCCAGGACACCGCGGGCGCGTACATGGCCGGCTACACCGGCGTGAAGCGCGAGCGCGCGGTCTCGCCCCGCGTCGACGCGGACCCGGGGGCGCGCATCGCGGACATGGACCACGAGGGCGTCGACGTGAACCTCACGCTGCCCTCGGGATGGTTCGGCACGTGGACGGCCGGCGCCGACGTCGCGCTCGAAGCCGCGATGTACCGCGTCTATCACCGGTGGATGGCCGATTACTGCGGCGCGTTTCCCGATCGATTGGGCGGGGTGATCCTGGCCAGCGCGCGCGACGTGGCGGGCAGCCTCGACGAGATCCGCCGCTGGAGCGCCTCGCGGTGGGCCTGGGGCGTGATGGTGTACGCGCCGGCCGGCATGCCGCTCGACCATCCGGACATCGAGCCGCTGTGGGCGGCGGCGGCCGAGCACGATCTGGCCGTGGTGCTCCATACCTTCACGGTGATGCCGCCCTACGCGCCGGGCGGAGAGGACACCTGGGACAACCTCTGGCTCCAGCGCTCCGCCGCGCATCCCTGGTGCGGCATGCGCAACATGGCGGCGCTCATCGGCAGCGGGGTGATGGACCGCCATCTCACCCTGCGCGTGGGAACGCTCGAAGCCGGTCACGGCTGGCTGCCGTTCTGGATGGCGCGCATCGACGAGCACGCCGAGACGATCAAGGCCGCGCTGCCGGAGCTGAAGAGCAAGCCCAGCGAGTACGTGCTGAGCGGGCGCTATTTCCAGAGCATCGAGATTCCCGAGGGCGCTCGCCTCACCAACGCGGTCATCGATCTGGTCGGCGACGATCTCCTCATGTACGCCTCGGACTATCCGCACGGCGAGAGCTGGTTTCCGAATTCGGTGACCACCGTGCTGGGCTGGGAGATGTCGGAGTCGCGCAAGCGCAAGCTCTTCTGGGACAACGCGATGCGCTTCTACACGCGCTGCCGGGCGTAGAACCGCGCGGGACTACAGCATGCCCAGCTGAAGCCTCGCGGCCTCCGACATCCGGCTCTGGTCCCACGGCGGATCGAAGGTGACGTCGACCTTGGCCGCGGTGACGCCGGGGACGGCGCGGACGCGCTCTTCGACTTCGAGCGGCAGTGATTGAGCTTCCGGGCAGCCCGGGGCGGTCAGGGTCATCGTCACCGCGACTGCGCCCGAGTCATCCACGGACACGCCGTAGATCAGTCCCAGCTCGTAGATGTTGACGGGGATCTCCGGATCGTGAACGGTCCGGATCGTCTCGACGACGAGTTTCTCGATCTGGTCGCGATCGATCGCCATGATGATCTACTCCGTCGAGACCAACGCGGCCTCGGTCTTGCCGGCCAGAGCGGCGCGTGCCGTATGCCAGGGCAGCGTCGCGCACTTGATGCGGCTCGGGAACTCGCGGACACCCGCGAACACCGCGAGCTTGCCCAACGCGTCGGTCAACTCGCGCGAGGGCTCGCTTTCCGTCAACATGCGGTGGAACCGATCGAACCTCTCCTCCGCGTCGCTCACGGTCTGGCCCTTGAGGCTCGCCGTCATCAACGAGGCCGACGCCCGCGAGATCGCGCAGCCCGAGCCCTGGAAGGCGATGTCACTGACCACGCCGTCGGTGATTTCGACCTCGACCGATACGCGGTCGCCGCACAGCGGGTTGTAGCCCTCCGCCGTCCCCGTGGGTCGCGGGAGCTTTCGGAAGTTCCGCGGCTTGCGGTGATGGTCGAGGATCGTCTGCTGGTAGAGGTCGCGCAGCTCGGACATCAGCCGAAGACCTCGCGGACCTTGGCGAGGGCGGCCACCAGCGCGTCGATGTCCTCGTGGGTGTTGTAGAGCGCGAACGAGGCGCGCGTGGTGGCCGGCACGCCGAACCGGGTCATCACCGGCATCGCGCAGTGATGCCCCGTGCGCACGGCCACGCCCTCCTGATCGAGGATCGTCCCCACGTCGTGGGGATGAACGCCGTCCACGAGGAACGACACCACCGCCGCTTTCTCGCGCGCGGTGCCCAGGAGCTTCACGCCCGGCAACGCCGACAGCACTCGGCTCGCGTGAACCAGAAGCTCGTGCTCGTACGCGGCGACCCGATCGAGGCCGACGCCGTCGAGATAGTCGAGCGCCACGCCGAGCCCGATGGCCCCGGCGATGTCCGGCGTGCCCGCCTCGAACTTGTACGGCAGGTCGTTGTAGGTCGTCTTCTCGAAGCTGACGGTCTTGATCATGTCGCCGCCGCCCTGCCAGGGCGGCATGCGCTCGAGCAGCTCGGTCTTGCCGTAGAGCACGCCGATGCCGGTCGGCCCAAAGGCCTTGTGGCCGGAGAACGTGTAGAAGTCGCAGTCGAGCTCGCGCACGTCCACGCTCAGGTGCGAAACGGCCTGAGCGCCGTCGATCAGCACAACCGCGCCGTGCTCGTGGGCCCGCGCGATCATCCGCCGGATCGGGAGAATCGTGCCGAGAGCGTTCGAGACGTGGGCGATGGACACCAGCCGCGTCCGCTCGTTCAAAAGCCGCTCGTACGCGTCGACGTCGACCGCGCCCGCGTCGTCGATGGGGACCACGCGCAGGACGGCGCCGCGCTCCTCGCACAGCATTTGCCACGGCACGATGTTCGAGTGGTGCTCGAGCCCGGTGATCACGATCTCCTCGCCGGGCCCGACTGTCCGGCGGCCGAGCGTCTGGGCCACCAGGTTGATGCCTTCCGTGGTTCCGCGCACGAAGACGATCTCGCGCGAGTGTCCGGCATTGATGAAGCGCTGGATGCGGGCGCGCGCTCCCTCGTACGCCTCGGTTGCCCGCTCGCTCAAGAGATGCACGCCCCGGTGCACGTTGGCGTTGTCCGCGCTGTAGTACGCGCTCAGGGCATCGATCACGACCTGCGGCTTCTGGGTGGTCGCGGCGTTGTCGAGGTAGACGAGCGGATGTCCGTGGACTTCCTGGTGCAAGGCCGGAAAATCCTTCCGGATCCGCTCGACGTCCTCACGGAGTTCGGAAATCCCGTGCGCGCTCATGTCAGTTCCTCCGTGACGCGGCCGCCCGCGAGCCGCGCGGTGAGCAGGCCGTCGAGCCACGCCCGGACGGGCGCGACGCCGATGCGCTCCAGCACCTCGTGGGCGAAGCCGTAGGTGAGCAGCGCGCGCGCCGCCGCGTCGTCGAGGCCGCGGCTCTTCATGTAGAAGATCGCCTCCGCGGGCAGCTGCCCGTCGGCCGCCCCGTGGCCGCACTTGACGTCGGCGGCGAAGATCTCGAGCTGTGGCTTGCTGTCGACCTCCACCTCGTCCGACAGCAGCAGGTTCTTGTTCGCCTGGTGCGCGTCGGTGCCGTCGGCGCCGGGCCGGACGACGATCCGCCCGCTGAACACGCCGCGGGAGCGCCCGTCGAGAATGCCCTTGTACAGCTGGCGGCTGGTCGCGCGCGGAGACACGTGATCGATCACCGTGTGGGTGTCGACGTGCTGCTGGCCGCCCACGACGTACAGCCCGCTCAGCCGGCAGTCGGCGCCCTCGGCCCCGAGGATCGTGTGGACCTCGTTCCGCACGAGACGCCCGCCGAGCGTGACCGCGCAGGACGCGAAGCCGCTGTCGCGCGCCTGGCTCACGCGGGTGCGGCCGATGTGGAACGCGCGCCCGCTCTCGAGCACGATCTCCTGGTGATCGAGCCGCCCGGACGGACCGATCACGACCTCGGTCACCGCGTTGGTCAAGTAGATATCGCCGGCGAGCGCGACGTAGCTCTCGACGACGGTCGCCCGACTCTCGCGTCCGAGCACGACCAGGTTGCGGGGATGATCGACCCGCGCGCGTCCCGGTGTGCTGGCGACGAACAGCAGATGGATCGGCTCCTCGACGGTCACCCCGTCGGGGACGTCGACGAACGCGCCGTCCTGCCAGAAGGCCTCGTTGAGCGCGGTGAATGCGTCGAGCGGCTCACCGGCCGTCAGGTGCGCTCGCACGACGTCGGCGTCGGTGATCAACGCCTCGCCCAGGCTGCCGACCCGCACGCCTCCCGGCAGCGGCCGGAGCGCCGAGAGTTTGGCCGAGAACCGCCCGTTCACGAAGACGAGCCGGCTCCACGAAGCCGGGCCCACGCAGAATGGCGCGATCTCGTCCTCCGAGGGCTCGCGGCCATCGCTGGCGTCGAGCGCCACGTCGAACGTCGTCGCGGTGATCGGGGCCAGCGGCGTGTATTTCCAGTCCTCGTCGCGTGGCGTCGGCAAGCCGATCTCGGCGAAGCGCGCGATGGCCTCGCCCCGGCGCTCGCGAAGCCAGGCCGGCCCCGCGAGTCCTCGACGGTCGAGGTCGGCGAACGCGGCCAGGAACGTCTCCTTGCTGGTCATCGCGAGAGCGCCTCGGCTTCCTCCTGGATCCAGTCGTAGCCCTTGGCTTCGAGCTCGAGAGCCAGCGCGCGATCGCCGGACTTCACGATGCGGCCGCCGGCCAGCACGTGCACCCGGTCCGGCGCGACGTACCCGAGGATGCGCTGATAGTGCGTGACCAGCACGATCGCGTTGTCGGGACGGCGCAGCCGGTTGATCCCCCCGGCCACGATCCTGAGCGCGTCGATGTCGAGGCCGGAGTCGGTCTCGTCGAGCACCGCGAGCTTGGGTTCCAGCAGCGCCATCTGGAGGATCTCGTTGCGCTTCTTCTCGCCGCCCGAGAAGCCCTCGTTGACGGGCCGGCTGATGAAGCTCGGGTCCATCTCGACCAGCGCCATCTTCTCCTTGAGCATCTCGAGAAACTCCATCGCGTCCAGCTCCTCGAGTCCGCGGTGCGCGCGGATCTCGTTGACCGCAGCCTTCAGGAACTGGGCGTTGGCCACACCCGGCAGGCCCACCGGGTACTGGAACGCGACGAACAGGCCCTCGCGCGCCCGCACCTCCGGCGGCATCTCGAGCAGGTTGCGGCCCTCGTAGAGCACCTCGCCCGCGGTGACCGTGTACCCGGGATGACCGGCGATCACCTGGGCCAGCGTGCTCTTGCCCGACCCGTTCGGCCCCATCACCGCGTGGACTTCTCCCGCGTCCACCGCGAGATCGATCCCGCGCAGGATCTCCTTGCCCTCGACCGCCGCGTGCAGATTGCGAATCTCCAGCAACACCTAACCCACGCTCCCTTCCAGGCTCACGCCGAGCAGGCGCGTGGCCTCGACCGCGAACTCCATCGGCAGGTTCTTGAAGACTTCCTTGCAGAACCCGTTGACGATCAGCGAGACCGCGTCCTCCCCGGACAGCCCGCGCTGCTTGCAGTAGAAGAGCTGCTCCTCGCTGATCTTCTGGGTCGAGGCCTCGTGCTCGACCTGGGCCGAGCTGTTGGCGACCTCGATGTAGGGAAACGTGTGCGCCCCGCACTGCGAGCCGAGCAGCATCGAGTCGCACTGCGTGTAGTTGCGCGCGTTGGCCGCGCGCGGCAGCACCTTCACGAGCCCCCGATACGTGTTGTTGCCGTGGCCGGCCGAGATGCCCTTGGAGATGATCGTGCTCCGCGTGTTGCGACCGACGTGGATCATCTTGGTCCCGGTGTCCGCCTGCTGGTAGTTGTTGGTGAGGGCCACCGAGTAGAACTCCCCGACGGACTCGTCGCCCTGCAGGATCACGCTCGGGTACTTCCAGGTGATGGCCGAGCCCGTCTCCACCTGGGTCCACGAGATCCGCGAGCGCCGCCCCGCGCACTTGCCGCGCTTGGTGACGAAGTTGAAGATCCCGCCCTTGCCCTCGCGGTCACCCGCGTACCAGTTCTGCACCGTGGAGTATTTGATCTGGGCGCCTTCGAGCGCGATGAGCTCGACCACCGCGGCGTGGAGCTGATTCTCGTCCCTCATCGGCGCGGTACAGCCCTCGAGGTAGCTGACGTAGCTTCCCTCGTCGGCGACGATCAGCGTCCGCTCGAACTGCCCCGAGTTGGCCGCGTTGATGCGGAAGTAGGTGGACAGCTCCATCGGGCAGCGCACGCCCTTCGGGACGTAGCAGAACGAGCCGTCGGTGAAGACCGCGGAGTTCAGCGTCGCGAAGAAGTTGTCGGTGTAGGGCACCACCGTGCCGAGGTACCGCTCGACCAGCTCGGGATGTTCCTGGACCGCCTCGGAGAACGAGCAGAAGACGATCCCCAGCTCGGCCAGCTTCGCCTTGAACGTCGTGCCCACCGACACGCTGTCGAAGACCGCGTCGACGGCCACGCCGCTGAGCCGCTTCCGCTCCTCGAGCGGGATGCCGAGCTTCTCGAACGTGCGGAGGATCTCGGGATCGACGTCGTCCAGGCTCGCCGCGATCGGACGCTTCGGCGCCGAGTAGTAGACGATGGACTGGTAGTCGATCGGCGGATAGTGGACGTTCGCCCACCGGGGCTCGGCGGCCGAACGCTCCAGCGTCGCCCAGTGCCGGTAGGCGCGCAGACGCCACTCCAGCATGAACCGGGGCTCGTTCTTCTTGGCCGAGATCTGGCGGACGATGTCCTCGTCGAGTCCGGGCGGCAGTGAATCGGCCTCGACCGACGACACGAACCCGTACGGATACTCGCGTTCGGTGAGCGCCCGGATCGTCTTTTCGGTCGTGCTCATGCTCCCTCCCAGACATCTCAGCCTATACCCGATTCGAGGTGATGGCGATAAAAAGAGTCGTATTTATTTTCCCAGCTAAAATCACTATTTAGGAGTGATCGTGGTGCGCCGAGGTCGGCTGTCCCGACCTCGGCGCTGGCTGCCGATGGGCGCCTAGGGAGTCTGGTACCAGTGACGTCCGTAGGGGTAGTAGCCGTGACGGTACCCGTAGCCGGGATGCGCGTACGGATACCGGTCGTATCCGTAGCTATACGAGTAGTCAGGGTATGGCGCGACGATGCATCCGGCGAACGCACCCCCGGCCAGCAAGATCAGCAAGAACGTGGTCACTAATCGTTTCATCACGCCGCCCTCCTCATGGCCGCGGCCTTGCGAGCGGCCGCTCGTAGTCCCGTCCGTCCGTCGGCACGGAGATCTTTTTCAAGGTCTCGTGGTTATTGGTGAATGACTCCACAGGCGATGCGCTTGCCGGCGTTGCCGGCGGGGTCGGACTTGTAGTCGTCCGCGCCTTCGTGGACGACGAGCGCCGAGCCGTCCGCGTCGAGAAGCCCGTTCGTGGCCGCTCCCAGCGACACGCCTTGGGCCGTCGCCTCGACCTTCACCCGGCCGTTCGCCGGCACCTCGATGTTCGGCAGGTCTCCGGCGTGAGCGCCCTGCGGGTTGTCCTTGCCATGCTGCTTGCCGCCTGGATTGAAATGGCCGCCCGCGGATTCGAACGGAGCCTCGCACTTGCCGATCGCGTGGATGTGGAACGCGTGGGTGCCGGCGGGAATGCCGGTGAAGTGCGTCGTGATGCGCACGTCATCGCCACGCTGCTCCAGAACCGCCTCACCCACGGTCTGGCCATTCGCGTCCTTGAGCTCGGCCCGCGCACTCTGCGCGTCGGCGACCCCGGTGGACAGGATCCCGATCGCGATCAGGGTTGCGATACCGGTGATCGTCCTCATGGGCTTCTCCTCCGATTGCGGTGTTCATGCGGCCTTCGCGTCCGCGAGCAACCAGCGGACGTCAGCGCACGTCCTCCTACAAGTGATCTGCAAGCGATCCGCCATCCACAGTCCTGGTACGTTTTCCAACCCACGCGATGTTGACCGGCATTCGCGATGCACTTCACATCGCCATGGATAGGCTCGCGCTCGCATGGCTGGCCGTGGCGGTGATCTCGGGGGTGATCTTGGCCACCCTTTGGCTGGCCCGCGAACGATGGGTTTACCGGCGCCGGCGCGCCCCTCGGCGACCATGACGGCCGCCTGAAGTGCGGCGCGCTCACGGACGCCGCGTGGCGATGCTCGCGATGATCGTGGTCAATTCTCCGGGATCCACGGGCTTGGGGACGTGCATGTTGTAGCCGGCCGTGAGCGATAGCATCCGATCCTGCGTCCGCCCGTACGCCGTCAACGCGACGGCCGGCGTCCTGCCTCCCTCGTTCGCATCCAGTGCGCGGACCTTGCGGATCAAGGAGTAGCCGTCCTCTCCCGGCATCTCGATGTCCGAGACCAGTGCGTCGGGCCGCCACTGCCGCAGGACCGCGAGCGCGTCCGGCGCCGAGAGACTGGTCCGCACCGTTGCCCCGGCGCCGGTCAGAATGGCGGACGCGAGCTCGAGGGCATCCGGGTCATCATCGACCAGCAGCACCCGGCGACCGTCGAGGCGAACGCCGCCGGGGACGGCGTCGACAGGGGCCGTGGGATGAACACGCTGAGCGGGGCCGGCGACCATCTCCGCGATCATGAGCGGCAGCTTGACGATGAAAGTCGCCCCTCGGCCCTCGCCCGGGCTCTGAGCGACGACGCTGCCGCCATGCAGCTCGACGAGGTATTTGACCAGTGCCAGACCGAGCCCGAGGCCAGTGTGCGCTCGCGTCGGCGAGCTGTCCGCTTGCCGGAAGCGGTCGAAGACGAAGGGCAGGATCTCCGACGCGATGCCTTGCCCGGTATCGCTCACCACGATTTCGACGTGCGAGTTGACGCGCTGCAGGTGCACCTGAACGCGACCCCCCTTGGGCGTGAACTTCACCGCGTTCATGAGCAGGTTCCAGACGACTTGCTGGAGCCGGGCCGGGTCGCCGGTGATCGGCCCCGCTCTGGGATCGAGCACGTTCTGGAGCCGAATCTCCTTCGCTTCCGCGGCCGGCCGGACGGCGTCGAGTGCGCCCTCGACCACGGCCCGCAGGTCGACCGGCTGCACGTCGAGGCGCATCTTGCCCGAGATGACGCGGGAGACATCGAGCAAGTCGTCGATCAGCCGCACCTGCGCGTTCGCGTTTCGCTCGATCGCCTCGAGCGCCCGGGCCGAGGCGGCTTCGTCGAGCTGGCCGGCCCGCAGCATTCGCGCCCAACCGTACACTGCGTTGAGCGGGGTCCGCAGCTCGTGCGACAGGACGGTCAGGAACTCGTCCTTCGCACGGTTGGCGGCTTCGGCCTCCGAGCGCGCAGCCTGCTCGCGGGCCAGGAGCGCCGCATGTTCCGACTCGACCCGTTTGCGCTCGCTGATATCGCGCAGGAACGCGCTGAAGATCACGTTGCCGCCGACGCGGACGGGCGTGATGGCGATCTCGACGGGGAACTCCGTGCCGTCCCGGCGTCGGGCGGGCAGCTCGATCAACCGGTTCAGCACGACTTCCTCGCCGGTGGCGAGGTACCGTGCGAAGCCGCGACGGTGCGCCTCCCGCAGCGACGGCGGCACGATGGTGTCGGTCAGCGACTGTCCCCGGATCTCCTCACGCGACCAGCCGAACAGTTGCTCGGCGCGCGGATTCCACGTCCGGATCCTCCCCTCACGATCGGCGATGATCACGGCGTCCAGCGATTGGTCCAGGAGTGCGTCCATCTGCCGCCGCCGCCGATGCAGCGCTTCGTTGAGGACGCTCAGGAGCACGCCGATCGAGACGAAGACCGCCAAGGCGATGAGATCGGCGAACTCCTTGCCCCGAAGATCCTGCTTCAAGGGGAACCAATAGAAGGCACCCGCGAGGGCACACAGCAGCGTGGTGACGAGCCCCGGACGGAGCCCGCCGAACCATGCGGCGATGGCGACCGCCGGGAAAAACGTGATCAGGGGTAGCCTCGGGCCCCAGACGGGATCCAGCGCCACCCGGACGAGGACGCTGAGCGTCGCGGACAGGACGGCCACCGCATAGGCGGTGAGCGGAGAACGACGAAGGTGTTCCACGTCGGCCACGCGCCTTTCGCGCGCCCGGCATTGTCGCGCACCTCACCAGCAGAGCGATAGGGAAACTTCGGCGCCGCCCGAGCGCGCCTTGCATTGCCTTTCGCGTTGGCCTAACGTCACCGTCTGATCGTCTCGGATTCATCATGAGGAGGGCGGCGATGAAGGCGTGCGTGCTCGCGAGCGTGATGCTCCTCTGGCTCGGCTTGGCGGGGTCGCCGGTGGCGGCCCAGCCACAGCACCACGGTCACCCGGCGCCGGCCGCGGACAAGATCGGGCAGGTCAGCTTCCCGATCTCGTGCGCGCCCGCCGCGCAGAAGCCGTTCGAGCGCGCGGTCGCGCTGCTGCACTCCTTCTGGTATCTCGAGGCGGTCAAGGGATTCGCCGAGGTCACCCGGCTCGATCCGCAGTGCGCGATCGGGTACTGGGGCATCGCGATGAGCCAGTGGACGCAGATCTGGTCGCCCCCGCCGCCGCCCGCGCTCAAGCGCGGCTGGGAGGCCGTCGAGAAGGCCACGGCGGCGACCGTGAAGAACGCCAAGGAGGCGGACTTCGTCGCCGCGGCCGCGGCGTTTTTCAAGGACGCCGACACGCTCGATCACCGGACGCGGGCGACGGCGTACAGTCGCGCGATGGAGCAGGCCTACGCGAAGTACCCGGGCGACCAGGAGGTCGCCATCTTCTACGCGCTCTCGCTCCAGGCCACGGCCGACCCGAAGGACAAGACGTACGCGCGCCAGAAGCAGTCAGCGGCGATCGCCGAGAAGGTCTTCGCGGCCCAGCCCGACCACCCCGGCGCCGCCCACTACATCATTCACGCCTACGACTACCCGGCGCTGGCTCAGAAGGGATTGCCGGCGGCGGGACGGTACGCGCAGTTCGCCCCGGCGGTACCCCACGCGTTGCACATGCCCTCGCACATCTACGTGCTGCTCGGCATGTGGCCGGAGACGGTCCAGGGCAACGTCATCGCCGCCGAGGCCGAGCGCGTGCGCGGCAACCCCGACGATCACATGCACGCGATCGACTACCTCGTCTACGGCCATCTCCAGATGGCGCAGGACGGCAGCGCCAAGCGCGTCGTCGATCAGGCCCGCGCGATCATGAGTGAGCTCGGGGCCAAGAACTACAACTCCGGCCGGCCCACCGCGCACTTCGCGATGGCGGCCATCGAGGCGCGCTGGACGATGGAGCGCAACCGCTGGAGCGAGGCCGCCGCCATCGATCCGCGGCCGAACCGCTTCCCCCACACCGAGTCGATGATCTACTTCGCGCGGGCCATCGGCGCCGCGCGCTCCGGCCAGGCCGCGCGCGCGAAGACCGACGTGGACCGGCTCGTCGAGCTCCGCGAGGCGCTGCTGCAAGCCAAGGACGCCTACTGGGCCGAGCAGGTCGAGATCCAGCGGCGCGGTGCGATGGCCTGGGTCGCTCGCGCCGAGGGCCGCAACGACGAAGCCCTGACGACGATGCGCTCCGCCGCGGAGCTCGAGGACTCGACCGAGAAGCACAACATCACGCCCGGCCCTATCGCCACCGCGCGCGAGCTGCTCGGCGACCTCTTGCTCGAGCTGGGCAAGCCGGCAGAGGCGGCGCGCGAGTACGAGGCCTCGCTCAATCGCGCGCCGAACCGCTTCAAGACGCTCTACGGCGTGGCCCGCGCCTCCGAGCTGGCCGGAGACCGCGACCGGGCGAAGGCCTTCTACACGCGGCTCGTGACCGTCGCCGCCTCGTCCGACAATCAACGGCCCGAGCTCCAAAACGCGCGGGCGTTCCTGAGCAAGCCATGAGCACGGTGGTCGTGCAGGGCTCGGCGCTGGGCCTGAGACAGGACATCGTGGCCGCGGGACATCGCATGGTGGCCGACGAGCCGGTGGAGGCCGGCGGCACCGACGCCGGCCCCAATCCCTACGAGCTGCTGCTGGCCGCGCTCGGGGCCTGAACGTCGATGACGCTCGCGCTGTACGCGCGACGCAAGCAGTGGCCGCTCACGAACGTCACCGTGCGGCTCACGCACTCGCAGATCCACGCCGCCGACTGCGCCGAGTGCGAGACCCGGGAAGGCAAGCTCGACCGGATCGAGCGCGAGATCACCCTCGAGGGCACGCTCGACGATACCCAACGCGCCCGGCTGCTCGAGATCGCCGACAGGTGTCCGGTGCACCGCACGCTGGTCTCCGAGATCGACATCCAGAGCCGCCTCACGCCCGCCTGACCATGATCGCCTCCGCGCGGATGTACTCGTGGGCACCGTCGCTGGCCGCGGCGTGGCACCGGCTGCTCGAGTGGGTGGCCGCGCGGGCCTCGGTCCCGATGACGGTCATGGATGCCTCGGATCCCACCCCGCTCGACGAGCTGTGGGCGCGGCCCGACCTCGGCTGCGCGTTCATGTGCGGATATCCGTGGGCGCTGGTGTCCGACAAGCCGCGGCTCCTGGCCGCGCCGATCCCCTCGCCCGCGCGCTACGGCGGCCGGCCCGCCTACGTCACCGACTTCATCGTCAAGGCCGACGCGACGCACCGGACGCTGGCCGACACGTTCGGGGGACGCATCGCGTACTCCACCGAGCATTCGCACTCCGGCTACAACGCGCCGCGCTTTCACCTGTTGCGCTATCGCACGCCCGAGCGCCCGACGCTCTACCGCGAGGTGATCGGGCCGTTCGTGCGCCAGCGCCCGTGTCTCGACGCGGTGGTCGAGGGCCATGCGGACGTCGCCGCCATCGACGGCTACGGGTTCGAGCTGCTCGCCCGACACGCGCCCGACGTCGCCGCTGGCGTGCGCGTGGTCGAGAGCACGATCGCCGCGCCGAGCCCGCCGCTGGTCGCCTCGCCCGGCGTGGACGCGGCCACGTGCGAGCGCCTCACCGCGGCGCTCGTTCACGCTCACGAGGCGCCCGAGATCCGCGCCACGCTCGACGATCTGCTGCTCTCCCGCTTCGTCCCCGTCGCCCCGGGGGACTTTCAGGTCTTCCTCGATCGCCAGCACGCCGCCGAGGCCGCCGGCTATCCGAAGCTGGCCTAGTTGAGGACGCTGGTGCGCGGCGGGTGGGTCGTCGGCTTCGCCGGCGGAAATCACACGTTGATCCGCGACGGAGTCGTGGTCTTCGAGGACGACCGGATCGTCCACGTCGGCCCGCGCTTCGAGGGGACGGCCGACCACGAGATCGACGCGCGCGGCAAGCTGGTGAGTCCCGGCTTCATCGACACCCACGTGCACTCCGGTCACCGCGCGTCGCACCGGCTCATCACCGACACCGGCCGGCCCGATTACTACGGCCAGCCCTTCCTCGACATCAGCGTGCCGCGCGAGGGCACCCGGGTGGGCGGCGATCCCCGCTATCTTCGGCCCGATCAATCGGGGACCGACGCGGCCAGCCGCCTGCTCGCCACGTTCACAGTCGCCGAGATGCTGCGCAACGGGATCACCACGTTCATGGAGTTCGGCAGCCAGGTGCGCGTGCAGGAGGCGCTGCTCCCCGAGGTGGAGCGCCTGGGGCTGCGCGGCTACCTCGGGGCCGGCTACGATTCGGGACGCTGGGTCGGTGACGCGACCACCGGCCGGTTGAAGCGCGCGATCGACGAGGGGGCCGGGCAGCGCGAATTCGAGGCCGCGCTGGAGTTCATTCGCCGGGTCGACGGCGCCGCCGGCGGCCGGGTGCGCGGGATGCTCGCGCCGCGCGAGGTCGAGACGTGCAGCCTCGAGCTGCTCCGGGCCACTCGCAAGATGGCCGACGAGCTCCGCATGCCGATCCTCACCCACGCCGCCTACAGCGTGGTCGAGTTCTACGAGATCGTGGCCGAGCACCGCATGACCCCGATCGAGCTGCTGGAATCGCTCGGGTTCCTCGGCCCCGACGTCACCATCGGTCACGGCAACCTGATCGCCGAGAACGGCCTGTTGACGTATTCGGGCGGGCGCGACCTCGAGATCATGGGCAAGCACGGGGTGACCGTCTCGCACTGTCCGGTGAACATCTCGCGCCGGGGGCGCTCGCTCGACTCGTGGCCGCGCTATCGGGCGGCCGGCGTCAACCTGGCCCTGGGCAGCGATACTTACCCCCGCGATCCGATCATGAACATGCGCATCGCGTCTTACGCGGGCAAGATCGTGACCCACGATCTGTTCGCGGCCGGAGCATCCGAGGTGTTCACGGCGGCCACGCTCGGCGGCGCCCGCGCCCTCGGCCGCGACGACCTCGGCCGGCTCGCGCCGGGGGCCAAGGCCGACCTGATCGTCGTCGATCTCTCGGGCCGCGACACCCTGCGTTTCGGTCCCGTGCGCGACCCCATCAAGAGCCTGGTGGAGTGCGGGATCGGCGACGACGTCGAGACCGTGATCGTCGACGGCGTCGTGCGGATGCGCGACCGTACGATTCCCGGCGTCGACCTCGACGGGGTCCGTCGCCAGGCGCAGGCGGCCGGGGAAGACGTCTGGTCGCGACTCCCGGAATGGGATCCCCTTCACCGCACGGCCGAGCAGATGAGCCCGTGGTCGTTCCCGCTCGTCGAGAAGGAGGAGTGAGCCGATGACGATCGTTCGCTGCGTCGCCCTGCTGCTCATCGCGCTCGTCGCCGGCGCGCCGGCGCCCCGCGTCTTCGCGCAGGCCTATCCCACGAGGCCCGTCGAGTTCATCGTCCCGTTCGCGCCCGGCGGTCCCACCGACACGGCGATCCGCCTGATCCAGTCCTCGCTCTCGGCCAACCTCGGCGTGCCGGTCGTGCTCGTCAACAAGGCCGGCGGCGGCGGCGCGATCGGCATGGACGCGGTGGCCAAGGCCCGGCCCGACGGCCACACGCTGGCCGCGACCGTGCGCTCCACGCTGACCATCCTGCCCGCCACCCAGCCGGACGTGACGTACAAGATCTCGGACTTCGCGGCCATCGGCACCTACGCCCTCGACTCCCAGGTGGTGATGGTCAAGAGCGGGGCGCCCTGGAAGACGCTGGAGGAGCTGATCGAGCACGCCAGGAAGAACCCGGGCAAACTCACCTATGGCTCTGCTGGGCAGGGCACCAACAGCTTCTTCACGATGGAGCTCCTGAAGCTCGCCTACGGGGTGGACCTCGCCCACGTGCCGTTCGCGGGCTCGGGGCCGGTGAAGAACGCGATCCTCGGCGGCCACGTGCAGGTGGGCGCCGCCTCGCTCAGCACGATGCTCTCGGTCATCCGCTCCGGCGACGTCACGCCGCTGGTGACCAGCGCGACCCGCCGCAACCCGGCCGTCCCCACCGTCCCCACCCTGACCGAAAAGGGCCAACCCGAGATCTCCCTCAGCACGTGGGCCGAGCTGTGGGCGCCCGCCAGGACGCCTCGACCCATCGTGGACCGGCTGGCCCAGGCGCTCGAGAAGACCATGAAGGACCCCGCGGTCGTCTCGGCGATCGAGAAGGCGGGGCTTCAGAGCGAATACAACGATCCGGCCGCGACCCTCAAGCTCGTCGAGCGCGAGAACGAGACCGTGCGAACCGCGGCCCGGAAGCTCGGTCTCGCGAAGTAGTGCGCCGTCGCGAGCTGGCCGCGGCCGCCGTCCTCCTGGCCTTCGGCCTGTTCGCGGTCATCCAGGCGCGCGGCTTGCGCTTCGGCACCGTGGCCGCGCCCGGCCCCGGCTTCTTTCCGCTGTGCCTGGCCCTGGCGCTCTGTGTCGTCGGCATCGGCCTGGTCGTGGGGGCGTGGCGGGCGGCGCCGGCCAGCGGCGCCCCGGCTCCGTCCCTCCGTCCGCGTCGCTTCGCGATCGCCGCCACCCTGGGCTCGCTGCTGGTGTACGCGCTCGTGCTCGAGTGGCTCGGATTCTTGCTGGCGACGTTCGCCCTGCTGGTGTTCTTCTTCCGGGTGCTCCAGCATCAGCGCTGGCTCGTGGCCGTGGCGGGGTCGCTGGCGACCTCGCTCGTCAGCTATCTCGTCTTCAAGACCTGGCTCGGCGTCAATCTGCCGGGCGGGCTCTTGCAGTTCTGAGCGGCGTCTGATGGACGTGTTCGGCGGTCTCGTCTACGGCCTCGGCGTCGCCCTCGTCCCCGCAAACCTGTTCGCGTGCTTCGTCGGCGTCTTCGTGGGCACGCTGATCGGCGTGCTGCCCGGCATCGGTCCGGTGGCCACGATGTCCTTGTTGCTGCCGGCCACGTACGCGATGTCGCCGACGGCGTCGATCATCCTGATGGCCGGCGTCTACTACGGCGCGATGTACGGCGGCTCGACGACGTCGATCCTGGTGAACATTCCCGGCGAGGCGGCGTCGGTGGTGACGTGCCTCGACGGGTATCAGATGGCGCGACAGGGGCGGGCCGGTCCCGCGCTCGGCATCGCGGCGATGGGCTCGTTCATCGCGGGCACCCTGAGCGTGCTCGGCATCATGCTGCTGGCCCCGCCGCTCACCAAAGCCGCGCTCCGCTTCGGACCGCCCGAGATCTTCGCCCTGCTCCTGCTCGGCTTCACCATGGTCACGTACCTGACCGCGGGCTCGAAGCTCAAGGCCGTGGCCATGGCCCTGCTCGGGATGCTGCTCGGCACGATCGGACTCGATCCCATCACGGCCTCGCCCCGCTTCACCTATGGCACCCTCACCCTCGCCGACGGCCTCGGCCTGGTCCCGATCATCATGGGCCTGTTCGGGATCAGCGAGGTGCTGCTCAACATCGAGAAGGGCGTCGAGCAGGAAGTCTTCGACACGCGCATCAAGGGTCTCTTGCCCACGCGCGAGGACTGGAAGCGCTCGGCCGGGCCGATCGCCCGCGGCAGCGTCCTCGGCTTCTTCCTCGGCATTCTCCCGGGCATCGGCGCGATCATCCCGACCTTCATCTCGTACGCGCTGGAGCGGCGGCTCTCGAAACACCCGGAGCGCTTCGGCACCGGCATGATCGAGGGCGTGGCCGCGCCGGAGGCCGCGAACAACGCGGCCACCGGCGGATCGATGATCCCGCTGCTCACTCTCGGCATCGCGCCCAACGTGGTGATGGCGGTGCTGCTGAGCGCGTTCCTGATCCACGGCGTGCAGCCCGGCCCGCTCCTGATCCGCGAGCACCCGGAGATCTTCTGGGGCGTGATCGCCAGCATGTACGTGGGCAACGCGATGCTGCTCGTGCTCAACCTGCCCCTCATCGGGCTCTGGGTGCAGCTCCTGCGCGTGCCCTACGGCATCCTGTTCCCGCTCATCCTCATGTTCTGCGTGATCGGCGTCTACAGCGAGTCGGGCAACGTGTGGGACATCGTGGTCATGCTGGCCTTCGGCGGCCTCGGCTACCTCATGCGCAAGTTCGCCTTCGAGCCCGCCCCGATGGTGCTGGCCTTCGTGCTCGGCCGCATGGCCGAGGAATCGATCCGCCAGTCGCTGCTGATGTCCCACGGCAGCTTCGACATCCTGCTCACCCGCCCGCTGGCCACCACGTTTCTGGCCCTGGCCCTCGCGGTGATGGTGGTCCCGCTCGTCCTGCCGTCCGTCAAGCGCGCGCTCCGCACCGTCCCGCTGGAGAAGACCGAAGGCTAACCGGAGATTGCCACCGCACATCTCCGAAGGTACCGTGAGCCGACGATCATGCACATGGAAGGAGCCGATGATGTCGAACACCGTCCGCTTTCACCGCGTGCTGCGCGCAGCACCCGAGAAGGTCTATCGGGCATTCCTCGACGCGGACGCGATGGCCAAATGGCTTCCCCCGAACGGATTCACCGCCAAGGTTCACCACCTGGACGCCAAGGTCGGCGGCACCTACCGGATGTCGTTCACGAACTTCACCACCGGCCGCAGCCACTCCTTCGGCGGAAGATTTCTCGAGCTGGTGCCCCACGAGCGCATTCGCCACACGGACAGCTTCGACGATCCGAACCTGCCCGGTGACATGCAAACGACGGTGACCTTGAAGGCCGTATCCTGCGGAACGGAGTTGAACATCGTGCAGGAGGGTCTGCCGGATGTCATTCCCCCTGAGGCGTGCTGTCTCGGCTGGCAAGAATCGCTCGCTCAGTTAGCCAAGCTCGTCGAGCCCGAGATTCCGGATTAGCTGGCCGCGCGAGAGCAGCGGCCTGACCAGACGAGATGGGGCACGGAGGTCTTGATGAGCGACCTGGGTAACAGCTGGAGCCGACGGGAGTTCGTGCACGGCCTGGCGGTGGGGGCGGCGGCTGGCGTTCTCGGAATGCATTCCGAGGAGGCCGCCGCCGAACCGCCGCCCGAAACGACGACGCTCCGCGTCCTCGAGATTCCCGCGTTGTGCTGGGCGCCTCAGTACGTGATGGAAGAGTTGCTGCGAGCCGAAGGGTTCTCGCGAGTGCAGTATGTCAAGAGAGAGATCGGACCCGAAATCTTTCAGCCGTTGGGTTCGGGGCAAGCCGACATCAGCATGGGCATCGCCGGCCCAGTCATGATGCGTATCGATGCCGGAGACCCGATCGTCATCATTGCCGGAGTCCATGCCGGTTGCTACGAGCTCTTTGGAACCACGCGGGTCCGCACCATCAGCGACCTCAGGGGCAAGACGGTCGCCGTGCCTGGGCTCGGAGGCAGCCAACACCTGATGCTGTCCATGCTGATGGCCTTCGTCGGGATGGACCCCCGCAAGGACGTCACGTGGGTCGCGCATCCGCCGGAGACGGCCATGCGCATGCTCGCCGAGGGGACCATCGACGCCTACATGGCTTTCCCACCCGAACCCCAAAACTTACGCACGAAGAAGGTCGGTCACGTCGTCTGGAGCATGGCGGCCGATCGGCCCTGGTCCCAGTACTTCTGCTGCATGGCGGCCGCGAACGCGGAGTTCATCCGACGCAACCCCGTGGCGACCAAGCGTGCTCTCCGGGCGATCCTGAAGGCCGCGGACTTGTGCGCCGCCCAACCGGAACGAATGGCCAAGTCGCTGGTCGACCGGGGCCGCGCGCGGAACTACGAGGACACCCTGCAAGCCATCAAGGACGTCCATTATGACCGGTGGCACGAGTACAATCCCGAGGACACCGTGCGCTTTTACGCGCTCCGCCTCCACGAGGTGGGCATGCTCAAGTCGAGCCCCCAGAAGATCATCGCCCAGGGAACGGACTGGCGATTCTTCAACGAGCTGAGGAAGGAGTTGAAAGCCTAGACGCCGCCGATGATCTCGCGAATCGTCCTCATGGTCGTGCTGTCCCTGGCGATCGTCGCGGCGGACCTTCCCGCCGACGCTCAGACGCCCAGGGTGCCCACCGTCGGATACCTGTCCGTGAGCACGCCCGCAGTGGCGACGCCGAACGTCGACGCGTTCCGGCAAGGATTGCCGGAGCTGGGGTACGTCGAAGGGAAGACCGTCGTCCTGGCGGCTCGCTACGGCGAGGCCAGGTCCGAGCGCCTTCCGCAGCTCGCGCGGGAGCTTCGGGGCCTCAAGCTGGACGTGATCGTCACAGCCAACAACGTGGCAACGGCGGCGGTCAAGCGAGAGATGCCGGCGATCCCGATCGTGATGGCCAAGAGCATCGACCCGGTCGGCACCGGGTTCGTGGCGAGCCTGGCGCGCCCGGGCGGCAACGTCACCGGCCTCAGCAACGTCTCGGCGGAGTTCAGCGGCAAGCGGCGATCACGAACCAGGGCCAGATTGCCGGCTACGCGCGGACCCATCGCTTGCCGTCCATGTACGGGCAGAAGGAATACGTGCAGGCGGGCGGCCTCATGTCCTACGGGCCCAGCACCGCCGAGATGAACCGCCGGGCCGCCGTCTACGTGGACAGGATCCTGAAAGGCGCGAAGCCGGCGGATGTGCCCGTCGAGCAGCTGACCAAGTTCGAGCTGGTGATCAACCTCGACCCAGCCAAGGCCCTCGGCCTCACGATTCCGCCGTTGCTCCTGCGGCGAGCCGACCAGGTCATCCCGTAGGCGGAAGACGGAGGATCGAGCCATGTGGCGGCGCATCGGCTTCGGGCTTCTCTGGGCAATCCCGGCGTACTTCGTGGGCGCTATCGGCGGCGGTTACCTCGTGTACGCCCTGTCGGCCAATCGACATGATCTCGAGATCGAGGCCGTCATGACCGGAGCCTTCGCCCTGGGGCCGCTTCTGGCCTGTATCGGCTTCATCATCGGGGCGGTGCGCGCCAGGCGCCGCCCGGACGACACCAGCCAACGACGGTTCGATCGGGAGTAGAGCGCGGGCAATCTTTGAACGAGCGGGCGAAGAAGTCTTCCCGGTGACCGACGACGACGTGGTCTGGAT
>DATHGT010000074.1:0-14892 GCA_035317605.1 Candidatus Acidiferrum sp. | reverse complement strand
GGCCGGCCGACGATCTCGGCGAGCGCCGAGTACGACGTGGTCTCGCCGTAGGGGACGCGGGCGGCCGCGGCCAGCACGTCGCCCTGGAACGGGGGGATGCCCGAGAGGTCGACGGCGACCGAGAAGAACGTGCGCGCGCCCGCGAGATATTCCGTCAGCTCCCGGCGCGCGCGCTCGGCGTGGCGGCGGTCGCCGATCGTCCGGCCCCGCCCGGCCGCGAACTCGATCCGGCGGATCCCGCGCTCGCCGGCCTCGATCACGAACCGCGCCGCCGTCCGCTCGGCATCCAGCGGCGATCTCCCGCGCGCCGGGCGCGCCAGTCGGGTCACGAGATCAGCGGGCACCTGGGCCGCGTCGAAGTAGTCACGCAGCATGGTCTCGAGCTTTTCCATCGTCGTCACCTCTTTGGCTTCCGTCTTCCGCCCGATTCGAGCGTCTCTCGCATGATGGCCTTGCCGCGGGCGAGCTGGCTCTTCACGGTGTTGACCGAGATGCCGCGCACGCGCGCCAGCTCTCCGAACGAGAGCCCGTCGACGTAGTGCAGCGCGAGCAGCACCCGCGCCTCGCGCGGCACCCGCGCCAGCGCGCGCTCGACGTCGACCCGCTCGCCGGCCGTGCCCGCCCCGGCGTGACGGGGGGCGATGTCCAGCGAGACACGCATCGCTTCCGTGCGGGTGCGGCGCCGGCGCAGCTCGTCGATGCACACGTTGGTCAGCACGCGATACAGCCACGTCGAAATCGCCCATTGCGCGGAGTAGGTCTCACGCGCGGCGAAGCACTTGAGCAGCGCCCGCTGCACCGCGTCCTCCGCGTCGGTCCGGTTGCCCAGCACACGGAACGCGACCACGTACAGCCGCGCGCCGTACTCCTGGGCGACCCGCGTGAAGGCTGCTTCATCCATACGCACGGTTATACGCGCGACCCGCCCGAAGAGATGGAACGGCCTCGTAGTACTCTCTCCGACGACATCTCGAGGCGCGAGCCCGAGATGGGCGACGAGCGTCGGAACGGGCGCTCGGAAGCGGCCGTGGGGGGCGACCCCCTCGACGAGGAGGAATGGTCATGCGGACGAGTACACGGCTGCGGCGGATGCTGGAGGAGCCCGGGATCATCGTGGCACCGGGGGCGTATGACGGGTTCTCGGCCCGGCTCATCGAGGCGGCCGGCTTCAAGGCCGTCTACATGACCGGGGCGGGGACGGCGGCCTCGCACCTCGGCCAGCCCGACCTCGGCCTGGCCACCCTCACCGAGATGGCCGCGCACGCCAGTCACCTCGCGAGCTGTGTGTCGCTCCCCCTCATCGCGGACGCCGACACCGGCTACGGCAACGCGCTCAACGTCGTCCGCACCGTCCGCGAGTACGAGAAGGCGGGCGTGGCCGGACTGCATCTCGAGGATCAGGTCGCGCCGAAGAAGTGCGGCCACATCGCGGGCAAGCAGGTGGTCGAGCCGAAGGAGTTCGCCGACAAGATCCGCGCCGCGGTCGAGTACCGGACCGATCCCGATTTCGTGATCATCGCCCGCACCGACGCCCGCGCGGTCACCGGGCTCGACGACGCGATCGCCCGCGCCAACCTCTACCGCGAGGCCGGCGCCGACATGATCTTCCTGGAGGCGCCTCAGACGCTCGCCGAGGTCGAGCGGGTCGCGCGCGAGGTGAAGGCGCCGCTGCTCGCCAACATGGTGCAGGGCGGCCGCACCCCCGCGGTGAAGGTCGACGACCTGGAGCGGCTCGGCTTCAAGCTCGTGATCTTTCCCGGCGTCTGCATGCGCGCCGCGATCCCCGCCATCGAGAGCGCGCTCGACGCGCTCAAGCTGAACGGCACGGACTGGCCGGAGGGCGCGATTACCCTCGGGCCGATGGACATCTTCAGGAAGGTCGGCTTCGACTGGTGGCACGGGATCGAGGAGCGCTTCGCGCCGCGCTGAGAGCCCCCCACACGCGCGCCGGCGTCACCGGCAGGAACGTCACCTCGACGCCGCTGTCGCTCAGCGCGTCCTCGACGGCGCCGGCGATGGCGCCGGGAGGCGAGATCACCCCGCTCTCGCCCACGCCCTTGATGCCCAGCTCGTTCCGCGCCGAGGGCGAATCGAGGGCGACGACTTCGAGCGACGGCACCTCATCCGCGCGCGGGACGGGATAGTCCATCAGCGTCGCGGTCAGGAGCTGGCCCGCGTCGTCGTAGATCAGCTCCTCGCCGAGGGCGGCGCCGAGGCCCTGGGCGACGCCGCCGTGGACCTGGCCCTCCACGACCGTGGGATTGATCGCGCGGCCACAGTCGTGGACGGCCACGTAACGCAGCACCCGCACGGCGCCGGTGTCCTCGTCGACCTCCACCACGCAGCCGTGAGCGCCGAAGGCCCACGTCACGGTCTCGGGATAGAAGAACGCGCAACCCTGGAGTCCCGGCGAGCCCTCGCGGGCCAGCGCGCGGCTGCGGACGGCCGCGCGCGCCACCGAGCCGAGGGCCACGCTGCGCTCGGTCATGCCCTTGACGTGCAGGCGACCGTCGGCGAGCACGACGTCGTCGGGCGCGCACTCGAGCAGCTCGCCGGCCACCAGCCGCGCGCGGCGCGCGACGTCGCGCGCGGTGCGCGCCACCGCGGGACCGGCCACGGCGGCCACCCGGCTGGCGATCGTGCCCATGCCGAAGCCCACGCGCGCGGTGTCGCCGCCCACCACGATCACCCGCTCCACGTCGACGCCCAGCTCGCTGGCGGCGATCTGGGCCAGCGTGGTCTCGTGCGCCTGCCCCTGCGACGAGACGCCCACGTGCACGAACACCGTGCCCGCGGGGTCGACGCGGACGTCGGCGCCCTCGAACGGTCCGAGCCCGGTGCCCTCGACGTAGGCCGAGACGCCAATACCGATCGGTGACCCGTGCCCGCGCCGCCGCTCCTGGGCTTCGCGCCAGCCGGCGTAGTCGAGCCGCGCGAGCATGAGATCGAATCCGGCCACGTAGTCGGCGGGGTCGTAGACGATGGGCACGCCGTCGCGGTAGGTGAGACCGGTGCGGTACGGCATCTCGTGGGGGCGGATCAAGTTGCGGCGACGCAGCGCGGCCGGATCGAGGCCGGCCGCGCGGGCGGCGCGGTCGAGGAGCCGGTCGAGCACGAACGCGGCCTCGGGCCGGCCGGCGCCGCGATAGGCGGCGATGAACGGCTTGTGGGTCACCACGTTGGTCGCCCGCGCCCGGAGGTACGGCACGCGATACGGTCCGGGCAGGTGGTTGATGGTGTTGAGCGTGATCGCGTCGCCCAGCGTTGGGTACGCGCCGTGATCGCGGGTGAACGTGGTCTCGATCCCGACGATCTCGCCGTCGGCCCGCACGCCGATTCGTGCCTCGTGCCGCTGATCGCGGTCGGAAGCCGCGCTCGTGAAATGCTCGCGGCGCGTCTCCACCCACTTCACCGGCCGCCCGAGCTTTCGCGCCACCGCGGCGATCAGCACGTCCTCCGGATAGACGTGGCCCTTGACCCCGAAGCCGCCGCCGACGTCGGGCGCGACGATGCGGACCCGTTCTTCGCCGAGCCCGAGAATCTCGGCGATGGCCGTGCGCACGTTGAACGGCACCTGGGTCGACGTCCACACCGTGAAGAGCCCGTCGGGGGCCTGGGGGACGGCGAGCACTCCGCGAGGCTCGATGGGTACGCCGGCCGAGCGGGGGATGCGGAGGCTCACGGCCACCACCACGGACGCGTCCGCGAGTCCGCGAGTGGCGTCGCCGACGTCGCTCACCGCGGGACCGGCGTCGTTGCCGGGCCACTCCGCGTAGACACGCGGAGCGTCGGCGGCGAGCGCCGCCGCGACGGTGGTGGCCGCGGGCAGCGGCGTGTACTCGACCCGCACCGCGTCGGCGCCGTCGGCCGCCACGTACGCGTCCACGGCGACCACGACCGCCACCGCCTCGCCGACACACCGAACGTTCGGCCCCGCCAGCACGGGCTGGTGATACGGCCGCAGGCGTGGCGAGGGAACCAGCGCGGGCACCGCGCCCGCGCACTCCGGCAGATCCGCGAGGCTCAACACCGCGACCACGCCCGGCCGCGCGAGCGCGGCGGTGGCGTCGACGCGCTCGATGCGGGCGTGAGCGTGGACGCTCCGGACGATCGCGGCGTGCAGCGCTCCCGCGATCGCGATGTCGTCGAGATAGCGGCCGCGCCCGGTGAGAAACCGCTGGTCTTCCTTCCGCTTGAGCCGGGCCCCGATCACGGAGGCGATTATAGTCTCGGTGTTACACTCGCCCGAGGGTCGCGAGAGGAGCGGACGCGTCTTTCGGGTCGACGCCTGAGCCTCGCGTCGATCCGCGCGACCCGGATCACATGCGGATCATGCCGGCGAGCAGGGGCGCGGGGACCTTGGGGACTTCGCGGTAGCGGCAGCGGAGGTCGGCGCGCTCGAGGATCTCCACGTAGGCGCCCATGACCATGCGGTAGTAATGCGGGTGACGGCCGGCGGGGCCGCCGTTGTACTCGGTGAGCGCCTCGCGCACGGTCGGCTTGCGGCTGAGGATGTCGCGCAGATACGCCATCGCGAATCGGGTGCTGACCGAGGGCTCGGCGAGATCACCGAGGTCGCGCTTGTTCGTGGTGAGGTTCGGACGACGGAACGGTCCGACCGAGGATTCGAAGAGCGCCGCTGTCGAGGGCATGACCTGGAAGAGCCCGATCGCCCCGGCCGAGCCGATGACGTCGTGACGGAACTCGGACTCCACCTCGGCGACGGCGAGGGCCAGGCAGTGATCGATCTTGGTGCGTTGCGCCTCCGCCACCAGTGTCTCCGGAAATCCCTGGAAGGCCTTGATCGAGGCCTGGGGATTCTTCACCGCCACGAAGGTCAGGATGTCTCGACTCAAGCGCACTGCCTCGGCGTCGCCGGTGACCGTGATCACCTGTCGGGTCACGGCCAGGGCCGTGACCACGATCGCGGCGCCCAGGATCAGGCCCGCGAACAGCCTGCTGTGCTGACTCATGCATGTCCTCCTTCGTTTTCTGTGGATGAATCCGTACGGGTTGACCGGATGAAGGAAGTGTTGTGAAAGAAGAACTGTAATGAGTGTGACACGCCCCGCAACCCGGGCCCAAGGAATAGTTGCTTCTGGCCGGGCGGCCACAACGGGCAGGGGTCAGCGCCCGCGGCGACACCGCGCATGATCCGCGTGGGCATCTGTTCCTGGGTCGACGCCGCGCTCATCGAGGACGGCTCGTTCTATCCCAAGAAATCGATGGACGCGGAGGCGCGACTACGCTGGTACGCGCGGTTCTTCGACACGGTCGAGATCAACTCTTCTTTCTATGCCATCCCCGACGCGCGCAACGCCGTGCGCTGGGCCGAGCGCACGCCCTCCGGCTTCCTCTTCAACGTGAAGGCGTATGCGCCGATGACGGGCCATCATCCGCGTCCCGAGACGCTGCCCGCCGACGTGCAGCGCGTGCTGCCGCGGCAGCCGCGGCTCACGCGGCGCGGTGAGATCGATTCCGGCGCGCTGCCGCGGGAGGCGCTCGATCACGTCTTCCGGCTCTTCGGCGATTCGCTGCGGCCGCTGGTCGAAGCCGGCAAGCTCGGATACGTGCTCTTCCAGCTCGCGCCCTGGGTCCGCTTCGATCACGCCAGGCTCGAGTACCTGGCGTCGCTGCGTCAGCGCTTGCCGGGCCTGACCCTCGCCGTCGAGTTTCGCGACCGCTCCTGGTTTCCCCATCACGCCGACGAGACCCTGCGCGCGCTGCGCGAGAGCGGCCTCGCCCACGTGATCGTCGACGCGCCGCCGACGCCGAACGCGGTGCCCTACGTGCCCGGGGTCACCGCATCGACGGCGATCTTCAGGCTCCACGGCCGCAACGCCGAGGGTTGGATGCGCCAGCTTCGCGGCGAGGAGCCGACGGTGCGCGAGAAGTACGACTACCTCTATAGCGAGGATGAGTTGCGCGCGCTCCAGGCTGACGTCGAGAGCGCGGCCGAGGAGAGCGAGCGCGTGTTCGTCGCCTTCAACAACAACAACCGCGCGTTCCCCGTCACCAACGCGCTGATGATGAAGCGCCTCCTCGGCCAGCCGTCGGAGCCACTCGCGCGCGATCTGTTCAGCTGAAGCGTCGCTCGCGCATCGACATGCGCATGGCGAGGTTCTGGCGCTCGACGCGCCGCTCGTAGCACGCGCCGATGCGTAATCGTATCGAGAGCGCTTCGCCGCTCAGAAACACCCACCGGGGAAGCAGAACAGTTGTGGCGATCAGGACCAGGCCACCGATCGATAGAGCGGTCAATCAATGAGAGAGCCGCCTTCTGGGCCACGGAGCGCCTACTCACGGTCCGGTTGACATGCCGAAATGGCCGACGATGTCTGTCATTCTGGGAGCAACAGCCAGTACTTTCGACGAGTAACCGGCTGCCGCGTCGACGTTTCTGGCCAACGCCACGGCTGTGGCATTCAGTGTGCTCCCCACGAAAGATTGATGAGATCGGTACCTGGCCAGAGACCTGTCGACGGCACCCGAAGCGCTGCTCTCGCCCTGCATCGACCCCTTCGCCGCCTGGCACTCTGCCTCGATTGTGAGGCATGCTTCGACATCGGAGCGCCGTCGTGCCCCGCGTGCAGCGCGGACACCTGGATTCCACTGGCCGGCTTCTTCGACCAACGGCCGCTCTCTCGGTTGCCACGGTTCCATCGTGGTCTCGAGAGCCGGCAGGAAGGCCCGAAGACAGTCGCGAAGCAGCTACTGATCGTCGCGCGTGATCGGGGGAAGCTCTATGGATATCTGAGGCGCGCGTTTGCAGGCAATCCCACGGTAGAAGTCGTCGTGGATCGCCGGCGCGTGGAACGACGCAGAATCGACCAACCCCAAGCGCCCGAGCGCCGCCGGGGTGACCGCCGATTGATGCTCGACGTCGACAACCAGCTTCGCGCCTTCGGCTGGGCGGTCATACACCTCGACGTGGTCCGAACCGTCGGCCTGCGCACCTCACCCCCTCACACTAAGGATGGGCGTCCTCGTACTCCAAGCTCCGTCTCTGCTCAGGGGTGAGTCCATGGTTGCCTCTGCTTCGGCGAGGACAGGGCCCGCCGACGTTTGCGACGCAGTCCAATGAGTGTGACAAGTTGAAGTTGCGAACTGGCGTTCCGATAACCTCGGAACTGTTCCCGGCCGATTTCTCCCCCCTTCCTGAACGACTGTTCGCTACGGACAATTGTGCGTGCCCGTGCGCCTGTGAAGGCATTCTGAGTCCCGCGTATCTCAGTATCGGTGTCGCTTGCGATCGGTGCGAGCGCCGTGACAGAACGGCGGGAGCATGACGGATTTCGTCACGGACTCCCCCGAGACTCCCGGCTTAGCCGCCAGTGTGGCGCTCCTTGTAGCGCTGTTGATTTCGGTCGAGCGGCGGGATTGGCACCATGGGCGGAATCGCGTGAGGCCGGAAGATGTCCGTCCAGTACCCGACACTCGGGGGGAGTTCCTCCCTAAGGGCGGAGCCAGATCCTGCATCGTTCCGGGCGTAACGGCATGGCAACCGGCTTGCTCTCTGGGCGTTGACCAAAGTGTGGAGGTGCTCGTGAACACGGAAAAACTCGCGCCCACAAGAGTGCATCACTTCATCGCGGACCAGCTCAACGATCTGGCGGTGCGCGGCAAGGTGGTGTCGGTGTGGGTGGAGGAATCCGCCTACCTAGTCATGCTCTCGCTCGCTGATCGTGGCATTACGTTCCGCCAGCTCTCGCCCTACGACGTCAGTCGCAGCTTGCGGGGCAACCCGGACGCGCTCGCGGTCATCCGCGCCGACCTGCTTCGTGACGTCCCAATCGGCGCCTCCGGAAGATTCATCGCCCACAGCCCTGGACTGCTGTAAGACTCAGGCCAACTGCCCCTCCCCGCAATCATCCTCCGAGCAATCGGACGCTGACGTTCCCGCGCCAAAAACTGAGACACCACCCGCCCGCGCGGGCGCGCGTCAGCCCCGCGCTCGCTCTGGTAGAATCTGCTCGCATGCCTCAGGTTCGACTCGAGGGCGGGTCGATCGACGGCCTCGCCCTGCACTACGTGCGAGAGGGACGCGGGCCCGCGATCGTGCTGCTCCACGGTCTCGGCGGGTTCGGCGAGTCGTGGCGCAAGACCATTGACGTCCTCGCCCGGAGCGCCGACGTGCTCGCCGTCGATCTGCCCGGTTACGGGCTCTCGGCCAAGCCCCGCGCCCGCTACGACCTCGACTTCTTCGCCCGCGTCCTGCACGGCTTCCTCGACGTCCTGGGCCTCGGCCAGGTGTCGCTGGTCGGCCACTCGCTGGGCGGCGCCGTCGCCGTCACCTACGCGCTCACGCACACCGCGCGCGTCGACAGGCTCGCGCTGGTGAGCGCGGTCGTCCCCGGCTTCGATTACCGGCCCTCGTGGCTCTACCGATTGGCGACCTTGCGCGGGCTCGCCGAGGCCGCCGCGCTGTGCGCGAGGCGGCCGCTCTATCGCGCCGCGCTCGCCCGGTGCTTCCACGCCCCGATGGTGCGGGAGATCGACGCGCTGGTGGACTGGGGCTACGCGGCGCGCACGTGCTGGGAGGCCAAGGTCGCCTATCTCGCCACCCTGCGCGATGTCCGCGCGGACTTCGCGGGCCGCGCCGCCGCCTACCGTCGCGTGGCCGGCTCGCTCGGGCTGCCGGTCCTGCTCGTGCACGGGCGCCAGGATCCGGTGGTGGGCGCCACCCACTGCGCGAACGTGGCCAAGGGGTTTCCGCGCGCGTCCGTGCGCTGGGTGGACGGGTGCGGGCACTTCCCGCAGATCGAGCACGCCGAGATCGTGAACCGCTGGCTGGAGGACTTCCTCGTCGCCCGGCCGGCGCCGCGCTGACGGAAGGGCGACCGCCTCAGGAGAACGCCATGAGCGAGATGAGCGCGAACGAACTCAAGGCCCGCCTCGATGGCGGCCGGCCGCCGACCCTCCTGGACGTGCGTCAGGACTGGGAAACCAAGCTGTGCCGGCTCGAGAACGCCGTGCACATCCCGATCGAGGAGATCGAGCTGAGGACCGAGGAGCTCGATCCCAAGAGCGAGATCGTCGTCTACTGCCATCAGGGCGTGCGCAGCGCCGCCGTCGCCGAGTACTTGCGGAGCCTCGGGTTCGCCGACGTGAAGAACCTCGCCGGCGGGCTGGACTTCTGGGCCCGCACGATCGATCCCGCCATGCGTCGATACTGATGGGTGGTGCGAGCCGCAGGACGTCGCGGGGCTGGGGCCCCGCCGTCCGAGGCGAGCAATCCAACCGTGAGCCGGTCACGGTGGAGCGCCGGGGCGACGTCGCCTGGTGCACGATCGACCGGCCCCCGCTGAACCTCCTCGATCCCGAGCTGATCGCCGCGGTTCATGCGGCATTTCAGCGACTCACCGCCGATCCGACGATCCGCGCGGCAGTGCTCACCGGGCGGGGGCGCGCGTTCACCGCTGGCATGAACGTCCACGTGTTGCACGACCTCGACGTGCCGCGGGCCAAGGCGCTGATCACCTCGCTGCACGCCATGATCGCGAGCGTGCACCACGCGCCGTTCCCGACGATCGCCCGCGTCAACGGCTTCTGCCTGGGCGCGGGCTTCGAGCTGGCGCTGGCCTGCGACGTGCGCGTCGCCGCCACATCGGCGCGGCTCGGCTTGCCCGAGGTGCGGGTCGGGCTGCCCTCGGTGATCGAGGCGGCGCTGCTGCCCGCCCTCGTCGGTCCCGGCCGCGCCGCGGAGATGCTGCTCACCGGCGAAGCGGTCGCCGCCGAGCAGGCGCAGGCGTGGGGCCTCGTCAATCGCGCGGTGCCGATGGAAGAGCTGGACGCCGCGGTGACCGCGATGGTCGACAAGATCCTGGCGTGCGGCCCCGCGGCGATCCGCTTGCAAAAAGAGCTGATGCTGCGCTGGCGCTACACCGACCTCGCCACGGCCATCGAGTACGGGGTCAACGCGTTCGCGTCAGCCTACGCCACCGACGAGCCGCAGGAAGGCGCGCGAGCGTTTCTCGAAAAGCGCGCGCCGCGCTTCGGGAACGCTTCCTGAAGATCACCACCGTCACCGTGGACTTCTGGGGCACGCTGCTCATCGATCCGCCGTCGAGCGACGACCGCTACAAGCGCCGGCGTATGGAGGAGTTCGAGCAGATCCTCGTCGGGGCCGGACTCAAAATCTCCCGGCGCGCCCTCGACGCGGGGTACGAGGCCTCGGGCACCTATCTGGCCCGGACCTGGCGGGATCACCGCGACGTGTCCGTCGAGCACCACGTCTCGGCGATCCTGGCCGCCGCCGATCGCGATCTGCCCCGGCGAATCGCGCCCACGGTAATGGGCGAATTGGTCGACGCCTACTCGCGTCCCGCGCTGCTCGTTCCGCCCGACGTGGATCCTGGAGCGCGTCTGGCGATGGAGACACTGGTGGCTCGTGGCTACACGCTGGCCGTCGTCTCGAACACCATGCGCACGCCCGGCGCCGTCCTGCGCAAGCTCCTCGAGCGGTACGGCTTGCTCCAGTTCTTCAAGCACACGACGTTCTCCGACGAGGTCGGCGTCCGCAAGCCGGCGCCCGAGATCTTCGCGCTCACGCTCCGCGCCCTCGGCGCGCAGCCGTCGGCGGCCGTCCACGTGGGAGACGACGCGACGCTCGACGTCAGGGGCGCGCGCGCCGCCGGCATGCGGGCGATCCACGTGACGAGCGCGCCCGCCCGTTCGCCCGCGGAGCTGACGGCGGACGCGATCATTCCCACGCTCCGCGAGCTTCCCGCGGCCGTCGCCCGGATCGATGCGAGCTGACCCGCTCGTCGCCGTCACCTTCGACTTCTGGGAGACGCTGGTCCAGGACACGCCCGAGAACCTCGGGCGGGCGAGCGCGCGGCGGGTGCAATCGCTGGCCGAATTGCTCGCGTCGGCGGGCTGCGCCCGCCCGAGCGCCGCGGTCGAGGAGGCCCACGAGCGCTGCTGGACGATCATGATCGAGCGCTTCTGGACCACCAACTGCGAGCCCACGATCCAGGACCAGGTGCGGCTCTTTTTCGACTGCCTCGACGAGGGACTGTGCGCGCGGCTGGACGACGCGAGCTTCGCGCGGGCGGTGGACGCCTACGGCACGCCCGCGCTCGAGTACCCGCCGGTGCCCATGCCGGGCGCCGTGGAGGCGCTGAGCGCGCTCTCCTCGCGCGGTATCCGTCTGGGCATCGTCTCCAACACCGGACGCACGCCCGGCGTCGTCCTGCGCCGCATCCTCGCGCATCACGACATGCTCCGGCACTTCGACGCCGTGGCGATCGCGTACTCCGACGAGGTCGGCTTCCGGAAGCCCGACCCGCGCATCTTCGAGCGCTCGCTGAACGCGCTGGGCGTCGAGCCCGCGCGTGCCCTGCACGTGGGCGACAACCCCGACGCCGACGTCCTGGGCGCCCAACACCTCGGCATGCGCGCGGCGCACTACGCCTTCGCCGGCGCCGCGCCCTCTCCCGCCGCCGACCTCGTGGTGAAGGATCTCGCGGAGCTCCCGCGGCTGTTGATGGACGTGTAGGGCATCGGCGTGCGTGCTATCTTTCCCGGCCATGGACACTCTGGAACTCGGACTCGAGGGCAAAGTCGCGATCGTGACCGGGGCGAGCGAAGGGTTGGGGCGCGCGACCGCGGAGAAGCTGGCGCGGTGCGGAGCGAAGGTCGGCATGGCGGCGCGCCGACCCGACGTTCTGGAAGGGGCGGCCTCCGCCATCCAGAAGGCGGGTGGTGACGTCCTCGCGATGCCGACCGACGTGACCCAGGGCGACCAGGTCGAAAAGTTCGTGGGCGCGGTCATCGATCGATGGGGCGGGGTGGACATCCTGCTCAACAACGCGGGCACGTCGCAGGCCTCGGGCTTCGAGGGCGTCGACGAGAAGATGTGGCAGTACGACTGGGACCTGAAGGTCATGGGCGCGATCCGCTGCTGCCGCCTGGTGATCCCGTCGATGAAGGCGCGCGGCGGCGGGGCCATCGTCAACGTCACCACGGTCGGGGGCAAGGCGCCGAACCCGAAATCGCTGCCGACCTCGGTCACCCGCGCGGCCGGCATCAACCTCACCAAGTCGCTGGCCCACGAGTACGCGGCCGATCAGATCCGCGTGAACACGATCTGCCTCGGGGTGGTCAAGAGCGCTCAGTGGACGCGCCGCTTCAAGGGCGGCGACCTCGACGCGTTCTACGCCGACATGGCCAAGACCCGTCGGGTGCCGCTGGGACGGCTCGGGGAGGCCGAAGAGTTCGCGGACCTGGTCGCATTCCTCGTCTCCGATCGCGCGCGCTTCATCACCGGGACCGCGGTCAACTTCGACGGAGGCGCCTCCGCCGCGGTGTGAGCATGGACGACGTCGCCGAGCTGCGCGCCAAGATCCGGGACATCAAGGACTTCCCCACCGAGGGGATCCTCTTCAAGGACATCACGACCCTGCTCAAGGACGGGCCGTCGTTTCGGCGCGTCGTCGATCTGCTGGCCGCCCACTATCGCGACGCCGGGGTCGAGATCGTGGTGGGCATCGAGTCGCGCGGGTTCATCTTCGGCGGGGCGCTCGCTCACCAGCTCGACGCCGGCTTCGTGCCCGTGCGCAAGCTCGGCAAGCTGCCGGGCAAGACCATCGAAGTGGAGTACGAGCTGGAGTACGGGCGCGACGCCCTGGCCGTTCACGAGGACGCGATCCGCGCGGGCCAGCGCGTGCTCGTGGTCGACGATCTCCTCGCCACCGGCGGGACCATGGCGGCCACTCTGCGTCTGGTCGAGCAGCTCGGCGGGCGCGTGGTCGGGGTCACGTTCCTGATCGAGCTGGCCTTCCTCCACGGGCGGGAGAAGCTCAAGAGCTACCCGCTCCACTCCGTGATCGTTTATGATTGAGCGCAGGAGGCACGGCATGGTGAAAGGTTCACTCGTTCTCGCCGCGCTCGCGTTGCTCGCGCTGGGGGTCACGGCGGCCCAGGCCGACGAGGCCAAGACGGTGGTGAAGGCCTCGATGCTGCTGACGATCAGCCGCGTTCCGGTGGAGGCGCGCGAAGTCGCGTACGACCGCACGCTCAAGGACGCGGGCCCGGCTCCGCGCTCGCCGCTGGCCGAAGTGCTGCCCGACGGCTCGGTGAAGGTGGACCGCGCGGTGATCACGGTGCGCAACCCGTGCCCGCCCGGAACCATGCACTACGACCCGGCGCCGTTGCCCGGACGTCGCGCGAAAAACTAGGCAAACACTCGCACGCAAGGCCCGGCCCGGACACGATGGGGTCGGGCCTTTCGTCTGTCTGGAGGTCTTCACGGATGGCGATCAAGCGGGTTGGTGTGATCGGGTGTGGGCTCATGGGGTCGGGGATCGCGCAGGTCGCGGCCCAGGCCGGGTTTCCGACGATCGTCGTCGAGGCCAACGAGGCGTTGCTGGAGCGCGGGCTCGGGGGATTGCGGGCCACGCTCGACGGTCTCGCCGCGCGGGGCAAGCTCGAAGCGCGGGCGAAGGACGAGATCCTGGGCCACGTCAGGGGGACGGTCCATCTCGAGGACCTCAGCGACGTCGACCTCGTGGTCGAGGCGATCACCGAGAATCAACCCGTCAAGAACGAGACGTTCGCCCGGCTCGATCGGATCTGCCCGCCGCACGCGATCCTCGCCTCGAACACCTCCTCCTGCAACGTCACCGCGATGGCCGCCGCGACCAAGCGGCCCGAGCAGGTGCTCGGACTGCACTTCTTCAACCCGGTGCCGCTGATGAAGCTCGTGGAGGTGGCGCGGACGATCCTGACCAGTGAGGCCACGGTCACGACCGCGACCGAGTGGGTGCGGGCCCTGGGCAAGGTGCCCGTGCAGACCAAGGACTCGACGGCCTTCATCGTCAACCGGCTGCTCGTCCCGTACCTGCTCGACGCCGTCCGGATCTACGAGGGCGGGATCGCCTCGCTGGAGGACATCGATCAGGCCATGAAGCTCGGGTGCGGCTACCCGATGGGCCCGTTCACGCTGCTCGACCTGGTCGGCCTCGACACCGCGATGTTCGTGGCCGAGGTGATGTTCGAGGAATTCCGCGAGCCCCGCTACGCGCCGCCCCCGCTGCTCAAGCGCATGGTCATGGCCGGACACTTGGGCCGGAAATCCGGACGCGGGTTTTACTCTTATTGATTGAGATGGGGGGCCCCTGCGGCTCCCCCCATACCCCCCCGACGCGCGTCGCCCGGCCGCTGCGTCGCCCATTCGCTGCAGCGCCCGCTCGCTGCGTCGCCCGGCGCGTGTCACGCCCCGGTTGAGCCGGGGCGCTCGTGAGTCCTGAGGACGGTGCGGACGGCTTCGACGAACTCGCGGACGTTGAGGGGCTTGGTCTGGTAAGCGTCGAAGCCGGCGGCCATGATCTTCTGACGGTCGTGGGTCATGGCTGACGCGGTGACGGCCATCGCCGGGATCTCGCGCGTGGCCGGATCGGCTCGCAGCAGCCTGAGCGCGTCCATCCCGTTCATGCCGGGGAGCTGGATGTCCATGAGGATGAGCGCGGGCCGCGAGGCGCGGGCCAGGCGCAGCCCCTCCTCGGCGTTGTCCGTCTCCTCGGTCCGATAGCCGCGCGACTGCAGCACGTCGCGCACCAGGATCCGGTTGTTCTCGTTGTCCTCGACGATGAGGATCAGCTCTCCGGCCATGGCCTCTCCGGTAGCGTGAAGGTGAACGTCGAGCCCTTGCCGACCTCGCTCTCCACGCGGATCTGGCCGCCGTGGAGCTCGACGAATCTCTTCGTGAGGGCGAGGCCGAGCCCCGTCCCCTCGCGCTTGCGCACGTAGTCGCTCCCGACCTGGCGGAACTCCTCGAAGATCGCCGCCTGGTCCTCGGGCGCGATGCCGACGCCGGTGTCGCTGACCGCGATCTCGACGCCGCCGTCGATGCGGCCGGCGCGCACGCCGATGCGGCCGCCGTCGGGCGTG
>DATHGT010000073.1:0-15217 GCA_035317605.1 Candidatus Acidiferrum sp. | reverse complement strand
CTTTCGGACGACGGACGTGACGGGGGTGTGCACGTTGCCGGAGGGGGTGGAGATGGTGATGCCCGGGGACAACGTGACGCTGGCGATCGAGCTGATCCAGCCGATCGCGATGGAGAAGGAGCTGCGGTTCGCGATCCGGGAGGGCGGCCGGACGGTGGGAGCGGGCGTGGTGACGGAGATCGCGGAGTAGGGAATGCCACGGGACATCATCTCGCTCGCGTGCACCACGTGTCAGCGTCGAAACTACGCGACGACCAAGAACAAGCGCACGCATCCCGACCGGCTCGAGCTGAAGAAGTACTGCCGCTGGTGCCGCAAGCACACCGCGCACCGCGAGTCGAAGTAGGTCGCGCATGGATAGGGGTGTAGCTCTAACGGCTAGAGCACCGGACTCCAAATCCGGGGGATGGGGGTTCGAATCCCTCCACCCCTGCCAAATCCCCGGGGTGGTGGCAGCGTGAATTTCTTGGTGCGGACGCAAGAGTTCGTCAAAGAGGTGATGGTCGAGTTCCGAAAGGTGACCTGGCCGAGCCGCCAGGAGCTCGTCAACTCGACCGTGGTCGTGATCGTGGTGACGGTGGTGCTGGCGTTCTTCCTGGGCGGAGTCGACATCGCGCTGGCCCGCATCGTCGAGAGGATCCTGCGATGAGTGGAAAGGCTGGCGTGGCGACGGTCCCCCGGCAGTGGTTCGTCGTCCACACCTACTCGGGGTTCGAGAACAAGGTGGCGGAGGCCATCCAGTCGCGCGCCAAGATCTTCGGCATGGAGGGACGGATCACCCGCGTGCTCGTCCCCACCGAAAAGGTGGTGGAGGTCCGCAACAAGCAGAAGCGCGAGACCGAGCAGAAGTTCTTCCCGGGCTACGTGCTGGTCGAGATGGAGCTGACCGACGAGACCTGGCAGCTCGTGCGCGCGACCCCGAAGGTCACGGGCTTCGTGGGATCGGGCTCGCGCCCCGTGTCCCTGCCCCAGGACCAGGTGGACGAGATCCTGCGCCAGATGGAAGTGGGCGCGGAGAAGCCCAAGCCGAAGTCGGTTTTCCAACGGGGCGACAAGATCCGCGTGATCGAGGGCCCCTTCCAGAACTTTCAGGGCGTGGTGGAGGACATCAACCCGGAGCGCGGGCGCATGAAGGTGGTCGTGCCCGTGTTCGGCCGGCCCACGCCCGTTGAGCTCGAGTACTACCAGGTGGAGCGACTGTAGTGCGAGCCGGGCAGCGGCCGAGTTGCCCGCGGTGCAAGGTGAGCGCGTGCGCGAGCCGAGCGGTGAAATCGTCCGAAGATCGCGAGCGCCGCGAGGCGAGCGGGGAAATGATCTAAATGGCGAAGAAAGTCCAGGCGATGGTGAAGCTCCAGATCCCGGCCGGCAAGGCCAATCCTTCGCCGCCGGTGGGACCGGCGCTCGGCCAGCACGGCGTCAACATCATGGAGTTCTGCAAGGGGTTCAACGCGCAGACGAACACCCAGGAAGGGCTGATCCTGCCGGTCGTGGTGACGATCTATGCGGACCGGTCGTTCACGTTCATCGTCAAGACGCCGCCGGCCGCGGTTCTGCTCAAGCGGGCGGCGGGCATCGCGAAGGCCTCGGCGGTGCCGCACAAGGACAAGATTGGCAAGGTGACCAAGCAGCAGGTGCGCGAGATCGCGCAGACCAAGCTCGTCGACCTGAACACACAGTCGGTCGACTCGGCCATGCGGATCATCGAAGGCACCGCGCGCAGCATGGGCATCGATGTCGTGTAGCGGACCGAGGGAATAGGAGAGGGACATGGCGACCGTCACACAGGTGAGCAAGCGCTACGACACCGCGGCCAAGCGGGTGGAGCCGGAGCGGCAGTACACCGTCGACGAAGCGGTGGCGCTCCTCAAGGAGATGCCGGGGGCGAAGTTCGACGAGTCGGTGGACCTGTCGTTCCGTCTCGGAGTCGATCCCAAGCACGCCGATCAGATGGTACGCGGCGCCGTCGTGCTCCCCCACGGTATCGGCAAGACCGTCCGGGTGGCGGTGTTCGCCAAGGGCGAGAAGGAACGGGAGGCGCGCGAAGCCGGGGCCGACGTGATCGGCGCCGAGGACCTCGTGGAGCGGGTGCAGGGCGGCTTCATGGAGTTCGACACCGCGGTGGCCACCCCCGATCTCATGGGGCAGGTGGGACGACTCGGCAAGGTGCTCGGCCCGCGCGGCCTGATGCCGAACCCCAAGCTCGGCACCGTCACGTTCGACGTGGGGCGCGCCGTGCGCGAGGCCAAGGCCGGGAAGGTGGAGTTCCGCGTCGACAAGGCCGGCAACATCCACACCCCGGCGGGCAAGCGCTCGTTCTCACTCGAGCACCTGGTCGCCAACGCCAACGCGATCATCGAGGCCATCATGCGGGCCAAGCCGGCGGCGGCCAAGGGCACCTATCTGCGGTCGCTGACGGCTTCCACGACGATGGGACCGGGCGTGCCGGTCGACGCGCAACGTCTCTCGAACCAGTACAAGAAATAGGAGCCCGGGGTGCCGACGCAGGAAAAGATCGACGCGGTCGAAGACCTCAAGGGCCGGCTGGAGGGCGTCAAGACGGTGGTGCTCACGGAGTATCGCGGGCTGACCGTCCAGCAGCTCAGCGAGCTGCGCAAGCAGCTGCGCGCGGTGTCTGCGGAGTACAAGGTGGTGAAGAACCGCCTGGCGAAGATCGCCATCTCGGCGTCGGAGCTGCAGGTTCTCACGCCTCAGCTCACGGGACCGGTGGCCCTCGTGGTCTCCAAGGACGATCCGGTGGCCGTCGCCAAGGCCCTGTCGACGTTCGCGCGGACCAACCAGGCCTTCGCGATCAAGGGCGGCTACGTCGACGGCCAGCTCATGCAGCCCGACGCGCTGAAGGCGCTCGCCGAGCTTCCGTCGAAGGAGGCCCTGCGGGCCCAGCTCGTGGGCGCCATCAGCGGACCGTTGACCCAGCTCGTCAGCTTGCTTCAGGCACCGCAACGCGAGCTCGCGTACATCCTCGCCGAGCGCGGCAAGGACGCGACGGAATAATCGCGACCGAATAATCACCACAGACAAGGAGACGTCATGGCCAGTGTCGAAGAGATCGCCGAACAACTCGACAAGCTGACCCTGCTCGAAGCCGCGCAGCTGTCGAAGATGCTGCAGGAGAAGTGGGGCGTGTCGGCCGCCGCCCCCGTCGCGGTCGCCGCCACGGCGGGCGCTGGCGCCGGCGCCGCCGCCGTCGAGGAGCAGACGGAGTTCGACGTCATCCTCTCCGCGGCCGGCGAGAAGAAGATCCAGGTCATCAAGGTCGTCCGCGAGCTCACCGGTCTCGGCCTCAAGGAGGCCAAGGACCTCGTCGACGGCGCGCCCAAGGCGGTGAAGGAGAAGATCGCCAAGGCCGAGGCCGAGGACGTCAAGAAGAAGCTCGAAGAGCAGGGCGCGATCGTCCAGGTGAAGTAGCCGCTTCTCCCTGGGGCAGGAGCGCGCCGGCAGAGCCGGCGCTCGAAGCGACGAAGCATACCGGTGAGGACGGCCTCGGGGGTCGTCCTCGGGAGAACATATGGCAGGGACGATTCAGTGCGGGCGGCGGAGTCGGAAGGATTTCGGCAAGATCCCCTCCATCGTGGAGATTCCGAACCTCATCGAGGTCCAGAGGCGATCATACGAGGCGTTCCTGCAGAAGGACGTGGCGTCCGACCGGCGCGAGGACCTCGGCCTCCAGGGCGTGTTCAAGTCCGTGTTTCCGATCGCGGACTACAACGACAACTCGCTGCTGGAGTTCGATTCCTACCACTTCGGGGAGCCGAAATACACGGTCGAGGAATGTCACGACCGGGGCATGACGTTCGCGATCCCGCTGAAGGTGACCCTCCGGCTGGTCGTCTTCGACCACGACAAGGAAGCCAAGACGCGGACCATCCGCGAGCAGCGCGGCCAAGAAGTCTACCTGGGCGAGCTGCCGCTCATGACCGAGAAGGGCACCTTCATCATCAACGGCACCGAGCGCGTGGTGGTGAGCCAGCTCCAGCGCTCGGCCGGTGTCTTCTTCGACGACGACAAGGGCAAGACGCTGGCGTCGGGCAAGCCGCTGTTCTCGGCTCGGGTCATTCCCTACCGCGGCTCGTGGGTCGAGTTCGACTTCGACGCCAACGACATTCTCCAGGTGCGGGTCGATCGGCGCCGGAAGATGCTCGCCACCGCTTACTTGAGAGCGTTCTGGTTCCTCGAGAAAGGCGTGATCCTCTCCGACGAGGAGGTCCTGACCCAGTTCTACGACGCCGAGGAGGTGCAGGCCTTCGAGGAGGGCAACGCCTGGGTCAAGTTCAATCCGGACGCCCACGAGGGCGTCAAGGTCGCGGAGGACGTCAAGCCGCCGCGGCATCGTGAGCCGCTGGTGACGGCCGGCAAGGTCCTCAACGCCAAGCTGGTGGAGCGACTTGCCGAATCGGGCGTGGAGAAGATCGCCGTGCGCGCCGAGTCGCTGGTCGGTCGCCGGACGGCCTCCCGCATCGTCGACACGGACAGCGGTGAGGTGCTGGTGGAGACCAACACCGAGATCACCTCGACCGTGCTCTCGCAGGTCATGAGCCGGCCGATCGCGCCCTTCAAGTTGCAGGTCATGATGCTGCCGAACCTGCCGAACGTGCGGCCGGCCGACAAGCGGACCGACAGCTCGATGTACGAGACGCTGGCCCGCGATCATTTCAAGAACCCCGACGAGGCGCTGGTGGAGATCTACCGCCGGCTGCGTCCGGGCGATCCGCCGACCATCGACTCGGCGCGCGCGCTGTTCCGCGGCATGTTCATGGACGGTCGCCGCTACGACCTGGCGCGGGTCGGCCGCTTCATGATCAACAAGAAGCTCGGGATCGACGCCCCGCTCTCGCTCAAGACCCTGCGCTCCGAGGACATCGTGTCGGTCGTCCGTCACCTGTTGCTGGTCAAGGTCGGCAGCCGGCCCACCGACGATATCGACCACCTCGGCAACCGCCGCGTGCGCTCGGTCGGCGAGTTGCTGGAGAACCAGTTCCGGGTGGGGTTGACCCGCATGGAGCGGGCCGTGAAGGAGCGCATGTCGATCTCCGACATCGCGAACCTGATGCCCCACGACCTCATCAACGCCAAGCCGGTCTCGGCCGTGGTCAAGGAGTTCTTCGGGTCCTCCCAGCTCTCCCAGTTCATGGACCAGACGAACCCGCTGGCCGAGCTGACCCACAAGCGCCGGCTCTCCGCGCTGGGGCCGCGCGGTCTCAGCCGCGAGCGCGCGGGGTTCGAGGTGCGTGACGTTCATCCCACGCATTACGGACGCATCTGTCCGATCGAGACGCCGGAAGGCCCGAACATCGGGCTCATCTCGTCGCTGTCCACCTACGCTCGCACCAACGAGTTCGGCTTCATCGAGACTCCCTACCGCGTGGTGCGCGAGAGCAAGGTCAGCGACGAGATCCGGTTCCTGACCGCTCTGGAGGAGGAGCAGGTCGTCATCGCTCAGGCCAACGCCGAGATCGACCGCAGCGGCCGGTTCGTGCAGGAGCGCGTGTCGGCCCGGAAGGGCGGCGAGTTCCGCATGGTGCCGCCCGAAGAGCTGCACTACATGGACGTGTCGCCCAAGCAGCTCGTCTCGGTGGCCGCGTCGCTGATCCCGTTCCTCGAGAACGACGACGCCAACCGGGCCCTGATGGGCTCCAACATGCAACGTCAGGCCGTCCCGCTGCTCCAGCCCGAGGCTCCGCTGGTCGGCACGGGCATGGAGCACGTGGTGGCGCGCGACTCGGGCGCCGTGATCGTGGCCAAGCGTCCCGGCGTGGTCGAATACGTGTCCGCGGACCGCATCGTGGTGCGGGCGGAGAGCCGGTCCAAGAAGGCGGATCCGGTGCAGGACCTGCCGCTCGACATCTACAACCTGACCAAGTACCGCCGCTCCAACCAGAACACCTGCATCAACCAGAAGCCGGTGGTGCGGAAGGGACAACGGGTGGCCGCGGGGGACGTCGTGGCCGACGGGCCGGGCACCGATCAGGGTGAGCTGGCCCTGGGCCGCAACGTGCTCGTGGCGTTCATGCCGTGGGGCGGTTACAACTTCGAGGACGCGATCCTGGTCTCCGAGCGGCTCGTCAAGGACGACCGCTTCACCTCGATCCACATCGAGGAGTTCGAGATTCAGGCCCGCGACACCAAGCTCGGGAAGGAAGAGATCACCCGGGATATCCCGAACGTGTCGGAAGAGGCGCTGAAGGACCTCGACGATTCGGGAATCGTGCGGATCGGCGCCAAGGTCAAGGCCGGCGACATTCTCGTCGGCAAGATCACGCCGAAGGGCGAGACCCAGCTCACGCCGGAAGAGAAGTTGCTGCGGGCGATCTTCGGCGAGAAGGCCGGCGACGTGCGGGACACTTCACTCACGGTCCCCCCGGGGATCGAGGGCACGGTGGTCGACGTCAAGGTGTTCTCGCGGCGCGGCGTCGACAAGGACGAGCGCGCCAAGTCCATCGAGGAGGAGGAGATCGGCCGCCTCGAGAAGGACTACCAGGACGAGATCGCGATGGTCGAGATGGAGCGCGACCAGAAGCTGAAGAACCTGCTGGTCGGCAAGACATCGCTCAACGAGCTGTTCGACCCGACCGTCAAGACCAAGAGCGTGACCAAGAAGGGCGCGCGGATCGAGCGGGCCGACCTCGACAACTTCTCCTGGAACGAGCTGAAGAAGGTCAAGATCAAGGAGGACGAGGGGCTCAGCCAGACGATCCGCCGGATCGAGGAGCTGGCCGAGGAGCAGATCTCGATCTACGACACCATGCTGGAGGAGCGCATCGGGCGCCTGCGGCGTGGCGACGACCTGCCGCCCGGCGTCATCAAGATGGTGAAGGTCTACGTGGCCGTGAAGCGCAAGCTCTCGGTCGGCGACAAGATGGCCGGCCGCCACGGCAACAAGGGCGTGGTGTCCAAAGTCCTGCCCGAGGAGGACATGCCGTACCTGCCGGACGGCACGCCCGTCGAGATCGTGCTGAACCCGCTCGGCGTGCCTTCGCGCATGAACGTCGGCCAGATTCTCGAAACGCACCTGGGCTGGGCGGCGCGGGCCCTCGGGATGTGGATGGCCAGCCCCGTGTTCGATGGGGCCACCGAGGGGGAGATCAAGGAGCACCTGCGGCAGGCCAACCTGCCGACGTCGGGAAAGACCGTCCTCTACGACGGCCGCAGCGGCAAGAAGTTCCACCAGGAGGTGACCGTCGGTCAGATCTATATCTTGAAGCTGGCCCATCTCGTCGACGACAAGATGCACGCGCGCTCGATCGGCCCCTACTCGCTGGTCACCCAGCAGCCGTTGGGCGGCAAGGCGCAGTTCGGCGGTCAGCGCTTTGGCGAGATGGAGGTCTGGGCGCTGGAGGCGTATGGCGCCGCGCACACGCTGCAAGAGATGCTCACCGTCAAGTCCGACGACGTGGAGGGACGCAATCGCATCTACGAGGCCATCGTCAAGGGCGAGAACTTCCTCGAACCCGGCACACCGGAGTCGTTCAACGTGCTGGTGAAGGAGCTCCAGAGCCTGGCCCTCGACGTCGAGCTGGTGACCAAGGACGGGAAGAAGGCATCCTGATGAACCGGGACAAAGGAGAGTGCGAATGCTGACGGATCGGCCTTTCGGCAGCCTGATCAGAGAGGAAAAGCCTACCAAGGACCTGTGGGGCATCCTCGATCGGCATGCGAAGCCCATCACGTTCGACGCGATCCGGATCAAACTGGCCGCGCCGCAGAAGATCCGCGACTGGTCGCACGGCGAGGTCAAGAAGCCGGAGACCATCAACTACCGGACGTTCAAGCCCGAGCGCGACGGACTCTTCTGCGCGCGCATCTTCGGGCCGACCAAGGACTACGAGTGCGCATGCGGCAAGTACAAGCGCATGAAGTTCGCCGGCGTCGTCTGCGACAAGTGCGGCGTCGAGGTGACGAGGGCGCGCGTGCGACGCGAGCGGATGGGGCACATCGAGCTGGCTTCCCCGGTCTCACACGTCTGGTTCTTCAAGGGACTGCCCTCGCGCATCGGCCAGCTCCTCGACATGTCGCTCCGTGAGCTGGAGAAGATCCTCTACTTCGAGGAGTACGTAGTCCTCGACGCCAAAGTCGCCGGCGTCAAGAAGAAGGACCTGATGTCCGTCGACAAGGCCCGCAAGCTCCAGGAAGAGCACGGGCTGGAGGCGCTGAAGGTCGGTATGGGGGCCGAGGCGATCCGCGAGCTCTTGCGCGACCTGGACCTCGATTCGCTGGCCCGCGATCTGCGCGCCCAGATGCTGGGCGAGACCTCGGTCCAGAAGCGCAAGAAGATCGTCAAGCGATTGAAAGTCATCGAGGCCTTCCTGAAGTCCGGTAACCAGCCGGACTGGATGATCCTCGAGGTCGTCCCCGTGATTCCGCCGGAGCTTCGGCCGCTGGTGCCGCTCGACGGCGGGCGCTTCGCGACGTCTGACCTCAACGATCTCTACCGCCGCGTGATCAACCGCAACAACCGCCTCAAGCGGTTGATGGATCTCAAGGCGCCCGAGATCATCATCCGCAACGAGAAGCGGATGCTCCAGGAGGCGGTGGACGCGCTCTTCGACAACGGCCGCCGCGGCCGGGTCATCACCGGGCCGAGCAACCGGCCTCTGAAATCGCTCAGCGACACCCTTAAAGGGAAGCAGGGCCGCTTCCGTCAGAACCTGCTCGGCAAGCGCGTCGATTACTCCGGCCGTTCCGTCATCGTGGTCGGTCCGTATCTGAAGCTGCACCAGTGCGGGCTGCCCAAGAAGATGGCGCTCGAGCTGTTCAAGCCGTTCATCCTACGCAAGCTCGAGGATCGCGGGATCGCCTCGTCCATCAAGGCGGCCAAGAAGTACGTGGAGAAGGAGCGGCCCGAGGTCTGGGACATCCTCGAGGAGGTCATCCGCGAACATCCGGTCCTCCTCAACCGGGCGCCGACTCTTCACCGGCTCGGCATCCAGGGCTTCGAGCCCATCCTGGTCGAGGGCAAGGCCATCGAGATCCATCCGCTCGTCTGCACCGCGTTCAACGCGGACTTCGACGGTGACCAGATGGCGGTGCACGTGCCGCTGTCCATGGAGGCCCAGCTCGAGGCCCAGGTGCTGATGCTCTCGTCGAACAACATCCTGTCGCCGGCCAACGGCGCGCCGCTGGCCGTGCCCACGCAGGACATGGTCCTCGGCATTTATTACCTGACCAAGGAGCGGCTCAGCACGCCTGGTGAGCCGGTGCGAGGCGAGGGGCGGCTGTTCGCCGATCCCGAGGAGGTGCGGATCGCCTACGACAACGAGGACGTCGATCTCCAGGCGCGCATTCGGGTGCGGTGGAAGGGCGAGTTCCTCGAGACCACGGTGGGCCGGACGCTCTTCAACGAAGTGGTGCCCGAGGCGCTGCGGTTCGTGAACCAGGAGCTGAAGAAGAAGGAAGTGACCGCGCTCGTCGGCCGCTGCTACAACACGCTCGGCAACGAGGTGACCGTGCAGTTCCTCGACGAGCTGAAGGACCTCGGATTCCGCTACGCCACGCTGTCGGGACTGTCGATCGGCATCGACGACATGCACGTGCCGACCGCCAAGGGGCGCCACATCGCCGAGGCCCGGCGCCTCGTCGACGAGGTCGACCAGCAGTATCAGGACGGCGTGATCACGCCGGGTGAGCGCTACAACAAGATCGTCGACATCTGGGCCCACACCACCGAGCAGATCGCCGAGGAGATGTTCCGCGAGCTGGAAGGTGGGGTGGCCGGCGGCGAGTTCAATCCGATCTACATGATGGCGGACTCCGGCGCCCGCGGCTCGCGCCAGCAGATCCGCCAGCTGGCCGGCATGCGCGGTCTCATGGCCAAGCCTTCGGGCGAGATCATCGAGACCCCGATCATGTCGAATTTCCGCGAGGGCCTCACGGTCCTCGAGTACTTCACGTCGACCCACGGCGCCCGCAAGGGTTTGGCCGATACGGCACTGAAGACGGCCGATTCTGGATACCTGACTCGGCGACTCGTCGATGTGTCACAAGACGTCATCGTGAGCGAATACGACTGCGGAACCGTGAAGTACATCGACGCAACACCACTCGTCGAGGGCGGTGACATCATCCAGTCGCTGCGCGACCGCATCGTCGGGCGCGTGGCCGCCGAGGACGTCCGCGATCCGCTCTCGGGCGAGATCATCGTGCAGTCGAACAACGAGTTCACGGAGGATATTGCCCAGAAGATCGAGGACGCGGGCATCGAGCGCGTCCGCATGCGCTCCGCTCTCGTGTGTGAGACGAAGCGGGGTATCTGTGTCATGTGTTATGGGCGGAATCTCGGATCCGGCCGCCTCGCCGAACTCGGCGAAGCCGTCGGCATCATCGCCGCGCAGTCCATCGGTGAGCCGGGGACCCAGCTCACCATGCGCACGTTCCACATCGGCGGGACGGCGAGCCGCGTCGTCGAGGCCTCCAAGCACGAGGCGAAGAACGCCGGCATCGTGAAGTACCACAACCTCCGCACCGTCCAGAACCGAGACGGCGATCTGGTGGCCACCAACCGCAACGGCGAGATCGCGGTGGCCGACGACCGCGGCCGCGAGCGCGAGCGCTATCCGGTGGTGTACGGGGCCAAGCTGAAGGTCAAAGCCGATCAGCGGGTCAAGCCGCGGACGGTGCTGGTCGAGTGGGATCCGTTCACCAACCCGATCCTCACCGAGTTCACGGGGAAGGTCGAGTATCAGGACATCATCGACGGGATGACCGTCCGTGAGGAGTTCGACGAGGTCACCGGTCTGGCCCGCAAGGTCATCATCGAGGATCCGGAGGGGCGTCTGCAGCCGGGCGTGGTCATCAAGACCCCGGGCGACGAGACTCCGCATCGCTACGCGCTGCCCGTGGGCGCCAACATCAACGTGCCCGATGGGGCGGACGTCTTCGCGGCCGACATCATCGCCAAGATCCCGCGGGAAACCACCAAGACGAAGGACATCACCGGCGGTCTGCCGCGGGTGGCCGAGCTGTTCGAAGCGCGCAAGCCCAAGGAGCAGGCGGTCATCACCGAGATCGACGGGCGCGTGGAGATGGGCGGGTTCGTCAAGGGCATGCGCAAGATCGTGATCAGGGCGGACAACGGAGAAACGAAGGAGTATCTGATCCCTCGAGGAAAGCACATCAGCGTCCATGAGGGCGATCGAGTCAAGGCCGGAGAGGCGCTGATGGACGGCTCGCCGAACCCACACGATTACCTCGCCGTCCTCGGCGATCGCGAGCTGCAGCGCTATCTCGTGAACGAGGTGCAGGAGGTCTATCGCCTGCAGGGCGTGACCATCAACGACAAGCACATCGAGATCATCGTGCGCCAGATGCTCCGGCGCGTGCGGATCGAGGAGGTCGGCGACACCGAGTTCGTGGTCGGTGAGCTGATCGACAAGTTCGCGTTCCAGGAGGAGAACGAGCGGGTGCTGGCGCAGGGCAAGCGCCCGGCCACGGCCAAGCCCGTGCTCCTCGGCATCACCAAGGCGTCGCTGTCGACCGACAGCTTCATCTCGGCGGCGTCGTTCCAGGAGACCACGCGCGTGCTCACCGAGGCGGCGATCTCGGGGAAGACCGACGACTTGCGCGGTCTGAAGGAGAACGTGATCGTGGGACGGCTGATTCCCGCGGGGACCGGCCTCGGCAATTACACCCGCGTGGAAGTGCTCACGCCGGGTGGCGAGGCGGTGAAACCGCTCGACAGCGTGCTCACGCTCGAACCGCCGCCGCCCGAGATCGGCGACAACGATGTCGCGGCCGCGGTGTGAGGGCGGTCGTGCGGACGCACGACCGCGTGGGCTAAGGTGTTGACAAAACAGGGTGTTCTGGTTATAAAGTGAGAGTTTTGTCGCCGTTCGCGGCGTTGGAGAGCCATGCCGACCATTAATCAGCTCGTTCGCAAGGGACGTGAAGCGGTGCGTCAGAAGTCCAAGACGCCCGCGATGCAGGCATGCCCACAGAAGCGGGGCGTGTGTATTCGCGTCTACACGACTACGCCGAAGAAGCCGAATTCGGCTCTTCGCAAGGTCGCGCGGGTGCGCCTCACCAACGGCCTCGAGGTGACGTCGTACATCCCCGGAGTCGGTCACAATCTCCAGGAGCACTCGATCGTCATGATTCGTGGCGGCCGGGTGAAGGACCTGCCGGGCATTCGGTATCACATCATCCGGGGCACGCTGGACACCGCGGGCGTGGCCAATCGCAAGCAGAGCCGCTCGAAGTACGGCGCCAAGGCGCCGAAGGGTGCGGCCTAGTCATGCGGCGCGCCGGAGCCGCGAAGCGTGAAGTGTTGCCGGACCCGAAGTACGGCAGTCGTCTGGTGGCGAAGTTCGTGAACATCATGATGATCCGCGGCAAGAAGTCCACGGCCGAGACCATCATGTACGACGCGCTGACCTCGGTGGAGGACCGCTCCAAGCAGGAAGCGCTCAAGATGTTCAAGCAGGCGATCGAGAACGTCAAGCCGGCGGTCGAAGTGAAGTCCCGCCGGGTCGGCGGCTCGACGTATCAGGTTCCGGTGGAGGTGCGGCCGGACCGGCGCACGTCACTGGCCATGCGCTGGGTGATCGGCGCGGCCCGCCGGCGCCCCGAGCGCAGCATGGCCGACAAGCTCGCCGCCGAGCTGCTCGACGCGGCCAATAACCGCGGGACGGCGGTGAAGAAGCGGGAAGACACGCACAAGATGGCGGAGGCCAACAAGGCGTTCGCGCACTATCGCTGGTAGCTTCAGATCCTGACGAAGAGGGGGGCCGCGGCCTGACCCCCCTCTTCTCATGTGTAGTCAACGACGAAAGAGGAACAGAGACGTGGAGCGGCAGTACTCACTGGAGAAGACGCGGAACATCGGCATCATGGCTCACATCGATGCCGGCAAGACGACCACGACCGAGCGCGTGCTGTACTACACGGGCCGGTCGTACAAGATCGGTGAGGTGCACGAAGGCACCGCCACCATGGACTGGATGGTCCAGGAGCAGGAGCGCGGCATCACGATCACCTCGGCGGCGACCACGTGCTTCTGGCGCGACTGCCGGATCAACATCATCGACACCCCGGGCCACGTCGACTTCACGGTGGAAGTCGAGCGGTCGCTTCGAGTGCTCGATGGAGCGGTGGCCATTCTCGATGCCGTCTCGGGCGTCGAGCCCCAGACGGAGACGGTGTGGCGCCAGGCCGACAAGTATCAGGTCCCCCGGATCGTCTACGTCAACAAGATGGATCGGGTGGGCGCCGATTACTATCGGTCCCTCGACATGGTGCGGACGCGCCTCGGCGCGCATCCCGTCGCCGTCCAGATTCCCCTCGGCGCCGAGGACACGTTCGTGGGGCTCGTCGACCTCATGGAGATGAAGGCGTACGTCTGGTCGGACGACGAGACCCTCGGCAAGGAATTCCAGACGATCGACATCCCGGCGGACGTGCGTGAGCAGGCGCACGAGTACCGGGAGAAGCTGATCGAAGGGCTAGCCGAGGTCGACGACCACCTCATGGAGAAATACGTCGCCGGTCAGGAGATCACCACCGAGGAGATTCGAAGCGCGGTGCGCAAGGGCACCATCGCCATGAAGGTCTTCCCGGTGTTGTGCGGCGCGTCGTTCAAGAACAAGGGCGTGCAGGCGCTGCTCGACGCGGTGGTGGACTTCCTGCCCTCACCGCTCGACATCCCGCCCGTGCAAGGCCTCAACCCCGAGACGCGTGCGGTCGAGGAGCGCAAGGCCTCGGACGACGAGCCCTTCGCGGCGCTGGCCTTCAAGATCATGAACGACCAGCACGTGGGGCAGCTGGTGTTCCTGCGGGTGTACGCGGGCACGCTCGAGACCGGCGACGCCGTCTACAACTCGACGAAGGATCGGAAGGAGCGGGTGGGTCGCCTCCTCCGGATGCACGCCAACAAGAAGGAGGAGATCGAGGCGATCGCGGCGGGCGACATCGTGGCCGCCATCGGGCTGAAGTTCGCCACCACCGGCGACACGCTGTGCGATCCCGACAAGCCGATCGTGCTGGAGTCGATGACCTTCCCGGAGCCGGTGATCGCGGTCGCCATCGAGCCCAAGACGCGCGCCGACGAAGAGAAGCTGGGCGTGGCCCTGTCGCGATTGGCCCTCGAGGATCCGACCTTTCGGGTCACCACCGAGGAGGAGACGTCGCAGACGCTCATCCACGGGATGGGCGAGCTGCATCTCGAGATCATCGTCGACCGGCTCTTGCGCGAGTTCCGCGTGGAGGCCAACGTCGGCAAGCCGCAGGTCGCCTACCGCGAGACCGTCCGCCGGCCAGCCGGGGCGCAGGGCCGATTCGTGCGCCAGACGGGCGGTCGCGGACAGTACGGCGACGTGTACATCGAGGTCGAGCCCAACGAGCCGGGCGGTGGCTTCGTGTTCGAGAACAAGATCGTCGGCGGCTCGGTCCCGCGGGAATACGTGCCGGCGGTCGAGAAGGGTATCCGTGAGGCCATGCAGACGGGCGTGCTCGCGGGTTATCCCATGGTCGACATCAAGGTGCGCCTGACCGACGGCTCGTACCACGAGGTCGACTCGTCCGAGCTGGCGTTCAAGATCGCGGGTTCGATCGGCTTCAAGGAGGCGGTGCGCCGCGGCAAGCCGGTCCTCCTGGAGCCCGTCATGGATGTCGAGGTCGTGACCCCGGAGGAATACATGGGGGCGATCGTCGGCGACCTCAACAGCCGGCGCGGCCGCATCGTCTCGATGGAGGCGCGCGGCAGCTCCCAGGTCATCCGCGCCAACGTCCCGCTCGGCCAGATGTTCGGGTACGCGACGGAGATGCGGTCGATGACCCAGGGCCGCGCGACCTACACGATGCAGTTTGCCCGATACGAAGAAGTGCCGACCGCCATCGCCGAGGAGATCGTGGCGAAGGTCGCGGGCAAGCCGGTGGCGCGGGCCGGATCCCGCTAAAGCTCGGAAGGCAAGGAGTCCTCACGATGGCGAAGGTGAAATACGAGCGGACGAAGCCGCACGTGAACATTGGGACGATCGGGCACATCGATCACGGCAAGACGACGTTGACGGCGGCGATCACGAAGGTGCTGCACACCAAGAACAAGAACATCGCGGTGCGCGACTACGGGTCGATCGACAACGCGCCGGAAGAGCGGGAGCGGGGGATCACGATCGCGGTGGCGCACGTGGAGTACGAGACGGAGAAGCGGCACTACGCGCACATCGACTGTCCGGGGCACGCGGACTACATCAAGAACATGATCACGGGG
>DATHGT010000072.1:0-22496 GCA_035317605.1 Candidatus Acidiferrum sp. | reverse complement strand
TTGCCGAAGGCGCCGGCCAGGATCGGCATGATCACGAAGAAGATCATGATGGTGGCGTGCATGGTGAACGCCATGTTGTAGGTCGACGGCTCCAGGATGCCGCCCGTCTCTTTCAGGAAGAGCTTGAGTCCGGGCACGGCCGTCTCCGGCCAGGCGAGCTGCCAGCGGACGATCAGGGCCAGCAGGCCGCCCAGGATCATCATGAACAGTCCCATGAACAGGAACTGCCGGGCGATCATCTTGTGGTCGGTGGAGAAGATGTACGTCCGGACGAAGCCGAGCTCGTGGTGCTCGGTGTGCGCGTGGCCGTGCGCGGTCGCCGTGGTCGCGCTCATGACTTGGGTTTACCCTCCGTCGTGGACTGCGGCTTGTCGTCCTTCTTCTCTTCGGCGGCGGCGGGCGCGGCCCCCGCCAGGTTCTCCGTCGCCCATTTCGCGTATTCCTCGGCCGTGTGCACGTAGATCCAGCCCTTCATCCCGGAGTGGCCGAACCCGCACAGCTCGGCGCACGGCCACTCGTACTTGCCGGGCTTGGTGGCGTCGAACCAGGCGCCGATCGTGCGGCCGGGCACGGCGTCCTGCTTGATGCGGAAGTTCGGGACGAAGAAGCTGTGGATCACGTCCTGAGACTTGAGGTTCACGCGGATGACCTTGTTGACGGGTACGTGCATCTCGTCGAGGAACTTCTTGTCGTCGTCGGTGTCGAACTTTCCGTCGGGTCCGGGGTAGGCGACCTGCCAGTTGAACTGCTTGGCCGTCACCTGCACCACTATGTCCGTCGGCGGGATGTTCATCTTGATCCTGGACCACGCGGGCAAGCTCAGGAAGGTGAGCACGACCAGGATCAGCGAGGGCACGATGGTCCACGCGATCTCCAACGGGGTGCTCCCGTGGGTGTACTTGGCCCGCCGCCCCGGGCGATCGCGGTACATGATCATGAACGCGATCATCGTCCCCGCGACCAAGATGAAGGTGATGCCGGTGATCCAGTAGATGAGGTGGAACAGCCAGTCGATGTCGCGGCCAAACGTCGAAACGTTTTCCGGCAACCACCAGTTGAGCATGCTGGTCCGAGCCTCCCCGACCCTACTTCTTCATTTCGAAGGCGACCTTCGCGGTCTGCCCCGCCTTCACCTCGACGTCCTTGGTCTGCTTGCCGAGCGTCTCGTGCCACACCTCGACCTTGTACTTGCCGGGCGGCACGTTCTCGATCTTGGTCGCGCCGTTGGCGTCGGTCACGCCGAAATACGGGTTCGGCATCACCGCGACCCAGCCCAGCATCCAGCTGTGGACGTCGCACGTGAGCTTGATGACCTCGGGCTTGTCGAACTTCTCGGTCATGACCTTCTTGAACTTCGGCTGCGCCTTGTTGATGGACGGGTTGGCCGTCGAGTAGGTGTGGATGTTGTGCAGGATGTCGTCCGAGTTCTTGAGCTCGACCTCGCCCGGCGTGGTCGCGCTCACGTGAGGGACGAACTTGCAGCCGTGCTGATCGACGGTGATCTTCTTCGCCGTCGGAGCACCCTTGGCCTCGGGCACCGAGACCACCGCGTTGGCCAGCCCCTTGTTGCCGCCCACCACGATCTTCTCGATCAGGGCCTCGTTGCCGCACTTCTCGACGTCCTTGTTGACCTTGAGCTTTTCGACCTGGGCCGGACCGTTGTACGTCACCGCGGCCTCGATCGTTCCGCCGCCCTGGGCGGTCGCCAGTCGCGTGCCTCCGACCAGCGCGACGCCGCCGACGACCAACGCGAGACCCGCTATCGCTGCGATCCACTTCCGCATCGTTCGGTCCTCCTGATTGTCCGGGTGGGGGGCCTAGTCACGGGCCCCCCAAGCCCCCCTGATATTCGTCGCGCCTCGGCGAAGCCGTGGCGCTCCTCGATATACGCTTTACCGTCTCCCCTGCGCCACACGCACCACCAGCAGCATCGCCGCCAGGGTGAGGAGGGCTACCACGGGAGGAATCACGAAACGCCGGTTCGACTGCGGCTCCTCCAGGCGCAGATAGTACCATGAGGTCAGCGACATCTTGGTCCCGGTCTCCCCCGCTCCGCCGTCCCACGCGCCGAACGCGATCGGGGTGAACACGCCGGGTCGGAACGTCAGTCGATTCGCGTCCTTGCTGACCAGCGGACGCTTGATCACGACCCGGTATTGGCCGTCGCGGAAGGCACTCTTGGCCGTCGCCTCCGACCCCCCCAGCTCCTTGATCTTGGCGGGGCCGTTGGCCGTGACTTCGAGCGCGCCCTTGCCCCCCTCCCAGCGGAGCTGGTAGACCGCGTCTCCGTCATCACCCATGAGGAAGTACGGGCGCTCGGTGCCGGGGCCCAGCGCGGGGGGGAACTGGAGCGAGACCGCGTCGGCGAAGACCTCCTTGCCGTCGGGCTTGGACTCGCTCGGGTCGTCCCAGGTCAGATGGAACGCGATCTCTCGATCGTTGTAGGCGATCCGCAGCGACACGAGGTCGACGGCGGGATTGAAGTTCCGCGGATCCACGATCACCTGGCCCATCAGCGGGATGTTCTGGCCGGCCATCTTGCGCCAGAACTCCGCGTTGGGATCGTCGGGGATCGCGTCCTTCACCGCGCTGCCCGTGACCAGCGTCGCGTAGGCGACGCTCTCGCCGTTCAGCGAGGCGATGTAGTTGGTCAGGTGCCAGATGTCCTCGGGCTTCTCCACGCTGTCGATGAAGGTGGGCATCGGGGTGCCGAGGATGCCGGTGGCCAGGCGCGTGGCGATGTCCGTCCGGCTCGCGCCGCCGCGGAACGTCCAGCGCTTGGTCAGGTTGGCGGGCGCGATCGGGTGGCCCCACTCGTCCTTCAGCTCCGGACGGGAGGGTCCGTCGGCGCGTCCCTCGGCGCCGTGGCACTTGTTGCACTCGATCGCCTCGTACATCTCCTTGCCGCGCTTGACCGACGCCTCGGACGAGGCCACTTCCTTCGGCAGCTCCTGTTTCTTCGGCGCCTCCTTGAACTTCTCAGAAGCGAAACTCTTGAGGTACGCCACGAGGTTCCAGCGGTCCTTCTCGGAGAGCACCTTCCACGCCGGCATCGAGGTGCCGGGCATGCCGTGGGTGATCACGTCGAAGATGTCCTTGTCGGCGGGGACCTTGTTCGAGGTCGACCGGATCTTGTAGATCCCCGACGTGAAGTCCCGCGGCGCCGGTCTCAACAACTCGCCCGCCGGCCCCTTGCCGTCTCCCTTCTCCCCATGACACCCCATGCACTTCCGCTCGTAGACGGGCTTCCCCGCCCCCGCATCCCCGGCCTGCGCCCAGGCTTCGGTCGCCGCGCCGAGAAGTAGGACGACGAGAAGGGTCCAGATGCTAGGCGCCGACGAGCGACGACTGAGGCGTATGCCGCATACGCCGCAGGGAGGAGCGAGGAGGCAACGACGCAGATGGGCCCTTATCGTCGTCCGCCACATACTAGTGGGACGTCTCCCATCTCCGCGGCTGCTGGCCGGTCGCGTCGTAGAGATACATGATCACTTGCCAGATCTGCTCCTCGGTCAGCCGGTCTTCCCACGCGGGCATCACGGAGTTCCACGGCGTCGATTCCTTGGGAAGTCCGGGCCCGCCCTTGGCGATGCGCCAGAACAAGTAGGCCTCCTGGAGCATCGCGATCGTTCCCGGGTCCTGGAAGTTGGCCGGCGGCGGGTTGAAGCCCTTGGCGAAGTGGCCTTGCCCGTCGAGGTTGTCGCCGTGACAGTACATGCAGTTGCGGATGTACGTGGCGCCGCCCGCGGCCACGTGCTCCTTGAACTTCGCCTGATCCTTGCGCAGCGGATTCTCCACGCCGGAGATGTTGATGTCCTTGCCCCGGAACTGGATCGATCCCGGCGGCGCCGGATGGACCGCGCGCAGCTCGGGGGGCGCCTGCGGCTTGGCCGCGGCCTGGCTGTACGCGTAGTAACCGAGCAGGATCGGCAGAATCACGGCCAGCACGAGCCGCAGGAGACGCCGGTTCGGATCCATGAGCGTCGAGCGGATCGGGCGCACGAAGCTCCGCCACGAGTCCACGTCGGCCGAGACGTAGATCAGCACGGCCAGGACGACGACCAGCATGTAGATCTTGATCACGCTATAGGGCGCGGGCGGGCGGATGCCGAAGCGCAAGAGGCAGAACGCGACCACCAGGATCAGGACGGCCTGGAAGAAGCGTGATCGGAGGAGGTTCATGGCCTGATCACTTGAGGGTGAGGAGGAACGCCACGACGTCCATGAACTCCTTGGCCGTCAGCGCCTGGCCGAACGTCTGCGGCATCACGCCCGGCGGAAAGCCGGCCACGGTGCCCATACCCTTGGGGTCGAGGATCTTCTTCATGATGTAGTCCGGGGTCTGGATCTTGGCGATCTGCGAGAGGTCCGGCCCGACGGGTGAGGCGCCGACCTTGCCGGCCTTGTGGCAGGCGATGCATCCGGCCTTGGCCTGGAACAGCGCTTCGCCCGACTTGGGGTCGCCGGGGATCTTGATTTCCGGGGAAGCTCCACCGGCGGCGGCCGAGCCCACGGACGCCGGGATGTCGTTGAGGGTGACGTCGACGGTGCCGCCCAGCGACTCGAGGAAGGCCGTCAGCGCCCACACCTCCGAGCGATTCAACCCGATCGGCGGCTTGTCGACCATCGGCATGATGTTGGGATAGCCCTCGACCAGGTAGCCGCCGGGCTGGAGCAACGACTCCATGATGTATTGCTTCGCGCTCATCCCCGGCTTCGTCTTGGCCGCCCGCCCGCCGACGCCCGCCAGGTCCGGAGCGCGCGTCCCCTTCTGGCCGATGCGATGGCAGATCTCGCAGGTGCCCTTGGTCTTGAAGATCTCCTCGCCGGCCTTCACGAGCTGGGCGGGCGTGACGTTGCCGCCCTCGAGCGACAGTTCTTGCGGCGGCTTGGACTCGATCTGCGGAATCGAGTTCGCGAAGTACGAGTATCCGCCCATCACGATGAGCGCAAACAACCCGACCTTCGCGCCGACGGGGACTCGCATTTACGGTCGGGGATCGCTGCCGCCGGCGATCACCGGGGCCGCGTGGGCGCCGGCCTTGCCGCGCTCGCTGAGCCCGCCGAGCCAGAAGATGAAGCTCACGAGCAGGAAGAACACGATCGTGACCACCGTGATCACGTTGGCGGCGTAGCCGAGCGCGGGCGTCACCGCCTCGGGGGAGGTGTCGCGCAGCACCGCGTACACGTGCCAGTGCTGGCGGATGCCGGAGCGCGCGAAGCCCATCAGCCCCATGAGCCAGGTGAAGGTCACCGCGAGCAGGATCAGCACGTACTGCGAGCGGGGAGCGATGGTGCCCCAGCGGATCGTCCCCGTCGAGCGGGCGCCCTTGAACATGGGAATGTCGATGGCCATGACGACCACGATGGCGGCCAGCACCGCGACGACCTGGTACACCGAGAAGCCGATGCGCACCATCGACTCGACGAAGTACCCGTAGACACCGTAGAAGACCACCACGGCCGCGGCCACGAAGAAGGCCGCCCACTGCAGGAGCATGCCCGTCTTCGTCCAGGGCTTGGTCGACACCCGGTTGGCCCGGCGGTAGAGCACGAAGGACAGGAACGTGGTCAGGATCATCAGGTTGACGACGGTGTTCTTGGCCGACATCACGCCGAAGAAGCCGAGGAACGGGTGGTGGGTCCCGCCCATGGCCCGCGCCTCGTCGAGCGTGACCACCATGCTGCGCGGGGTCGCCCACACGATGAAGCCGATGGTGAGCACCAGCAGCATCGGGGGCACGAACTTGCGATATCGCTCGGAGCCGGGGATGCGCTCCATCCCGAGCCACAGGTAGTAGTTGGAGCCGAGGAAGAGGATGCCGATGAGGATGGCCTGGATGATCCACAGCCACGACATGAACCCGCCCATCATCGTGATGCCCATGGTCTGGTTGAACGCGTAGATTTCCCGGCCCAGCCAGTAGCCCGCGAACGGCAGCACGATGAACGCCGAGAGCGCGACGAAGTTGCCGATGTACCCCATCCAGTCGTAGCGCGCGCGCTCCTCGTCGGTCTCGGCCGAGAGGAACCGGAAGGCCGCGTACGCCGCGGCGATCGTGCCGCCAAACACGATGTTGGCGATGAGCCGGTGGATGTTGATGGGCATCCACGTGAAGTTGTTCATGGCCGCCCACACCGACCCCTTGAGCGCGCCGGACTCGGTGAGCCCGGCCGGCGACATCATGAACGTCACCCAGGAGTTGGCGACCACGAGGATCGCGGTGCCGATGAGGTTCGAGAGCACGCCCAGGCTCACGTGGATCCACTTGCGCGGCCCGCTGAGCCAGTCCCAGCCGTAGTACCAGAGGTAGACCGCGAAGGTCTCGGCGAAGAACAGCAGCGCATACACCCAGTACGTCGGGAAGAAGATCGACGTCATGTACGCCCAGAACTTCGGATAGTAGCCGACGAAGATGAACAGCAGGAGCGCGCCGAGCAGCGCGGTGGTGGAGAACGCCGCGAAGGTCAGCTTGACGAACTCGTGGGCGAGCCAGTCGTACTTCTCGTCGCGGGTGCGCCAGCCGATGATCTCGATGATGAGGGCGAAGATCGGGCAGCCCAGGATGAAGGCGGCGAAGTTCAGGTGCAGCTGGGCGACCGCCCACACGGCCAGGCGCGAGCCGAGCACGGGGAAGTTGCGGTACGCGGGCTCCTTGGCGGCGTCCTGGGCGTCGGCGGGGACGAGCGCGACGGCGAGCACGAGCGCGACGAGGAGAAGAAGCGCGCCCGCGGCCAGGCGACTGCCGCTGGACGTCTTCATCGATCTGGCTCCCCACCGCGAACTACGTGAGACGTTGGAACCCTCACTCAGACGAGCTTGTTCCGAAAGTCACATGCGATCTTCGCCAGTTTTTAGGTCAAACATGCTGATGTGTCAAGGGAAAAGAACGGCGGCAAGTTTGACACACCCCTACCCCGGCGATAGCATCGGGGCCAGGATCGGTCGATGAAGCCTCGACTTTCCCAGCGCTTCCAATTCTCACTCGTCTACGTTCTCGTGGCGGCCATCGTGCTGTCGCTGCTCCAGTCGTGGCTGCTCGCCCCCCGCACGGTCGAGCTGCCGATGTCGAAGTTCCTCGAGCTGCTGCGCGCCGGCCAGATCGAGAAGGTCGCGCTCACCGAGCGCGAGGTCCGCGGGATGGCCAAGCCGGGAGCGTTGCCGACGCCGCCGAGCGGGGCCAGCGATCGCCTGCGGCACGTGCTGGGCACCGACCAGGATCTCCGCGTGTTCACGGTCACGCGCATCCCCGGCATCGACGAGCAGTGGCTGATCAGCGAGCTCGAGAAGCAGAAGGTCGAGTTCGCCGGGCGCATCGAGACGACCTTCTGGAAGGACCTGCTCTTCGGCTGGGTGATTCCCCTCGCGGTCATGATCGGGATCTGGATGTTCCTCATGCGGCGCGTGGGCGGCGGCCCCACCCAGGCTCTGTCGTTCGGCCGCTCCAAGCACAAGATCTACGACCGCAAGGAGCTGAAGACGACGTTCGGCGACGTGGCCGGCGTGGACGAGGCCAAGGCCGAGCTGGTCGAGATCGTCGACTTCCTGAAGAACCCCAAGAAATACCAGCGTCTGGGCGGGCGCATTCCCAAGGGCGTGCTCCTGGTGGGGCAGCCGGGCACTGGGAAGACGCTGCTCGCGCGGGCGATCGCCGGCGAGGCCGACGTGCCGTTCTTCACGCTCTCGGGCTCGGAGTTCGTGGAGATGTTCGTCGGCGTGGGCGCCTCGCGGGTGCGCGATCTCTTCGAGCAGGCCAAGGACAAGGCGCCCTGCATCATCTTCATCGACGAGCTGGACGCGATCGGCAAGTCGCGGGCCGGGAGCACCGGCTTCGTCGGCGGCCATGACGAGCGTGAGCAGACCCTGAACCAGCTCCTGGCCGAGATGGACGGCTTCGATTCCTCCAAGGGCGTGATCATCATCGCCGCCACCAACCGTCCCGAGGTGCTCGACCAGGCCCTGTTGCGTCCTGGTCGCTTCGACCGGCAAGTGGTCGTCGACAAGCCCGACGTCCGCGGACGCGAGGCGATCCTTCGCCTGCACGCGCGCGCGGTCGTGCTCGGCCCCAACGTCGACCTCGGGGTCATCGCGGCGCGCACCCCGGGATTCGCGGGAGCCGACCTCGCCAACATCGTCAACGAAGCCGCGCTGCTGGCCGCGCGCAAGGACAAGAACGCCGTCGAGATGTCGGACTTCGAAGAAGCGATCGACCGGGTGGTGGCGGGACTCGAGAAGAAGAGCCGTGTGCTCTCCGACAAGGAGCGCGACATCGTGGCCCACCACGAGATGGGGCACGCCTTCGTGGCCGCCTCGCTCGCCCATGCCGATCCCGTCCACAAGGTCACCATCATTCCGCGGGGCATCGCCGCCCTCGGCATGACGTATCAGCTCCCCACCGAGGATCGCTTCATCATGACCCGCAGCGAGCTGGAAGACCGGATCGCCGTGTTGCTGGGGGGCCGCGTGGCCGAGGAGCTGGTGTACGGCGAGGTCTCGACGGGCGCGCACAACGACCTGGAACGCGCCACCGATTTCGCGCGTCTCATGGTGATGAAGTACGGCATGTCGGAGCGCGTGGGGCTGGCCACCTACGGCGAGCGCGTGCCCCAGTTCCTCAAGGGCGTGCCGGGCTGGGGCGGCGAGCGCGATTTCAGCGAGGACACCGCCCGCGCCATCGACGCCGAGGTGCGCGAGATGCTCGAGCGGATCCAGGATCGGGTGCGCGGCATCCTCACCAGCAAGAAGGCCGCGCTGGTGTCGGGAGCCGCCGAGCTCAAGCAGGTCGAGACCCTCGAGGGCGAGCGGTTGCGGCGGGTGCTCGCCGGTGACGTCATGGATCGGGCCGTGGAGTCGGGCTCACGGGAGGCAGGGCGATGATGCAGCTCAGGCGGAGCGCGTTTTTCACCAGTCTGGTCGTGGCGGCGCTGGTCGGCGTCGCGCTCGGGGCGTTCAGCGTCGGCCGGGCCGAACAGCGCCGGTCACGTCAGATCGCTGCCGTGGACGCGCCCATCCTGCCCGTGCAGATGCCGCTCACCACCGGGACGTTCGCCAAGGTGGCCGAGGCCATCAAGCCGGCTGTCATCAACGTCACCACCGTCGGGCGGAGCGGCGAGGGCCGCGGCTCGGGCCGGACCCCGTTCGAGGAGTTCTTCGGCGAGGAGTTCTTCCGCCGGTTCTTCGGCGACCTACCCGAGCGCATGCCGCAGCGGAGCCTCGGATCGGGCGTCATCGTCGACGCCTCAGGCATCGCGCTCACCAACGCCCACGTGGTCGAGAACGCCAACAACATCGAGGTTGTCACCCTGGACGGCAGCAAGCACAAGGCGAAGCTCATCGGGCTCGACAAGAAGACCGACCTCGCCGTGCTCAAGCTCGACGACGGGAAAGGCAACTTTGCCCACGCCCGCCTGGGCGACTCCGACCGGATGCAGGTCGGCGACTGGGTGATCGCCGTCGGCTCTCCCTTTGGCCTGCAATCGACGGTCACGGCGGGCATCATCAGCGCCAAGGCGCGCCAGATCGGCCAGGGGCCGTTCGACGATTTTCTTCAAACCGACGCCGCGATCAATCCCGGCAACTCGGGCGGGCCGCTCGTGAACATGCAGGGCGAGGTGATCGGCATCAACACCGCGATCGTGGCCGGCGGCTCGGGCATCGGGTTCGCGATCCCCTCGAACATGGCCCGCAAGATCTACACGGAGCTCCAGGCCAAGGGCCGGGTGACTCGCGGGTGGCTCGGCGTGTCGATCCAGCCGCTGACGTCAGAGCTCGCCAAGTCGTTCGGCGCCAAGGACAACAAGGGCGTGCTGCTCTCGGAGGTCATGGCCGACAGTCCGGCCGCCAAGGCCGGTTTGCTGTCGGGCGACATCCTGCTCGAGTTCCAGGGCAAGAAGATGGAAGCGCCGGCCGATCTGCAGCGCGCGGTCGGGTTCGCCTCGCCGGGGACGAGCGCCAAGGTCAAGGTCTGGCGCGATCAGGGCGAAAAGACGCTCGAGGTGAAGATCGGCGAGGCCCCCGAAGATCAGCGCGAAGCGCGGGGCGGGCCCAGCCAGAAGGGTGGCGCCTCCGCGCTCGGCCTCGAGGTCCGCCCGATCACGCCCGACGTCGCGCGCCAGCTCAACCTGCGCGTCACCGAGGGCGTCATCGTCGCCCGCGTCGAGGACGGCAGCCCCGCCGAAGAAGCCGGCATCCAGCGCGGCGACGTCATCCGCGAGATCAATCGCCAGAAGGTGCGGTCGATGGCGGACTTCGAGAAGATCACGAAGGACACCAAGGAAGGCGACCGCCTCACCGTCCTCCTCCAGCGCGGCGTGATGTCCCTCTACGTCGCCTTCACCGTCGGAAAGGGATAGTCCGCGATGACCTACAAGTGCCTGCTCTACGAGGTGAAGGATGGCGTGGCGACGCTCACGTTGAACCGGCCGGAGCGGTTGAACGCGCTGGGGGACACGCTGCGGGAGGACTTGCAGGACGCGGTGACGCGCGCGGCGGAAGACGCCGAGGTGCGCGTGCTCGTCGTGACGGGGGCCGGAAAGGGATTCTGCTCGGGCGGGGACGTCAAGGCGATGAACGAGCGGCGCGAGAGCCGCGCCGAGCGCCCGCTCATGGAGAAGGTCGCGCCCGGACGTGACCAGACCGTCCTCGCCCTGCGCAACGCGCCCAAGCCCGTGATCGCCGCCGTCAACGGCGCCGCCGCCGGGGCCGGCATGAACCTCGCGCTCTGCTGCGACATCCGCCTGGCCTCGACGGCCGCGAAATTCGCCCAGGCTTTCGTCCGCCGCGGCCTGCACCCGGACTGGGGCGGGACGTACTTCCTGCCCCGCGTGGTGGGCGCCGCCAAGGCGTGCGAGCTGATCTTCACCGGCGAGGTCATCGACGCCCAGGAGGCGTTGCGCCTGGGCATCGTCAGCGCGGTGTATTCGCCGGAAGAGCTGATGCCCGCGGCCCTGGCCCTCGCGCGAAAGATCGCCGACGGCCCGCCCGTGGCCATTCGCCTGGCCAAGCGCGCGATCTATCACAGTCTCGAGTGCGATCTCCGCCAGGCCCTCGAGTTCGAGACCTACGCCCAGAACATCTGCTACGAGACCGAGGACGCCGCCGAGGGCATCCGCGCGTTCGTCGAGAAGCGCCCCCCGTCGTTCCGCGGCAAGTAACGCGGAGGGGGGCTACGGCGCCGGCTTCAGGTAGACTTCGGCGCGCTTCTGGAGCTCGGTGAGGACGTAGGGGGCGACGGCGCCCCAGTCGGCCTGCCAGATGCTCTGCATCGTGTAGAAGCCGAGCATGCGGTAGCTCTCGAACTGCGACTCGCTGAAGAACTGGTCCGCCGTCGACTCGTGCGGAAAGGCCCCGTGCGCTGACGCGTAGTTGAAGATGTCGGTCGGCTCGCCGCCGTAGAAGCAGGGTTTGACGTAGAGCAGGATTCCCTTCACCGCCTCGGACCCGTCGACCGCCGCGTAGTCGATGTCGGCGAGCGCGCAGTAGCGCGCGGGCGGCTCGCCCCGCGTCTTGGTGCGCGACACGACGCGCATCTCCCCGCGGACCGTGATGGGCACCCCCAGGTCGATGCGGACCTTGCGGATCGCGTTGGCGAGATCCGTGAAGTCACAGTCGGGATCGGCGCCGGCGTCGCTGAGCACGATGAAGTGGCAGCGCCGCACGATCATCTCGAGCAGGCCCAGATTCTCGAAGTGCCCGCCGTCCGAGAGGTACACGTGCTGGCTGGTGTCGTCGGTGAGCCCCAACGCCTCGGCCAGCATCGGCTTGATCGACGGCTTGGGAAAGGCCTGGTCGTACGTGCGCTGTCCGTGGACGCCGGGGTTGCCGAGCCACCACCCCAGCCGCACGTTGAAGAACATCATGACCAGGGCGAGCAGCGGCGAGGAGTGATAGCCCATGTTGGGGCTGGCCGCCGCCCCCGAGATGGTGATGGCCGTGCCCAGCGAGAGGCCCTCGATCCGTCCCCCATAGGTTCTCGAAGGCCGGTAGCCGAGGCGATAGCTGCCGGCGTGCAGGGGCGACACCGTGAAGGTCTCGGCCTTTCGCTCCTGCCAGGCGAGGTTGTGGCCGGACACCAGGTTGAGGGCGATGTTGACGACGTGCAGGAGGCCGTGTCGCCCCGGGGGCGGCGGCGCGATCACGTTCGGATACGCGTCGTGCAGCAGCATCCGGTTCGCGCGGATGGCGGCGTCGCCGCGAGGGGCCGCGGCCAGGGCCGCCGTGGTCGCGGGCGCCGCCCCCTCGGTGAACGCACGCTGGCCGGCGAACCAGCCGTCGAGCAGCAGACGGTTGAGGTCCGCGACGAGACGGCGCTGGAGCGCGGGCGAGGGCTCGCCGGACCCCACGTGCGCGCGGATCGCCCGCCGGGTGGCCGGCGGCAGTTTCGCCAGCAGCGCTTTCGAGGCCGCGTGGGCGGCGGACGTCAGCCTCGTCACGAAGCCGGCCACGTCGTCCAGTCCGTCCACGTGCAGCAGTCCCCGGCGCAGCTCGGACATCTGGATGTTGTCGCCGGGGTCGAATCCGGTGAACGGGTTGGGCCGGCGACGCGCGCGTGAGGCGCCGAGGTAGGCGCGGATGAGCCGGTTGCGATACATCGCGTGCAACGAGAACTTGTTGACGTTGATCAGCATCGACATGCCGAGCCCGATGGCCGCGGCCAGGACCAGGAACACCAGGCTGACCGTGACCGTGGACTCGGCCACCACCGAGTGGTGCTCCCACACGCTGTACGGCATCGGCTGCACCCAGCCCGCGAGGGCCTCGAAGCCGCCCATCGTCCCGCTGAGCCAGTACACGATGGGATTGGTGAGGATGGAGAGGCCGACGACCAGCAGCAGCAGGGTGACCAGGGCCACGATCATCGGGGCGTGCTTGAGGAGCAGGCCGCTGAGCCCGGCGCCGGCCCCTCCGTCGCGAGCGGGCGTGGACGGGCTGCGGCCAAGCAGGGCGGAGGCAATGCCCGACGCGATGGCCGCCGCTCCCACGCCCGCCTGACTCCACGCGCCGAGCCAGCCCAGGGCCAGGGGGCCGTAGATCACGATGGCCCCGACCACCGCCCAGCCCACGATCACGATCAGCACCCATCCCCCGAAGCGGGCCAGCCACTCGCGGTCGTCGTCATCGGTCAGCAGGCTCACCAGTCCGACGAACAGCGTGGTGGCGAGCAGGAACGCGGTGAGGAACAACGGCACCGCGAAGCAGACGAGGAATTGCGGCAGGTCATCGAAGGGCACGTAGGCGACGGTCAGATAGGCGGCGCACCACACGAGCACGCCGGCGACCACGCCCGTGAGGACCGCGATGAGCGCTTCGTCGAGCCCGCGCAGGCGTCGCATCCACACGGCGTAGATCGCCCACGCGATCAGGTGCAGCGTGCCCCCGGTGGTGGCGAACCACGGAAGCGAGATCGGCATGGCCGACCACGTCCACCACGCGGTGAGCAGCATGGCCGACAGCACGAGCGGGGTCAGGCAGGCCACGAGGAAGCTGACCTGACCGGTGAAATCGGCCAGCGGCCGCCGGTTGCGCTGCTCGGCCGCGCTCGGGCGCGCCACCCCCATGTACGCGACCGCGAAGATCAGACACGCGAACCCGAGCCATTGCAGCAGGCGATCGACGCCGGCCACGGAGGGTGGCGCTTCGAGGACCGCCACGCCGACGCGGGGGACGGCGAGCGCGGCGAGCAGGATCGGCACGAGGACGAGCCAGTTCAAGATCAGGTTGCGCACATAGGTGGCCGCGAGCGTCCAGGTGTCGGCCGACAGCATTCCCAGCTTCGGGCTCAGGTAGTTGCTGTACTCGCGCAGGTGTCGGATCGGATCGGGCTCGGGACGGAGCGGTGACTTGGGCGGGGGCGCGGTGATCCCCGCCATCACGCCCTCGAGCCCTTCCCGATGACGATGCACCCACGCGCTCAGCCAGCTCCCGAGATAGCCGCCTCCGGACACGGTGGACAGGTAATCGAACTTGTCGAGCAGCCGCAGGTGGGCGAGCGCCTGGACGACGCCGAGCCCGAAGGTCGCGCTGCGAATGCCGCCGCCCGAGAAACACAGGGCCGTGCGGAGCGCGGGTTGCTCCCCGAGGCTCGCGCGGCGGTGGATGGCGCGATGGATGGCGGCCAGGCGTGTCTCGTGGATGGGCGCGATCTCATCCGCGAACGCCGCCTCCAGCAGCAGGCGGTTCACGTGCACGAGCTCGTCACCCTCGGCCGCGAGCGTGGCGAGACGATGCAGGTCCGCCGGGAGTTTGACGTGGGCGAAGCGCGCGGTGTCGTACAACGCCCCCGACGTCAGCGCGGCGTTCAATCCCTGCACGAGGCCCGCTCGGAGGGCCTCTCCCTCACGCGCGAGCACGGTGGCGTCGAGGCCCCGAGTCCGCAGATAGCGGGCGAGCAGATCCTTGCCCTGCAGTTTGGCGGCGAGCCGCTCGGGACTTCTGACGTGCTCCGGCGCGAGCAGCCACGTCGGGGGCTCCGGAAGCTCGCCGTGGAGCGCGACGTATTCCTCTTCCAGGACCTGGCAGAGGTGCAACGGCAGGGGCATTGCCGCTCTTCTACCGAACCCCGCCAGCGCGGTCAACCCGCCGGGGCGCCGCCAGGGTTACACCCACGTTTCGGAAGATTTGTGCCCGATGTCAGGCGTACGGTGCACGCCTGCCCCCGGAAAGCCGCGCAAGTCTTCGGCGGTCCGCCCCCCGGTTCGGCACAGCTTTTGAGTAGTTCCGCGCCCGGAGGACGTGTCCCACGCCATGAACGACCCCCTCGTATCAGCGCTTCGCCCCCTCGACGTCCCGCTCGTCCACTCGATCGGCCACCCCGTCCAGAACGGCCACGCGATCCGCAACGGCCACGCGGGCGTCGCCGGGACACGCGGCACGCGCGTGGTCGAGGTCGTGGAGGCCGACCACTGGAACGAGCTGCTCCTCGGCCGGGGAGACTACGAGCTGGCCCAGGGCTGGGAGTGGGGCGAGGTGCAGCGGGAGGCGGGCTTCACGCCGCACCGCTACGCCGTACTCGACGGCTCCGCGTGTATCGCCGCGGTGTCGGTGACGTGCCGCCGGCTGCCCGGGCTTCCGTACTCCGTCCTCTACGCGTCTCGCGGGCCGCTGCTGGACTGGAAGGACACGCACGCGTGGCACGGCGTTCTCCACGCGATCCGGCGGCTCGCGGAGCGGCATCGCGCGATCTTCTTCCGGGTGAGCCCGGCCGTGGCCCACGACGACGCGGACGTGCTGAGCGTCCTCGCGCGCCACCGGTTCCGGCCGATCACCGACGACTGGACGACGTGGAACGCGGCGCGCGTGGTCCTGGTCTCGAGCCTCGACGGCGACGAGGCGGCGCTGGTCGGCCGGTTCCGCAAGGGGATTCGCCGCGACCTCGCGGCGGCGCAGCGTCGCGGGGCGCGGGTGCGCGTGGCTGACGATCCCGCGGATCTGCTCGCCTTCCATCGACTCTCGGTGGCGGCGGGCCGCGAGAAGGGCTACCCGGTGCGACCGCTCGCCCGCCTGGAGGCGCTGTGGAACACGTACGTCGCGCGCGGCCACGGGGTGCTGCTGCTGACCGAGCACGAGGGCGCGCTCCTCGGAGGCGTGCTCGGGCTCCGCTTCGGACGCCGCGCGTATCTGCACCGCGCCACGATTCTCAGAGCCGGCGAGGGCCAGCGGCTTCACCAGGGACCGCTCGTCTACTGGGAGTTCATTCGATGGGCGAAGGCCGCCGGCTGCGACGTCATCGACTGGGGCGGCAGCGGCACGCGCTTTCCGCCGTCGGAGCGCGACGACGGCCACGGGGTGTATCAGTTCAAGAGCGGGTTCGGCGCCGAGCTGCAGTGCTGGGTGCCGTACCACGACCTCGTCTTCCGGCCCCGCCTCTATGGCCTGGCGCGCGCCGCGGAGCGGTGGGTTCTTCCCCAGGCCTGGAGACTCCGCGCCCGCATCAATCATTGAGATGGGGGGCGCCGAAGGCGCCCCCCATACCCCCCGACGCGCTTGACCGCGTTCGACGCGTGACCCCATCGCCGGAACTGTCATGAGCGAGCAGACTGCAAATCATCTGCTACACTTTTTGTAGGGCCGAAAGCGGCCCGCTCACACGTATGACCGTGGAATTCAAGGACTACTACCGCATCCTGGGTGTCGACCGGAGCGCCGACGACAAGGCGATCAAGTCGGCGTACCGGAAGCTCGCCCGCAAGCATCATCCGGACGTGTCCAAGGGCGCCGGCGCGGCCGAGAAGTTCAAGGAAATCAACGAGGCGTACGAGGTGCTGTCGGACCCCGAGAAGCGCCGGCGGTACGACGATCTCGGCCCGGACTGGCAACGCTACGCCCAGGGCCCAACGGGCCAGCCGGGCGCGGGATTTCCCGGCGGGTTCCACGTCGAGTACGGCGGCGCCGAAAACGCCGGAGGCTTCTCGGATTTCTTCCGGACGATCTTCGGCGATCTCGGCGCCCGCACCGCCGAAGGCCGCGGCGGACGGCAAAGGGTCGATTTCGAGGGGCTGGAAGATCTGCTCGGGCGCGGGGCGGGCCGGAGACGGCGCCGTGGCGACGACGTCCAGGCCGGCGTCGAGATCTCCCTCGACGAAGCCTTCAATGGCGCGCGCAAGAGCTTCAACCTCGAGAGCGAGGAGCCCTGCCCCACCTGTCACGGCTCGGGCAACGTCGACGGTAAGCCGTGCTCGATCTGCCACGGACGTGGCTGGCAGCGCGCCCAGCGCCAGCTCGAGGTGAAGATCCCCGCCGGGGTCCGCACCGGTCAGCGCGTGCGGGTGTCGGGCGAGGGCGGCGGGGGCGCCGATCAACGCGGCGATCTGTATCTGATCGTCAACGTCGCGGCCCACCCGCTCTTCGAGCGCACGGGCGACGACCTACAGCTCGAGCTGCCGATCACCGCGCCCGAGGCGGCGCTCGGCGCGTCGATCGAAGTCCCGACCCTGCGCGGCCGCGTCTCGATGAAGATTCCGCCGGGCACCGGAAGCGGACGCACCTTCCGCCTGCCCGGCTACGGCATGCCGCGCGTGAAGGGCGGCGGCGCCGGCGATCAGCTCGTGCGGACCAAGATCGTGCTCCCGACCAGCCTGACCGCCGAGGAGCAGGAGCTCTACACGAAGCTCAAGAGCCTGCGCGGCGACAACCCGCGGGCCTATCTGGGATAGCAGTGCGAGCCACAGCACGTCGCGGGGCTGGGGCCCCGCCGTGCGAGGCGAGAATCTGAAAAAAGAGGACCACACATGGCGGCGAGATTCGACAAGTTCACGGTGAAGGCGCGGGAGGCCGTGCAGTCGGCCCAGTCCCTGGCCGACCAGCACGATCACCAGGCGCTCGAGCCCGAGCACCTGTTGTTGACATTGATCGAGCAGCAGGAAGGCGTGGTGGGTCCGCTGCTCGCCAAGCTCGGCGTGCCGGCCGACCCGCTCCGCCGCACGATGGACGCCGAGCTGGCCAAGCTGCCGAAGGTGCGGGGCGGCGCCGGGCAGCAGTACGCCGGGCAGCGTCTCGCCCAGACGTTCGAGCGCGCGCAGAGCGAGGCCGAGCGCCTGAAGGACGAGTACGTCTCGACCGAGCACTTGCTGATCGCCCTCACCCAGGACAAGACCGGCGCCGCCGGGCGCGCGCTGGCCGGAGCGGGCGTCACCCCTGAGCGAATCTATCAAGCCCTCGTCGAGGTGCGGGGCAGCCAGCGGATCACCGACGAGAACCCCGAGGACAAGTATCAGGCGCTGGCGCGCTACTCGCGCGACCTCACCGAGCTGGCCCGCAAGGGCAAGCTCGACCCGGTCATCGGCCGCGACGAGGAGATCCGCCGCGTGATCCAGGTGCTCTCGCGGCGCACCAAGAACAACCCGGTGCTGATCGGCGAGCCCGGCGTGGGCAAGACCGCGATCGCCGAGGGCCTGGCCCAGCGCATCGTGGCCGGCGACGTGCCCGAGGGATTGAAGGGCAAGCGCCTGGTCGCCCTCGACATCGGCGCGATGGTGGCGGGCTCGAAGTACCGGGGTGAGTTCGAGGACCGGCTCAAGGCCGTGCTCCGCGAGATCACCGAGTCGAACGGCGAGATCGTGTGCTTCATCGACGAGCTGCACACGCTGGTGGGCGCGGGCGCCGCCGAGGGCGCGGTGGACGCGGCCAACATGCTCAAGCCGGCGCTGGCCCGCGGCGAGCTGCGCTGCGTGGGCGCCACCACGCTGGACGAGTACCGCAAGCACGTCGAAAAAGATCCGGCGCTCGAACGACGCTTTCAGCCGGTGATGGTGAAGGAGCCGACGGTCGAGGACACGATCGCCATTCTCAGAGGCCTCAAGGAGAAGTACGAGGTCCACCACAAGGTGAAGATCAAGGACGCCGCCCTGGTGGCGGCGGCCGTGCTGTCCCACCGCTACATCGCCGATCGGTTCCTGCCGGACAAGGCCATCGACCTGATGGACGAGGCGGCCGCGCGCATCCGCATGCAGATCGACTCGATGCCCCAGGCCATCGACGAGATCCAGCGGCGCACCATGCAGCTCGAGATCGAGCGCGTCTCGGTCGCCCGCGACCAGGACGACGCCGCGTCCCGCGACCGGCTGGCCCGGATCGACGCCGAGCTGGCCCAGCTCAAGGAGCGGGGCGACGCGCTCAAGGCGCAGTGGCAGGCCGAGAAGGCAGGCATCGGGCGGCTCGGCAAGGTCAAGGAAGAGATCGAGGCGGCCAAGCATGCCATGGCCGACGCCGAGCGCCGCGGCGATCTCAACCGCGCCGCCGAGCTTCGTTACGGCACCCTGATGACGCTCGAGAAGCAGCTCGCCGAGCTGGACACGCGCCTGACCGAACAGAAGGACGGCCGCATGCTGCGCGAGGAGGTCAACGAGGAGGACATCGCCGAGACCGTGGCCAAGTGGACCGGCGTGCCGGTGACGCGTCTCCTCCAGTCCGAGACCGTGAAGCTCCTCAAGATGGAAGAGCGCGTCCACCAGCGGGTGATCGGCCAGGACGAGGCCATCGTCGCGGTGGCCAACGCCGTGCGGCGCGCGCGCTCGGGTCTCAGCGATCCCAACCGCCCGATCGGCTCGTTCCTGTTTCTCGGGCCGACGGGCGTGGGCAAGACCGAGCTGGCCCGCGCGCTGGCCGAGTTCCTGTTCGACGACGAGCGGGCGATGATCCGCATCGACATGTCGGAGTACATGGAAAAGCACACGGTGGCCCGACTCATCGGCGCTCCGCCCGGCTATGTCGGTTACGACGAGGGCGGCCAGCTCACCGAGGCGGTCCGGCGTCGTCCCTATGCCGTCGTGCTGTTCGATGAAATCGAAAAGGCTCACTCCGACGTCTTCAACGTGCTGCTCCAGCTCCTCGACGACGGCCGGCTGACCGACGGTCACGGACGCACGGTGGATTTCCGCAACGCGCTCGTGATCATGACCTCGAACATCGGCAGCCACATCTTCCGGGAGTACGAGACCCCCGAGAAGGTGCGCCCGCTGATGATGGAGGAGCTGCGGCGGACGCTGCGGCCGGAGTTCCTCAACCGGATCGACGAGATCGTGATCTTCCACCCGCTCGGCCGCGACGAGCTGGCCCGCATTGTCGACATCCAGCTCGGCCACCTGCGATCCCGCCTGGCCGACAAGCGCATCGCGCTGGAGGTCACCGACGCGGCCAAGGCGGTGCTGGCCCGCGAGGGCTACGACCCCACGTTCGGCGCCCGCCCGCTCAAGCGCACGATCCAGCGCCTGGTCCAGGACCCGCTCGCCCTCAAGCTGCTGGAGGGCGAGTTCTCCGACGGCGACACCGTGACGGTCGACGCGGAAGGCGACGCCATCGTCTTCCGCCGCGCCGTCACCGCGGAAGTGGTGAGCTGAAGCGATCCGGGCGCTGAGCTGATTCGCGTATAGTAGGCGCGATGCTGAAGCGTCCGTGGTCCCGCTCCGGCTTCAGGATCGAGCTGACCTCGCATCCCCGCGGCACCGTCCCCCTCGGACAGTCCATCGCCATCCGGGCCAGTGGCCATGGCGGCCCGATCGAGTACTACGTCACCTACAACGGCGTGATGGGCACCGAGCCGATCGAGGCCAAGGACGACACGTTCGCCATGTTTCCCGAGGCGCCGGGCGCGTACGTGATCTCCGCGCGGGCCGGCCGGGACGACGAGACGGCCGAATGGTCGCAGGTCGCCTTCGAGGTCTCGGCCCGATCGCGGATGCGTCAGACGCCCCAGCTCGTGAACCTCGACGAGGCGACGCGCGTGTGGACCGGCAACGAGTGGGGCGCCCTCCTCGCCCGGAACTACGAGAGCGAGGTCGCGCGACAGCTGCCGTCCTTGATCCGGCCCGGCGCCGTCGTGTACGACGTCGGCTCCAACATCGGGTTGTACGCGCTCCGCTTCGCGAAGCTGGCCGGCGCGCGGGGGCACGTCTACTGCGTCGAGGCCAACCCGCTCTGCAACTATTTCCTGTGCGTGAACATGGCCGAGAACCGGCTCACCAACTACACGGTGCTGCCGGTGGCGGCCTCGGATCACGACACCCTGATCGAGTTCAGCATCAACTTCGGAAACTTCGCGGTCGGCATCGACCACGACTCCTCGTTCTTCGGCGGCAAGCCGGGGGCTCGGATCTCCGTGCCCGCCCGCACGCTCGACGGGCTCATCGCGCGCCTGCGGCTGCCCCCGCCGAGCGTGCTCAAGATGGACATCGAGGGGGCGGAGGCCTCGGCGATCCGCGGGCTGGCCCGCACCATCGCCGCGCACCGGCCGTCCCTCATCCTGGAATTGCACGGCCGCGCGGCGGCCTGCGAGACGCTGAGCCAGCTCGAATCCGCCGGCTACCGCTATGCCGAGGTCAAGTCGGGCCGATCGTTCGCCACGGCCCGCGACGTCCAGGACTGGTGCGCGGACGAGGTGTTCCAGGTCATCGCCACGCGGCCCTGAATCTCCTGACGCGGTTTCGTTGTCTCAACGCTATGACCACGTCCTCGGGGACTGCTCCTCGGATCCATCCGGCCTGGGTCGTTCTGGTGGCGGTGACCGTGTGCATGATGGCGTCGTCGGGACTGCGCTCGGTCTTCGGCGTCTACATCAAGCCGATGGAAGCGGAGTTCGGCTGGACGCGCGGCGCGCTCTCCGGCGTGGCCGCGATCTCGCTGCTCCTGCTCGGAGCGGCCGGGCCGTTCGCCGGTCGGCTGGCCGATCGCTGGGGACCTCGACGCGTCATCCTCTTGTCGCTCGTCATGCTGGGCATCGGCTCGATCGGCGCCGCCGCGGTCAGCGCGCTGTGGCAGCTCTACCTGACCAACGGGATCCTGCTGGGCATCGGCGCGGGAGGCCTCGGTCTGGCGACGGGATCCGTCATCGCCGCCCGCTGGTTCGAGGCCCGCCGCGGCCTCGCGATCGGGATCGCGGCGGGTGGAATGTCGGCGGGACAGCTCGTGATCATCCCGCTGGCCGCCGCGCTCATGCTGTGGTTCGGCTGGCGCGTGAGCTTGTTCTGGCTCGGCCTCGGCGTGCTCGCGATCGTGCTGCCCCTGGCCACGTGGCTCATCCGCAACGAGCCCGCGGACCGCGGCGTCCGCGCGTACGGGGCCACCGGCGCGTCGCTCACCGCGGCCCAGACCCTCGACGCGCGACGCGCCGGCCGCGTCGGCATCGTCGAGGCCGCGCAGTATCCGCAATTCTGGCTCCTGATGAGCACGTTCTTCGTCTGCGGCTACACCACCAACGGCATGGTCCTCACCCACTTCATGCCCCACGCCCTCGAGCACAGCTTCACGGAATTCCAGGCCTCGACCGCCCTGGGCATCATGGGCGCCATGAACGTGCTAGGGACGATCGCCTCGGGCTTCATCTGCGACCGCTTCGGCCGCCGCGGCCCGCTCGCCACCTATTATTTGCTCCGGGGGATCTCCCTGATCTTCCTGGTGTACGTCTGGGACGTGCAGTCGCTCCATCTCTGGGCCGCGATCTACGGCCTCAACTACATCTCGACGGTGCCGCCCACCACCACCCTCACCGCCTCGATCTTCGGCCGCTACTCCGTGGGTGAGCTGTCGGGCTGGATCTTCTTCGCCCACCAGGTCGGGGCCGCCCTCGGCGCCGCCATCGCGGGCTGGGTGTTCGAGATCTACGGCAGCTACTCGCCCGCGTTCATCTCCGCGGGCCTCCTCGGCATCGTGGCCGCCGCCTTGACGATGTTGATCCGGGAAGAATCCGTCATCGAACGTCCGCTGGAGCCCGCCCCCGCCTGATCCGAAATTCTCATCAGGAACTCTAGTAGCGCGGCGTCATTCCACGCTCTTGTCCCCGCCGCGCCCCCACCGTCATGCCCCCAGCTCCTACACTTCGCCGCACATCGACTATTCTTGGCGGCATGATCGCTCCCCGATCGCCGTTCCGGATTCATCCCGCGTGGATCGTGTTGGGCTCGATGACCTTGTGTATGGCCGTCGCTTCGGGGCTGCGCGCGGTGTTCGGGGTGTACGTCAAGCCGCTGGAGGCCGAGTTCGGCTGGAGCCGTAGCGCGATTTCCGG
>DATHGT010000071.1:0-28559 GCA_035317605.1 Candidatus Acidiferrum sp. | reverse complement strand
CTCGGCCGTCTGGGCATTGTAGAGGATGGCCGTCAACGGCTGGCTCAGCTCGTGGGCCAGCGACGCGGTGAGCTCGCCGAGGGCGGAGACCCGGCCGATGTGCGTCAGGTCTTGGCGGAGCCGCTGGGCTTCGAGCTCCGTCTGCTTCCGCGACAGGGCATTGGCGAAGACTTCTCCGATGAGATGGAGCTGCTGGGTCAGCTCCTCCGACCCCGCGCGCTCGGCGCCAACCGCGCTGAAGACCAGGCCGCCCACCACGATCCCCCCCGCGAGCAGCGGCACGGCGACCTGGGGCTTGACCCGGTGAGCGAGATAGCTCTGCCGATCCACGGCGGCCTCCGGAAAATTCTCGAGCTGCGAAAAGCTGACGGTGTCGCCGCGTTGCAGCCGGGCCGTCATCCACGGGAACTCGCCGACGTCCATCCACTCCTCGATCGCCCAGGAACGGGCGGTGCTGCCGTCCCGGGAGAACTCGATCAGGCTGCCGCGATCCACCCTCAAGAACTCGACGACCTGACGAAGTCCGCGCTGGATCTCTCGATCGAAATCGTCCGCGGCCAGATGGCTGAGCGCGATGGACAGGGAGGACAGGAGCTTCTCGAAACGCAGGCGCTCGGCGAGCGAGAGCTCCACCCGCTTGCGCTCGAGCGCGCTGGCGAAGGCCTGGCTGAGGAGGTTGAGCCGCTCCACCAGCTCGTCCGGCCAGGCGTATTCGCGACGAACCGAGCCGAAGCCGAGCACGCCGAGCATGGGTCCCCCGGCGCGGAGCGGGAGCGAGACCTTCGAGCGCGTGCCCGCGCGCGCATAGCTGGCCCGGTCGATGGCCGCCTCCGCCGGCAGCTCGTCGAGCCGAGAGAACCGGACGGCTTTTCCGCGCCGCAGGGTTTCGGCGGACCAGGGGAACTGATCGGTGTCAACGAGACTCGGCGGCTCTTCGAGCCCCGGCAGCGTCCACGTGAGGCGGACCGGCGGCTCGCCGGCCACGTATTCCTCGAGACTGGCGCGATCCACGCCCAGGAACGTGCCGACCTGTTGGAGCCCGCCCGCGAGCGCCGCGTCGATGTCGAGGGCGGGGACGTGAATCAAACCCGCCGAGAGTTCCGAGAGGAGCGCCTCGAACCGCAAGCGCTCCTCCAGCATGAGCTTCGTCCGTCCGCCGACCACCCGGTGAAGCAGGCTTCTCAGGGCCAACTCAGCCGTCCCCTCCCGCGGCCCGATCGAGCACTCGCGTGAGGTCCTCATAGCTGACGGGTTTCACGAGATGGGCGTCGAACCCGGCCTCACCCGATCGTCGGCGGTCCTGCTCCCGGCCGTGGGCCGTCAACGCCACCAGCAGCACCCGACGCCCCAGCGCGGCTCGGATGCGCCGGGCCACCTCGTGGCCGTCGATGCCGGGAAGCCGGATGTCGATCAACGCGACTTCCGGGGCGGTGGCCAGCGTGAGCTCCACGCCCTCCGGGCCATCGCAGGCCACCTCGACACGGTGGCCATCGAGCTCCAGGATCCGGCGGAGCGCCTTTCGTACGTTGTCATCGTCGTCGACGACCAGGATACGCCGGGAGGGGACCGCGCGTCGCCGCCGATCGTCTCGGTTCCGGGTGGCCGCCGGGGAGACGGTATCCGTAGTTCAGGCCGTTGCGGTCACGACGACCGGCTCCCCCCCGAACGTCCGCGGCGCCACCTGCGTGAGCGCGTGACGCACGAGGGTGGCGGTGGCCCCGGTGCCCAGCACGTCGGCGAGGGATTCCCAGAGGAGATCGAACAGCTCGGCCGCGGCCACTCGAGACGGTTGGACCCTTGAGGGGGTCATGGCGCCTCAGACTCTAGGCGACGTCGTCCCCCCTGCCTATTGGACTTAAGTCCATCCGATGGCTCTATGGGCCCCCCCCGGTTCTCGAGCGCACCGATCACTTATATAACTTATATAATTTATATCGTGATACCATGAGGGCCTGAAGTCGAAAGGAGAACGCCTGCCATGAGTCTCGCAGCGTGCGCCCTGCCGGTCGAGGACCACTCCTCGCGCATCTGGCCGGCCGTTCTCTAGGAACGCCCCGCACATCTGAAAAAGGAGCAGCGTATGAAGATCCGCCCGGTACACGATCGAATCGTCGTCACACGCATCGCGGAAGAGAGCGTCGGCCGCGGGGGCATCATCATCCCGGACACGGCGAAGGAAAAACCCCAGGAGGGCAAGGTCGTCGCGGTCGGCAACGGCAAGGTGGCCGACGACGGCACGCGCATCGTCCTGGACGTCCAGGCCGGCGACCGCATCCTGTTCGGCAAGTACGCCGGCAGCGACGTCACGATCGGGGACGAGGAGTACGTGATCATGCGCGAGGAGGATGTGTTCGCCATCCTCGACTAGCGCCGAGCCCAGGACACCCGTGAACCCCGCATCGACCCGGTCGAGGAAGGACAACCAGACATGCCCAAGCAACTGAAGTTCAACGAGGAAGCTCGGAGCGCGCTGCTCCGCGGCGTCAACATCATGGCGCAAGCGGTGAAGGTCACGCTCGGGCCGAAGGGCCGCAACGTCGTCATCGACAAGAAGTACGGCAGCCCGACGATCACCAAGGACGGCGTCTCCGTGGCCAAGGAGATCGAGCTCAAGGACCCCTACGAGAACATGGGCGCCCAGATGCTGAAGGAGGTCGCCAGCAAGACCTCCGACGTCGCGGGCGACGGGACCACGACGGCGACCGTGCTGGCCCAGGCGATCTTCAAGGAAGGCTTGAGGAACGTGACGGCGGGGGCCAACCCGATGGCGCTGCAGCGCGGGATGGAGAAGGCCGTCGAGGGCGTGGTGGTCGAGCTGCGCAAGCTCTCGAAGTCCACCAAGGACAAGAAGGAGATCGCCCAGGTCGCGACGATCGCCTCGAACAACGACAAGACCATCGGCACCCTGATCAGTGAGGCGATGGAGAAGGTCGGCAAGGACGGCGTCATCACCGTCGAGGAGTCGAAATCGGCGGAGACGACCCTGGACGTGGTCGAGGGCATGCAGTTCGACCGCGGCTACCTCTCGCCGTATTTCGTGACGGATGCCGAGCGGATGGAGGTCGTGCTGGAGAACCCCGTGGTGCTGATCCACGAGAAGAAGCTCAGCGCGATGAAGGACATGCTGCCGCTGCTCGAGCAGGTCGCGCGGGCGGGCCAGCCGTTGCTCATCATCGCCGAGGACGTCGAGGGCGAGGCGCTGGCCACCCTGGTGGTCAACAAGCTCCGCGGGACGCTGGTGTGCGCCGCGGTCAAGGCGCCGGGCTTCGGTGACCGCCGCCAGGCCATGCTCCAGGACATCGCGACCGTGACGGGCGGCAAGGCCTTCACCGAGGATCTCGGGATCAAGCTCGAGAACGTCAAGGTGGAAGACCTCGGCCACGTCAAGAAGGTCATCGTGACCAAGGACACCACCACGCTGATCGAGGGGGCGGGCAAGGCGTCCAGCATCGAGGGGCGCATCAAGCAGCTCCGCACCCAGATCGAGGAGACCACGTCGGACTACGACAAGGAGAAGCTCCAGGAGCGCCTGGCCAAGCTGGCCGGCGGGGTGGCCGTCGTCAAGGTCGGCGCCGCGACGGAGACCGAGATGAAGGAGAAGAAGGCCCGCGTGGAGGACGCGCTCAATGCGACCCGCGCGGCGGTCGAGGAAGGCATCGTGCCCGGCGGCGGAGTCGCGCTGCTCCGCGCCGCCAAGGCCATCGACGGGTTGACGCAGCTCGAGGGCGACGAGAAGGTCGGCGCCATGATCGTCAAGCGGGCGCTGGAGGCGCCCATCCGTCAGATCGTCGAGAACGCGGGCCTCGAGGGCAGCGTGATCGTCGAGAAGGTGAAGCTGTCCACGAAGCCGAACCAAGGGTACGACGCGGAGGCGATGGACTACGTCGACATGCTGCAGGCCGGCGTCATCGACCCGACGAAGGTGGCGCGGGTGGCCCTGCAGAACGCGGCGTCGATCGCCTCGCTGCTGCTCACCACCGCGGCGGTGATCTGCGACATGCCGGAAGCGCGCCCGGCGGGCGGGCCGCCGATGCCGCACGACGACATGTACTAACTCCGGGTGTTCGGCCGGCGCGGCGATGCGCCGGCCGAGAAAACGCCCCGGTCGGGTTCACCGACCGGGGCGTTCGTCGTTGCTGAGGCGAAGGGGCTGCGAGAGTCCGGCCCCGCGGCGCTCACGTTCCCAGTCGAGTCGAGCGCCAGAGGCCCCGCTGAGCGACGACCGCGAGCGCACCGCCCGCGGAGCCGATCAGGAACATCCACAGCATGCCGGGGTGAGAGGCCCCGACCAGGACGATCCCGCCCACGATCACACTCCCGACGAGACCGACGACCATGTCGGTCATGAGTCCATACCCTCTCGCGCGTGAGACGGTCTCGGCCGTCAACCCGACCAGGAGCCCAGCGAGAATCAGCATGGGCCCCATGTGTGCGATGTCTTCCATCATCATGACGTCTGCCTACCTTTCCGTAACGATTACCCCGCCGCTTCGCCGACGCGTCGGGCGTCTGCGGTCCCGCGTCCGGGTCGCGCCACCACGACGGTCTCCCGCGCCGGGGCCGTGGGTCCGCCCAGCCATCTCGGGAGCGCGACGAGGGTCCACCACGGGCCGAAGAGGATCATCGAGAACGCGAGGACGTGCAGGCCAATGGGCAGGATCTTCGCCTTCACCGGCGCGTCGAGGAACACGAACGCGAGCGTGCTGGCGAACAGCAGCGGGATCAGGACCACGGGCCCTGGCGGCCATGCGCGCCGCCACCGGCGGAGGAGCACGTCGCCGAGACCGGCCTCGAGCCGGTGGTGGAGGATCAGCCAGGCCACGAAGGTGACGACGAGCAGCGTGGGGACCCAGCGATGTAACCAGAACGCCCATCCGGCCACGAACAGGACACCGGCCGCGCGTCGGCTCAACTCTCGCCACCCTCGCTCTTGACGTTCTTCGCGGGTCATCGATGAATCAAGGGAACGTTAGCAGTTCGGCGTCCCGCCGCCTATTGGGCTTTGGTCCAACCGGCGTCCGCGGCCTTCCTACCAGTCCAGCGTCTCGCCCGGTTTGGGGAGCCAGATCGATCGAGGATCGAGATCGAGTCGCGCGACTTCGGCGGCGATTCGGCGCGGCGGCTCATCGTATGCCTCCTGGGCCAGCTCGAATGTTCCCCAATGGATTCCCATGAACCTGGCCGACCGGAGATCCCGCGAGGCCTGGAGCGCCTCCTCGGGCGACATGTGGACCGGCCGCGCAATCACGCGCGGCGTGTAGGAGCCGATGGGGAGGGCCGCCAGGTCGAACGGCCCGAACGCCTCCCCGATCATCGCGAAGTGTGGCGAGTACCCGGTGTCTCCGCCGAAGTAGAAGCGCTTCGATCCCATGACGACCCAGGACGCCCAGAGCCGCCGCCCGTTGTCGACGAGCGCCCGCCCGGACCCATGCTGAGCGGGAGCGCACACGATCGTGAGCCCCTTGACGGTGACGGATTCACTCCAATCCAGCTCCGACACGTTCGTGATCCCGCGGTCGGCCAGCCAGGTCTTGATTCCGAGCGGCACCACGAAGCGCGGGTTGAAGGCCCGGGCGAGCCGTCGCACCGTCGCCTCGTCGAGATGGTCGTAGTGGTCGTGAGAGATCAGGACGAAGTCGATCGGCGGAAGATCCCCGAACGCGATGCCGGGAGGGGTGAACCGCCGGACGCCGACCGTCCCCGACCAGGGGCCCAGGCGACGGCTCCAGGTGGGGTCGGTGAGGAAATTGACGCCATCGAGCTGGACCAGGAGGGTCGAATGACCGACCCAGGTGACGGTGGGGGTGTGACGGTTCCCGCGGAGTGCACCGACGTCGGGTACCGCGGCGGGAAGCGCGGCAAACGTGTGCTCACGGGTCAGCATCGTGGAGAGACCCAGCAGATAGAATCGGACGCGCGTCCAGTTCGAGGCGCTCCAGAAGTCCGGGTCGAGATTCCGGAAGGTGCCGTGGAGACGGGGAGCGCGGGGAAGCTCGCGGCCCTCCAGGCCCCACGTTGGCCCTGCGGTCGCGACGGCCAGCAGGAGCAGCGCGAACCCGAGACGGAGGAGTCGCCTCGTCATGACGCTAGAGCTGATCGCGGAAGGGAAGGGAGAGGATCTCCAGCAGTTGGCCGAAGACCCCCCGGTTCCGCCACCGCCTGAGGTGGATCTTCCGTGAGTACGTCAGATCGTCGGCGAAGACCTTCTCGAGCTGGCCGACGACTTCATTGTGGTACACGACCGCGTTGACCTCCTCGTTGAGGGCGAACGAGCGCGTGTCGAGATTCGTGCTTCCGATCGTCGCCCAGATGCCGTCGACGGTCATGGTCTTGGCGTGGAGCAACCCCGCCTGATACTCGTAGATCTCGATGCCCGCCTCGAGCAGCGGGCCGAACTTCGAGCGGCTCGCCTGGCGAACGATGTTGTTGTCGATCGCGCCGGGCAAGAGGACGACGACCCGCACCCCGCGCCGGGACGCCTCCATCAGGGCCCGCGTCATCCGGTCGTCGGGCAAGAAATACGGATTGGTGATGTAGATCGACCGTCGCGCCGACGACATGGCGAGCAGGAACATCGTGTACATCGAGAAGCTTCCCCCCGCGGGGGAGCTCCGGACGACCTGAGCGAAGACGGACCCGCGCGGGGACAGCGGCGGGAAGTAGGACTCACCGCCGAGCACCTCGCCGGTCGCGGCCAGCCAGTTCTCGACGAACGCGCCCTGGAGCCGCGCGACGACGGGGCCTTCCAGGCGGACATCCGTGTCGCGCCAATGACCTTCTGTCCGTCCATCGCCCATCCACTTGGGACTGACGCCGGATCCCCCGGTGAATCCCACCCCGCCGTCGACGACGAGAATGCGGCGATGAAGGCGCTTGTTGTCGCGTCCGACGCCGAGGACGGCGACCACGCTGAACGGGCTCAACGGCCGGAACGTGGCGACCGCGCACCCCGCCTGCTCCAGGGTCTCGCGATACGCCGCCGGCATCGCGAGGGTGCCGAAGCCGTCCAGCAGGATATGGGCACGGACTCCGGCCCGGCAGCGCTCCGAAAGCGCCTGCGCGATCTCGAGGCCGATCGGACCTTCCTCGTAGAAGTACTGGGCGTACGTGATTGTCTTGCGCGCGGAGCGAATGGCTTCCAGTTGAGCGGGGAAGATCTGATCGCCATTCAGCAGCAGCGCCGCCGTGTTGCCGCCGAGGGCGGCTGACGTATACGCCTCGATGGTCGGGAGGAACGAAGCGTCTCCCGCGGCCAGATCCGGAAGCGCGAAGTGAGACTGCACCCGAGTGCACGAGACGGGCGCCAGGCCCAGCAGCATGACGCCGATGAGCAGCGCCCTCCGCCGGAGCGCCGAACTCACGGCGTCGACTCGCGTCAGGGTCACGCCGCCAACTCCGGAACGGCGCGCGCGAGCGTCAGCGCCACCTGGGCGAGTACCCGTTGCGTGTCGAGCACCGTCGTCTCGACGTGATCGGCCCCGGCCGCGAGCAGCTGCTGGCGATCGGTATCCCGATCGTCGTGGAGGCCCCAACGACCGACCACGATCTTGAGCTCCGGACACTGCGAACGCAGCCGCTTGCAGAGATGCCGCGCCTGGCTCAAGCCTCCTGGGGCCACCGACCCGATGCAGAGGACCGCGGGGCGGTGCAGGTCGACCCAGGCGACCACCTCGGCCGTGAGCATCCCCGTCCCGCTCACCTCGAGCTGACACCGGGCCGGGGCGAGCAGGTGTCGCACCATCTCGAGAGCCAAGCCATCCGCCTCGTCTCGAGCGGGACACCCCGCGATCCGGACCCGGGTGTCGGCGCCGGGGTCGCTCACGGGGAGATCCCCGGTGTCCCGTTCCGGGGAGGCGGAAGCGTCGTGGGCGAGGACGTCGAGGATCTCTCGGGTCGCCTGTCCCACGAACTGAGCGTCACCCTCGCTCAACAGGCCGCGATCACGGTCCTGCTTGGCGTAGTAGAGCGCGGGGAGGAGTACCGCGTCGTAGACCGACTCCCGTCCGTCCGCGCTCACGTAGGCCTCGACGATGTCGGCCGCCTCGTCCTGGTCTCGCGCGAGCAGTCGCTGGTAATAGCGCGCCTTGGCCTCGATGACCGGCCGGTCACCCATGAGTGTGACGATGAACCTCAGGGCGGGCAGGTGCTTGCCGAGCACGATGAGGCAGACCGTCAGGGGCGTCGCCAGCAGCAGCCCGACCGGTCCCCAGAGCCAGGTCCAGAAGATCACCGCGATCAGGAGCGCGACCTGCGAGATCCCTGCACTGTGACCGTACAACCACGGCTCGATCACCGTGACGACGAGATCCAGGACGAGGAACAGACCGAGGACCAGCGCCGGCTGGAGCCATCCCGGGAAGACCGCCAGACTGAGGGCCAGCGTCAGGAACGCCGCAACGAACGACCCCACGTACGGGATGAATCGAAGGGCCGCGGCCAGGGCCCCCCAGATGACGGGGTAGGGAACCCCGATCAGGAAGAGGCCGAGCCCCACGGCCACGCCGAAACCGCCGTTGATGGTGGATTGCATGAGCAGGTACCGGCTGATGCGCGTCCCGGCCTCGTCCAGGGCTCTGGTGGTGGCCGTCATCCGCCGATAGCCGATCAGCAAGATCACTCGATCCCGGAGCTCCCGGCGCTCGAGCAGCATGAAGATCGCGAGCACCGTCACGACCACCGCGCTCGCCAACGCCTGGAGGAGGGTCGGCAGGTGGGCCAGGATGGACGGGGGCTCCAGGATGACGGCGAGGGGCTTTTGACGCGTCACGCCCGACTTGTCCGTCTTCTGGATCTCGCCGACGACGTCTTCCACCGTCTTCTGAACCTTCTCCACGGAGCCGCCCTTGCTGGCCCCGCGAAGATCCGCGATTCGTTGGTGGATGTTCAGGCTGTACCGCGGCAGCTCGTTCGCGAGCGTCACCAGCTGGCGGGTGAGCGTCCAGCCGACCCCGCCCAGGACCGAGAGGGCGAGGACGACCGTCACGAGGACCGACGGCACCCGACCCAGCCCTCGCCGCTGGAGGGCGCCCACCACGGGACTCAAGAGGAACGTGAGCAGGACGGCCAGCGCAATCGGGATCAGCACGGCCTGCAGCCAGTACAAGCCCGCGACGATGAGCGCGATGGTTCCCCAACCCGTCACCGGGAGCTCTCCTTCGAGTGGCGCTCGATCAGCCGTTTGGTCAGCAGCACGAGGCCGAAAATCTGCGTCCATTCCGAAAGCAGGTTGCCCACGACCTGGCCCCACTTGGCTTCAGAGTCCATCGAGGCATAGAGGGCAATCCATCCGATCCCCGTGAGAACGAGGAACAGACTCAGCGAGTGATCGCGCAGTCGCTTCCAGACCGGGCCCAAGAGGGTCTTCGGTGGACGCCGGCTCTCGGCCGAGCCCTTCTCGTACAAGTACTTGGTCGCAAAGACCATGATCACGACGCCCGACCAGTCCGCGATGGCATTGCCGAACAATGAACCGAGATGGGTGCCGGGGCTCGAGACGCTGTACAGACAAATCCACAACGTCAGGATGCCGGCGGCGGCGATGCTCAGCGAATGCTGATGGATGAAGTCGTGTTTGCGGCGACGTGTTCGTGTTCGGGCCATTCCGAATCTCGAGGGCGTTGACCGACCCTTCCCATGTCTTAGCAGGATCACGCGGGCGTGCGTATTGGACCTAGGTCCCCTAACCCAGGAGGCTGGCGAAGTACGCCACGGCGGCCGCCGTCATGACCGCGGTGGCGGTCCACCCCAGCACGTTCAGCCAGAAGCCATTGACGTGCTCGCCCATGATCGCCCGGTTGTTCCCGACGAGCATGACGAGGATCATCAGGGGCGGGGCGAGCAGACCGTTCAAGACCGCCGAGAAGACGAGCAGGCGGATCGGGTTCAGGCCGAAGAGATCGAAGGCCATGCCCGCCACGAACGACATCACGATGACGACGTAGAACCGCCACGCCTGCCCGGGGCGCAGATCGAGGCCGGACCGCCAGTTGAAGAGCTCCGCCACCGCGAAGGCGGCCGAGCCGGCCAGGATGGGCACGGAGAGAAGACCCGTGCCCACGATGCCGACCGTGAAGAGCAGGTACGCCCATTCGCCGGCCAGCGGACGCAGCGCCTCGGCCGCCTGACGGCTGGTCTCGATGTCGCGGACTCCCGATCGGAACAGGGTCGAGGCGGTGGTGAGGATGATGAAGTACATGACGACGTTCGAGAAGAACATCCCGACGTTCACGTCGATCCTCGCGTCGCTCAGCTCGTGCGCGGTCGCCCCCCGCCGTGCCGCGAGGGTCGAGCGCCCCATCGCGCGCTCCTCCTCGACCTCCTGCGACGCCTGCCAGAAGAACAGATAGGGCGAGATCGTCGTGCCCAGGATGCCCACGAACGTGGCGATCCACTCCCGCTTCCACACGAAGGACGGCACCAGTGTCGCGGTCAGCGTGAGGCGCCAGTCGGGGCGCGCCAGGAAGGCCGTGATGATGTAGGCGAAGAGTGCCGCGGTGAGCCACTTCAGGTATCGGGCGAACACCTCATAGCGCAGGTAGACCGTCCCCACGAGCATGACGAGGCCAAAGACCGGCACGAACATATGGGAAGGGAGCCCGGTCACCATCTCCACCGCGTCGGCCATTCCGGCCAGATCGGCGCCGATGTTGAACACGTTGGCCACCAGGAGAACGACGCACGCGGCATACAGGAACGGACGTGGGTACCGCGTGCGGATCGCGCCCGCGAGACCCTGGCCGGACACCATCCCGATGCGCGCACAGACGAGCTGGACCGCCGCCATCAGCGGATACGTCACCCACGCCATCCAGAGCATCGAGTGACCGAGCGAGGCGCCCGCCACCGAGTACGCCGTGATCCCGCTGGGATCGTCGTCCGCCGCGCCGGTGATCAGCCCGGGGCCGAGGACGCGGAAGTACCGGACGATCGGGTTGTGGGAGTGGCGCTCCGGCGTCGCCGTGCTTCGCGTCTTCATCGTCCCGGAGCTTCGAAGGCCGGGAACGGTGGTGCGGCCGGTCTCGTTCGGCCTCCTGACGTCGCTCCGCTTCGGAGGCCGATGATGCGGGAGGAAGCGACAGAAACCCCCGCGCCGACACCGAGCCGTTTCACCACGCGTATCTGACTGTAGTCGACGTCCTCGTCCCTGCCTAGTGGACCTTCGTCCATCCCGACGCGCTGGCCCAGGTTCCTTCTGCTGTACTCGCCCTACGACGTACGCCCGTGGTTCCTCCGGCCGTGCTCTCGTTCGTGTCGTCCCTGGCTCACGGCCGGGCGGTCGTAAAGGTATCGCACCGGCGCACGTCACCGGCCTCGAGCCCGGTGCGGAACCAGCGCACGCGCTGGGCTGAGGAGCCGTGGGTGAACGACTCCGGCGAGACGTGGCCCCGCGACTGCCGCTGGAGGCGGTCGTCGCCGATGGCGGCCGCGGCCCCGAGCCCGGACTCCACGTCGCCCGGGTCGAGCAGGTTCCGCTGCCGCGCGAAGTAGCCCCAGACGCCGGCGAAGCAGTCGGCCTGGAGCTCGACCAGCACCGAGAGCGCGTTGCCTTGCGCCTCGCCCGCGTGGGCGCGCTGCTGCGCCATCTTCTCCGTGATCCCCAGCTGCTTCTGAACGTGGTGTCCGATCTCGTGCGCGATCACGTACGCGCGCGCGAACTCACCCGGCGCCTTGAACCGCCGCGCGAGGTCCTCGAAGAACGAGCGATCGAGATAGACACGGCTGTCCGACGAACAGTAGAAGGGTCCGACGGCCGAGCTGGCGGTCCCGCACGCCGACTGCACCGCGCCCCGGAACAGCACGAGCTGGGGCGGGCGGTACTCGCGGCCCATCTGCGCGAAGAGCTTCTTCCAGGTGTCCTCGGTGTCGCCCAGAATGTGGACGATGAACTCCTTGCCTTCGTCGCGGGCCGCCGGCCCGGACGCCGTCGGCGGCGGCACACTCTGGGTGGGCGCCGCCGGCGGAGCGCCGCCCTGGAGCGAGTCCAGCACGTCCAGGGGATTGAGCCCGAGGAAATAGCTGATCGCCACGACGACAATGAGACCCACGCCGCCGAGCTTCACCCCCCCGCCGAGCCCGCGGCCCGCCGGCCCAGCGCTCTCGCGGTCGTCAACGTTGTCGCTGCTCCGCATGTCACTCCAGCGCACGACGATCCTCCCCCTCCGAGCCCCTAGCGGGAATCGGGCCGACGACTGAGACGAGAGACGAGCTCCCAGGCCTGGCGCTGAATCGGGCGCGAATCGAAGTATCCCGGCACCAGCGCGCTCGCGCGTTCAAAGGCTTCCCGCGCTTCGCCGTACTGCCCGATCAAGATGGCCGAGAGGCCGAGATTGCCCCACGCGTCGGCATAGATCGGCCGGGCTCGCACCGCCTCGCGATACGCCTGGGCCGCTTCCGCGTGACGCCCGAGGCTGTTCAGGGTGCGTCCCACGTTGTAGTGCGCGTCGGCGTCCATGGGGGCACGCCGGAGGACCTGGCGGAACTCGCGGAGCGCGTCGTCCGGCCGATCGAGCGCGACCAGAGCCACGCCAAGATCGTAGCGAGCCTCGACGTCGTCGGGCGCGAGCCGAACGGCCTGCTCGTAGGCGAGTCGCGCTTCGTCCCAGCGATCGAGACGACTGAGCGCGAAGCCCAGATTGGTGAAGGCGGCGGCGTAGTCGGGCCTCACGTCAATGGCGGCGCGGTACGCCGCCACCGCGTCCTCGTGTCGGCCAAGCTCGCCGAGCTCGACGCCTTTGTTGTAGGCGGCTTCGGCCCGGATCGCCACCGGACGGCGCGAGCGCATCGCTTCGTCGCAGGCGTCCAGGGCGGGCCGTCCGTGACCGAGCGCGCAGCGGATCGCGGCGTCGACGGCTGGCTCGGCCCAGGCGCCACGAGTGGCCACTCCGGCAAGTCCGACACCCAGCCCGAGCGCGGCCAGGAGCATCACGATCCCGATGATCCGCGCATGATCCTTGACCATAGGTCATTACACTCCGCGATAATTCTGGTGCAGGGGCTGGCCCGCGAGCAATTGGACCAAGGTCCACCGCGGCGATGACGGGGTACGCGCGTTACACGTGAGGCGCGCAGGCCCCAGGTTTCTGAGAAACGCCGACATCGGTGCGATACCATCCATGCGGAGTCCGTGAACGCGGGCGCTCCAATCCAAACCGACTCGGTGAGGCCGTTCGTCGGGTGAGTCGGCGGGCCAAGTGGGGCACCCATGCCGTTGTGTAGCGACACGGTCCCATTCGGGGAAGCCGTCCCGCCCGCCAACCTCCGGAATCGTCGGCAATTTCGGCTGGTACCACGGTTGCACGCGACGTGGCAGCGGATGACTTAGAGAGGAGGATCCCATGCTGTGGACCATCGCGGTGATTCTTCTGGTGCTGTGGGCGCTCGGCCTCGTCACTTCGTATACGGCCGGCGGAGTCGTCCATGTCCTGCTCGTGATCGCCGTCATCGTCATCGTGTTCCAGTTCATCGGCGGCCGCCGTTCCCGCTGACGGTCCCGCGGTGCCCTCAAGGTGGCCGGCGGGGTCGCGGGCGTGAGGTCCGTCAAGAACGACATGCGGATCAAGTGACGGCCGATCGAGCCGTCGTGACGGGATCGTCTGACATGACAACGAGGAGGACGACGATGCGAACCGGTGGCGTGTTTGTCGTGGGAGTGATCGTGGGGGCGGTTGTCGTGTGGCTGTGAGGACGGCAGATCGAGGTGTACATGGAGGAGAAGACACGCGGGGCGCGCACGAAGGCCGCGGAAGGCGTTCGGGCGGTCGAGGAGACGGCGGAGAAGGTGCTGGACCGCGGTGGAGAGGCCCTGCGCCGCGTCGACGGATTCTTGCAGGACACGCGGGAGCATGTGAACGAGGCGCTCCGGGCCGGGCAGGACGCGATTTGCCGGGGCACCAGCAGCTAGCAACGCATGACGCAGCCGAGATGTGAAGGAGGGTTTCAGATGAGCATGATCCTTCGCCGTTTTCCCAGAGCGAGCGTGTGGGCCGTCGCGGTGTTGGCGGCCGGGGCCATGGCCTCCTGTGGGCCGTTGCCCACGTCGCAACAGCCGGTGCAGGCGAGCAACCCGAGCGTGACCTACAACTACCGGACTGACCAGGAACTGCTTCAGGCCAACCAGAACGCGGCGACGTATTGCGGTCAATATCAAACGACGCCGAGGACCGCGAACATCACGAACAATCCGGACGGCAGCAAAGCCGTGGTCTTCGAGTGCGTGCGGACCACGCTTCCCGCGCCGCCGCCGACCCCGCCCAGCCTGAGCTACACGTATCGGACGGATCAGGAGTTGGTGCAAGCGTCGCAGACCGCGAGCGCCTACTGCCAGAAGTACGGCTCGCAGCCGATGACGTCGAGCGTGGTGACCAACCCCGACGGAAGCAGGACCGTGACGTTCCAATGCGGCCTGCGTTGAGCCGGCCATCGCGGGTCATGGGATCCAAGCTCGCGGGGTAGTCGTCACACACTGAAAGGAGACCGTCGATGCTCATCCTCCTCATTGTTCTCCTGCTGTTGTTCGGCGGAGGCGGCGGCTACTACGGGTATTCTCGATGGGGGTCGCGCGGGGGCCTGGGGGTCGTCGGGACGGTCCTGCTGATCCTGGTGGTCTTGTACCTGCTCGGCGCCTTGCGCTGATCTTGGGATCGCTCCTCGACTTCGGTGGGCGCGTGGTGTCCGGCTTCTGGCAGAGCAAGGGATTTCTCCTGGCCGGCGCGGTCGCCTACTACACGCTGCTGGCGATCGTGCCGCTGTTCGTGGCGTCGTCGGGTTTGCCCTGCTGCTGACCGCGTTCTACATGGTGTTGCCGGTGGGGCAGATACGCATCCTGCTCTTCGGCGGCGAGGTGATCGCGGAGATCGACCGCGCCCGAGTCGGACGGGCACGTACGCGGGGCGCTCCGGCGCCGGTGGATGACCGGGTACGCGCGTCACACCTGGGGCACGCAAGCCTCAGGGTTCCCGACCTTCAGCGGGAATCGCGCCGGGCCTGTTGCCTCTGCCCTCGCGCCTTGATGTGGCCCTGGATGGCCTTCGCGCCGGTCTTCGCAAACTGCTTCTTCGTGGCCTGTGCGTCGCGCGCCGAGGCGTTCTCGGCCTGCTGACGCCCGGCGGCACGAGCGGCGGCGTCCCGGCCGGCCTGGTCTTGCTGCGGTGACGTCGTGCGGCCCGAAGCCTTCTTGCTGATCGCCATGGGTCTTCTCCTCCTTGTCCTCCGGCGAAATGGTGAACTACCACGCGCAGCCGTGAGGGGACCTCACGACCCCCGCGATCGGCGGTCGTCTACCTCCGACCCCTCACGAAGTGGATGACCAGGAAGATGACGGCGACGACGAGCAGGACGTGAATCAATGCCCCGGCGGCATGGAAGGTGAACCAACCGAGGAGCCACAGCACGAAGAGGACGACGAACAAGATCACGAACATCAGCGACTCCTTTTCACGCTCGTGTGAGAATCCAGAGACCCATCGCGAGGATTCGACGTGACGACTGTCGTTCGGGCTCGCCCTGATTTCCACTCTAGGCGCTATCATTCCGCCCGCCTAGTGGACCTTCGGCCAACCCTCCCACGCGCTTCGCTGTGCGCAGATCGTATGGGACCAAGGTCCACCAGGCAATTCCCCGATGATGTCGCCTAGACTCAGGCCTGAAACACTTGGAGCACCACAGGAGGATCGCCTTGGAGCGCTACGATCTGGTCATCATCGGCGGCGGAGCCGCCGGCATCAACGCGTTGAAAACGGCCGTCACCCTCGAGGGCCGGACCGTGCTCGTCGACCGAGGCCCGCTCGGCGGCACGTGCGTCAACCGGGGGTGAATCCCGAAAAAGACCTTGGTAAGGTCAGCGCGTATTCATCGGCTCGTGAAGGACGCGGCGCGGTTCGGGACGACCACCTGTGCGGTCGATCTGGACTGGTCCACGGTCGTCCGCCGGCAACACGACATCGTCAAGGAGTTTCAACCGCTCCCCGCGTCGCTCGCCCACGCCGGGGCCGAGATCGTCCTGGGAGAGGCCAGGTTCAGCGATCCGCACACGATCGCCGTGAACGGCTCGGCCCTGTGGGGCGAGAAGATCATCATCGGTGCGGGCTCCGCGCCCGTCACGCCGCCGGTACCGGGCGTCGAGGCGACGATCACGTCGGACGAGATCCTGTTCCTTCCCGTCTTTCCGACGCGTCTGGTCATCGTCGGCGCGGGAGCCATCGGTCTCGAGATGGCCGGCGCGTTCAGCGATTTCGGCGCTGACGTCACGGTCATCGGCCAGGAGAGCGAAATCCTTCCGGCGTTCGACCCGGACATCGCCGCCTATGTCAGGAAGATTCTCGAGAGCCGACGCGTCACGTTTCACCTCGGCGCGACGGTCACGGGCTTCTCCGGAACACGAGGCGCCGTGACCACGCACTTCACGCACCACGGCGAGCCGCGGGCGTTGACCGCGGACCAGGCCTGCCTGGCCATCGGACGCCGGTGGACACCCGAAACGCTCGGCGCCGAACGCCTCGGTCTCGAGATGGGCCACCTCGGCCTCGCGGTCAGTCCCTCTCTGCGGACGTCCGTGGCGCACATCTACGCCGCGGGGGACGCCGCCGGCAACGCGCAGCTCACGCCGGTGGCCGCGTACGAGGGTCGTCTCGCCGCTCACAACGCGCTCGAAGGCGACCGGTCGACCATCGACGAACGGATCGTGCCCCAGACGATCTTCACGACACCGGAGGTCGCCAAGGTCGGCCTGACCCACCGGGAGGTGGAGGCCAGCGGCGTCCGGTGCCACGTCGCGACCCACGACATGCGGGGAGCGTCGAACGGCCGGGCCACCGGCGAGGACGACGGGTATCTCAAGCTGGTGTTCGACGCCGCGGACGAGCGGCTGCTCGGCGTCCAGATGGTGAACTATGCCGCTGCCGAGCTCATCCAGATGGCGGCGATGGCGATCCGCAGCCGCATGACGGCGGATGCGCTCGCCGCCCAGCTCTCCGTCCATCCCAGTCAGACCGAACGCTTCATCAAGATCGCCGCTCACGATCACCACGAGATCTGTGAGGTGCCGGACCTCACTTCGCCTTCGCCGTGAGCTTGGCCGTCGTGGCGCGATCCATCCGGCCGGTCATCGCCAGATTCTCCGACTTCTGATAGTCCTTCAGCGCGGAGACGGTCTTCAGACCCATGACGCCGTCGATCGGGCCCGGATCGAAGCCCTTCTCTTTCAGGGCTTGCTGCGTCGCCATCACGCCGCCGGCCGATCGGGACCTCGAAGCGTTGCCGTTGCGCCTGGCGCCGTCATAGATCAGCTCGTTCTTGACGGAGCGGACGCTCGGCACCTCGCGCGCGATCTCCGAGGCGTGGGCGCTGGCGCCGATGCCCGGCACGTGACCGGTCAGGCTGACCACACCCCCATCGGTGCGCACGTCGACCTTCGTGAGCCGCGGATCCTTCGACAAGCGATCCTGGACCTGGCTGGTGATGTCCTTGTCGCTGACATCCACGGCCTTCCGGTCCTCCGGTGCCACCACCTGTAGGTCATTCCTCACGCTCTTGACGCCCTCGATACGCTCCGCCAGGGACGCGGCCGTGGTCTTCGCCTCGTCCGAATCGACCTTGCCCCGGAGCGTGACGACGCCCTTGACCGTCTCGACGCCGACCTGTCGGCCCTTGACCCGCTCATCGGCGTACAGCGCGATCTTGGTCTTCGCGGTCAGCCACGAGTCGCTGACCTCTGACTTCGCGCCGCGCGTCACGTCTTTGGTCTTCTGCCAGGTCTGCTGTGCCTTCTGCTCCACCTTGTCGCCGGTCGATTGGGAGTGGACGTAGGTCGGCGTGGCCACCACCGCCACCGAGGCGAACACCGCAGCACCGAGGATTGTCGCGTAGCGCATCGTCGTAGTCTCCTTTCCTTGAATCTAGTCGACCGTCTTCCGGCCGCCTATTGGACCTTCGCCGCAGTCCCCGGCACTGGACGAAGGTCCACTAGGCGACGCTCCGGCCCGACCGTAGAGTGAGACGCAGTGGTGGGAGGTGATGACACATGGAAACCTTGTTGATCGTCCTTCTGGTGCTGTTCCTCCTCGGCGGAGGTGGATGGGGGTATTCGCGTTGGCGCCGGTAGCATCCGTTCAGAAGAAGATGGGCCAGATGAAGCAAGTCCTCGGACGATAGCGCGGCCGACTACCTCGTGCCGATCCAGGACGCACCCGCCGCCGCGACGACGGCGGGGAGCCCCACGGGCCGGCCATGACCGTCAAGGAGATCAGCATGGAAAAGACACGGATCAACCTCGCCAATCCTGAGGAGTTGCTGGAGATTCCCGGCCTTCATCAGGCCGAGAGCGACACGATCATTCGTCATCGCGTCGCGCACGGCCCGATCGCGGACGCGGCGGAACTGACGAAGATCCTCGGGGGCGAGACGGTCACGCCGGCACTGCTGGAGCATGTCGATTTCCAGCCGGCGAGCCCGACCGCCGCCGAAGCGCCCGGCGCGTAGCGCGCGCGCTACCGCTCTCACCACGCCTCTTTCGGGTGCGGAGCTGGCCGCGATCGACGCGTACTGGCGCGCGGCGAACTACCTCACCGTCGGGCAGATCTATCTTCGCGCGAACCCTCTGCTTCGTGAGCCGCTGGCGCCGGCTCACGTCAAGCCGCGGCTCCTCGGCCACTGGGGCACGTCACCGGGGCTGAATCTCGTCTACGCGCATCTGAATCGGCTCATTCGAGCGCACGACGCGGACGTCATCTTTCTCGCCGGGCCCGGGCACGGAGGGCCGGCCGTGGTCGCCAACGTCTACCTCGAGGGGACGTACACGGAGATCTACCCGAAGGTGACGCGGGATGACGACGGGCTCCGCCGCTTGTTTCGGCAGTTCTCGACGCCATCGGGGATCCCGAGCCACGTCAGCCCGCAGACGCCGGGCTCGATCCACGAGGGCGGAGAGCTCGGTTACGTGCTCACCCACGCGTTCGGCGCGGCGTTCGACAATCCGGACCTGATCGCCGTCGCCGTCGTCGGCGACGGCGAGGCCGAGACCGGACCGCTCGAGGGATCCTGGAAGGGCGTCAGCTTCTTGAACCCCGTGCGTGACGGCGCGGTGCTCCCCGTGCTCCATCTGAACGGCTACAAGATCGCCGGGCCCACCGTGCTCGGCCGCGCGGCCGACGACACGATCCGCAGCGTCCTCGCGGGGCATGGCTACGACGTTCACTTCGTGGACGGCGACGATCCGCAGCACGTCCACGCCGACTTCGCCGACGTGCTGGAGCGCTGCTACGCGAAGATTCGCCTGATCCAGAAGGACGCGCGCGCGCACGGCTTTCGGCAGCGGCCTTCCTGGCCGGCGATCGTCCTGCGTACGCCCAAGGGCTGGACCGGGCCGAAGGTCGTCGATGGCAAGCCCGTCGAGGGAACGTTCCGCGCGCACCAGGTCCCGCTCTCGAACGTCACCACGAACCCCGAGCACCTGGCGATGCTCGAAGCGTGGATGAAGAGCTACCGCCCCGCGGAGCTCTTCGACGACCGTGGCCGGCTCGTGCAGGCCCTCGCGGAGCTCGCGCCCGCGGGCGACCGCCGGATGGGGGCGAACCCGCACGCCAACGGCGGCAAGCTTCTCGTCCCCCTGGAGATGCCCGACATCACCAGGTACGCGGTCCCGGTGAACGCGCCGGCCACGCAGCAGCTCGAGTCGACGAGATCCCTCGGTGCGCTGCTGCGAGACGTGTTCACGAAGAATGCCTCCGGCAAGAATTTCCGCCTCTTCTGCCCGGATGAGACGAACTCGAACCGATTGGGGGCCGTGTACGAGGTGGAGAATCGCTGCCTGGTCGCCCCGACCTTCGCGAGCGACGATCACGTCGCTCCCGATGGCCGGGTCATGGAGGTGCTCAGCGAGCACAACTGCCAGGGATGGCTGGAAGGCTACGTCCTCACGGGGCGGCACGGCCTCTTCGCGACGTACGAGGCCTTCGCCCTCGTCGTCGCGTCCATGGCCACGCAGCACGCCAAGTGGCTCCAGGTATCCGCCGGCCTCCCCTGGCGGGAGCCGGTGGCGTCGCTCAACTACCTGCTCACGTCGACCTGCTGGCGCAACGACCACAACGGCTTCAGCCACCAGGGCCCCGGCTTCATGGACGCGATCATCTCCAAGAAGGGAACCGTCGCGCGCGTGTATCTGCCGCCGGACGCGAACTGCCTCCTCTCGGTGGCCGACCACTGCCTGCGCAGCCGGAACTACGTCAACCTGATCATCATCGACAAGCAGCCGCAGCTGCAGTGGCTCGACATCGACGCGGCCCGCGACCATTGCGCGCGCGGAGCGTCGGCCTGGGCGTGGGCGAGCTCCGCCGGCGACGGCGAGCCCGACATCGTGCTCGCGGCCGCGGGCGACATCCCCACCCTCGAGACCGTGGCGGCCGCCTCGTGGCTCAAGCGGCACGCTCCCGACCTGCGCGTGCGCGTCGTGAACGTGGTCGACTTGATGACGCTCTTCTCCCCGAGCGAGCACCCCCACGGGATGCCCGACGCCCGCTTCGTTGAGCTCTTCACCCGCGACACCGACGTCGTCTTCGCGTTTCATGGCTATCCGGGCGCCATTCACCAGTTCCTGCACGGGCGGCCCAACGCCGCCCGCTTCCACGTGCGGGGCTACATCGAGGAAGGCACGACGACGACGCCGTTCGACATGGTCGTCTTGAACCGGACGAGCCGCTATCACCTGTGCATCGAAGCCTTGAAGCGCACGCGACGGCCGCCGGACAATGCCGCCGCCCTCATCGATGCCTGCCACGCGGCGCTGAAGGCGCACGCCGAGTACATCGTCGAGCACCTCGAGGACATGCCCGCGATTCGAGAGTGGACGTGGCCGAAGGCTTGATCGAGCCCCTCGTCCTCGCCATGAACAGCGGCTCGTCGTCGCTGAAGTTCGCCCTCTTCCGGTTTCGAGGCGAGGGCGAGCGACGAATCGCCGATGGCGCCGTCGAGGGCATTGGCCTTCCCGCCGGACACGCGTGGCTGCGGCTCGACGGGGATGCGCGGCCGAGGGAGCGTGGCTCCGTGTACGCGGATCACGCGTCCGCGATCTCCGCGGCCTTCGCGCTGCTCGAGGAGCATCATCTCGCCCTTCCGACCGCCGTCGGTCACCGCATCGTGCATGGCGGGCCCGCGCACGACACGCCCGAAGTCGTCGATGCCGCGCTCCTCGCCGCCCTCCGGCGCGCCACACGCTTCGCCCCGCTGCACCTGCCCGCGGAGCTCTCCGGCATCGACGCGGTCGCCGCTCGCTTTCCGCATCTGCCCCAGGTCGTCTGCTTCGACACCGGGTTTCATCGCGGCCTGCCGGAGGTCGCCCGCCGCTTTCCGCTGCCGCGCAGGTTCGAGGACCAAGGGCTTCGCCGCTACGGATTCCATGGCCTCTCGTACGAATATCTCGTCGAGACGCTTGGTGCGGGCCCGCTCGGCCGCGCCGTCCTCGCCCATCTCGGCAACGGCGCCAGCATGGTTGCCGTCAAGAACGGAGAGCCACTCGACACGACGATGGGGCTCACGCCGACCGGCGGTTTCATGATGGGCACGCGCACCGGCGATCTCGATCCCGGCCTCCTGATTCACCTGCTCGGTGAAGGACACGACGCGAGGTCCCTCGAGCACCTCGTGAACCACGAGGCCGGGCTGCTCGGCGTGTCCGGCTCCACCAGTGACATGAAGGCGCTGCTCGCGCAGCGAGCCGACCACGCGGACGCAGCGCTGGCCGTCGAGATGTTTTGCTACCAGGCGCGCAAGGCGATCGGCGCGCTCGCCGCCGTGCTCGGAGGCCTCGACTCCCTCGTGTTCACGGGCGGCATCGGCGAGCGCGCCGCCCCCGTCCGTGGGTCGATCTGTGCCGGGCTCGAACACCTCGGGATCCGCATCGACCCGGCCCTCAATGCCGTGGGCGCGCCCGTGATCAGCGCCGATGGCGGCCCCTGCACCGTTCGCGTGCTGGTCACGGACGAGGAGCGCATGATTGCGCGCCATACCTGGCGCACGCTCCTCCGGGCCTCGTCCTGGCCATCGGCGGACCGTCAGAGCCAGGCCTTGTGAATCAGCCACATCTTCACCCGGGTGAGGACGACATGTCTTCGGGCTACCGCAGCATCGCGTCGTCCAGCTCGGCGCGCACATCGCGTACCGAACGGCAGCGCGCGCTCGTCACCGTATGCGGATGTTCTGCAACGACCCAAGGAGACCGAGGGCCTGCAAGAGCCAGATGACCACCACGATGACCACCACGACGTTGATGATCATCTTGATCTTCGAATCCATCGGCACGTAATTGTTGAGCAGCCACAGCAGGACCCCAACCACCACCAACGTGATGACCAGACTGAGCAGGCTCATGTCCTTCCTCCTCAACCGACTGTAGCCGCGTTCCCAGGATCGTTACTATTCGACCTTGGCCCAATAGCGCTCGCCGCCCTGGTACGCCTCACATCATCAAGGTGAAGCCGCCGACCCGCGAAGGAACAGGTCGGTGCCCGGCGTTGGACGAAGGTCCACTAGGCGACGCTCCGGCCCGATCTTAGAGTGGAGGAAGGGAACCAGACGAGTGAGGCCGCGCGTCGGCGCTGTCGAGGCCGTCGTTCCACAAGGACAAGTGGCTCGAGGAGGAGCATGACATGCAGAGCGTGGGAGGAATTTTCGCTTCGTATAAAGACGGCGAGCGCGCCGCCGAGCGCCTGCACGCCCGAGGGTTCAGTGCGGATCACTTGAACCTCCTCGCGCCAGGATCGCACCCGGACGTATCAACGATTGTGACCGACGAAGGCGAACGATCGGGCATGGGCGCCGCCATTGGTGGCGTCGTGGGCGGAGCCGCGGGTGCGGCCGGCGGAATGCAGGTGATCGCGGCGATGGCGGCGGGCTTCATTCCCGGTATCGGCCCGGTGATCGCGGCGGGCATTCTCGGCGCGGCGCTCGTCGGTGCGACCGGTGCCGTCGTCGGTACGGCGATGGAGCATGCGATGGCGAATGGGCTTCCCAAGGACGAGTGGCTGGTCTACGAAGACGCGGTGCGGCGAGGGAAGACGGTGCTCATCGCGCTGCCGAACGACGAGGCCCAGGCCGCGGCCGCCCGCGAGGTCTTGGGTGACAGCGTAGCCCCTACGGCTCTCTCGTAGTTTCCGGAGTACAAGCGCTTCATGGCGGATACAGCGGCCGGTGTCCTGATCGACACGATCCACGACTGGGGCGTCGAAGTGATCTTCGGACTGCCCGGTGACGGCATCAACGGCATCATGGAGGCGCTGCGCACCCGGCAGGACAAGATCCGCTTCGTGCAGGTGCGGCACGAGGAAGCGGCCGCCCTGATGGCGTGCGGCTACGCGAAGTTCACGGGCAAGCTCGGCGTCTGTCTCGCCACCTCCGGTCCGGGCGGCATCCACCTGCTCAACGGCCTCTACGACGCTGCCCTCGACGGACAGCCCGTGCTCGCCATCACGGGCATGGCCTTCCACGATCTGATCGGCACGCACACGCAGCAGGACGTCGCCCTGGACCGCCTGTTCATGGACGTGGCGAAGTTCAACGAGCGGATCATGGGCCCGAGCCACGTCGAGAACATCGCGGACCTCGCCTGTCGCACCGCGCTGAGCTACCAGGGGGTGGCTCACATCACGTTCCCCGTCGACCTTCAAGATTTGGAGGTCAGCCGCAAGCACTCCAAGCGCAACGTTCCCCACCACACGTCCGATGTGCAGGCGCGCGGCGCGCGCCTGCCCGCCGCCGACGAGCTCCGCCGCGCCGCCGACATCCTGAACGCGGGCAAGAAGGTGGTCATCCTGGCCGGCCGTGGTGCCCTGGGCGCGACCGACGCACTGGAGCAGGTGGCGGAGTTGCTCGCCGCGCCCATCGTGAAGCCGCTCCTTGGCAAGGCGGCGGTGCCCGACGACAGCCCGTACACCACGGGCGGGATCGGGCTTCTCGGCACGCTCCCCTCGCAGAAGGCCATCGAGGAGTGCGACACGCTGCTGATGGTCGGCACGTCGTTCCCCTACATCGAGTTCTTTCCGAAGCCCGGCCAGGCGCGCGGCGTGCAGATCGAGCTGGATCCCATGCGCGTCGGCCTCCGCTACCCCGTCGAGGCCGGTCTCGTGGGTGACAGCCGCCGCACGCTGGCGGCGCTCCTGCCCATGCTCGAGGGTAAGCGCGACCGCGCCTTCCTCGAGCGCGCGCAGAAGGGAATGAAGGACTGGAACGCGCTGATGCTGGAACGGGGCACCCGGCCGGACATGCCGATGAAGCCGCAGGTCGTCGCCCACGAGCTGGGTAAGCGACTCCGCGACGACGCCATCGTCGCGTCCGACAGCGGCACCATCACCACGTGGTGCGCCCGCCACATCCCCGCGCGGCGGGGGCAGATGTACTCGCTCTCGGGCAACCTCGCCACCATGGCCAACGGACTTCCGTATGCCATCGCCGCGCAGGTGGCGTATCCCGAGCGCCAAGTCGTCGCCTTCGTGGGTGATGGCGGCTTCTCGATGCTGATGGCGGAGCTCGCCACCGCCGTGAAGTACCGCCTGCCCGTCAAGATCGTCATCATCAAGAACAACACTCTCGGGATGATCAAGTGGGAGCAGATGGTGTTCCTGGGCAATCCGGAATTCGGCGTGGACCTCCAGCCCATCGACTTCGCGGCCTTCGCGCGCGCGTGCGGGGCCACCGGCTTCACCATCGACGACCCCGCGCGGTGCGGCGCGGTCCTCGACCAGGCGCTCGCCACGGAGGGTCCGGTGGTGATCGAAGCCGTCGTCGATCCCTTCGAGCCGCCCATGCCCCCGAAGATTACGGCGGAGCAGGCGATGATGTTCGCCCGGTCGCTCCTCCGGGGCGAGCCGAACCGCGAGAAGATCGCGCTCACCGTCCTCGCCGACAAGGTGCGCGAGCTGGTGTAAGTCTCGCTGGACGCGGATCGTCGGCACGCGATGATGGTTCAACCAAATCCCCGGGCGGGAAAGCTCCCCGAGCCCGCGATGCTGGCCAACATCCCGCGGCTCATGAGGGCGTACTACACGGAGCGGCCGGATCTCTCGATCCCCGCGCAGCGGGTGACGTTCGGAACCTCCGGCCATCGCGGCTCAGCACTGGACGGCGCCTTCAACGAGACTCACATCCTGGCCATCACCCAGGCCATCTGCATGTACCGCCAGCGGCACGGGATCGACGGCCCCCTGTTCCTCGGGATCGACACTCACGCGCTCTCGGAGTCGGCCCTGGCCAGCGCCCTCGAGGTGCTGGCCGCCAACGGGGTGGACGTGATGATCGACGATCGCGACGGGTACACGCCCACGCCCGTCATCTCGCACGCCATTCTCACGTATAACCAGCGCCGCCCCGGCGGCCTCGCCGACGGAATCGTCGTGACGCCCTCGCACAATCCTCCCGAGGACGGCGGCTTCAAGTACAACCCGCCGAACGGCGGCCCCGCCGCGACCGACGTGACCGAGTGGATCCAGGATCAGGCCAATGCGCTGCTCGCCAAGGATCTCGTGGGCGTGAAGCGGACCCCGTTCGAGCGCGCGCGCCGCGCGCCCACCACGCATCGTCACGACTACATGGACGCCTACATCGCCGACCTGGGAAGTGTCGTCGACCTGGACGTCCTCCGCGGCGCCGGGATCACCCTCGGCGTCGATCCCTTGGGAGGCGCGGGAGCGCACTACTGGACCATGATCGGCGAGCGCTACGAGATTCCGCTGACCGTGGTGAGCGACGTGGTCGATCCGACGTTCCGTTTCATGACGGTCGACTGGGACGGCAAGATCCGCATGGACTGCTCGTCGGTCTATGCCATGCAGCGACTGATCGCGCTCAAGGATCGCTTCGACGTCGCGTGGGCGTGCGATCCCGACCACGACCGGCACGGCATCGTGGCCAGGAGCTCCGGCCTCCTGAACCCCAACCACTACCTCGCCGTCGCCATTTCCTACCTGTTCACCCATCGACCGGAATGGCCGAAGCAGGCGGGAGTCGGCAAGACGGTGGTGAGTAGCGGCATGATCGACCGCGTGGCCACCCGGCTCGGGCGTCGGCTCGTGGAGACGCCGGTCGGCTTCAAGTGGTTCGTCGACGGGCTCACCGACGGGTCCCTCGGCTTCGGGGGTGAGGAAAGCGCGGGGGCGTCGTTCCTCCGCCGCGACGGGACGGTGTGGACTACTGACAAGGACGGGATCGTCCTCGGCCTCCTCGCCGCGGAGATGACCGCGGTCATGGGGCGCGATCCGGGCGAGCTCTACCGGGAGCTCACGGCCGAATTCGGCGAGTCCGCGTACGAGCGCATCGACGCGCCGGCCACCCCCGAGCAGAAGGCGATGCTGGCCAAGCTCTCGCCGCGACAGATCACCGCCTCCGAGCTGGCGGGCGAGAAGATCACGAGCCTGTTGACGACGGCGCCGGGCAACGACGCCGCCATCGGGGGCCTGAAGGTGATCACTGCGGGCGGATGGTTCGCGGCCCGCCCGTCGGGAACCGAGGACGTGTACAAGCTCTATGCGGAAAGCTTCAAGGATCGCGATCATCTACACCGAATCCAGGAGGAGGCGCAGGTCGTCATCCAGCGGGCCTTGCTCGCAGGCTCGGCTCGTTGAGCGGCCTGACGGCATCGGCCGCGACCGCGGCTCCGCACGCCCGGCGCCCGCGGCCGACGGCCCATGGCACGGAGCGCGGGCGGCGTCTCCTCACCTTGTCCCTGACCGCGCTCGGGGTCGTCTACGGCGACATCGGGACCAGCCCGCTCTATGCCATCCGCGAGTGCTTCAAGCCCGCGTATGGCTTGCGCCCGGACGTCCCCACCGTCTACGGCGTGCTCTCGCTGATCGCCTGGGCGTTGATCGTGGTCGTCAGCGTCAAGTACATCGTCTTCATCATGCGGCTCGACAACCGGGGCGAGGGCGGGATCCTCGCGCTGCTCGCCCTCGTCCTGAGATTTCGCCGCCTGCATGGGGAACGGGCCGTCCGCCCCGCCGTCATCGCGCTCGGGCTCTTCGGCGCGGCGCTGCTCTACGGCGACGGCGTCATCACTCCGTCGATCTCGGTCCTGAGCGCCATCGAGGGCCTCGAGGTCGCCACCCCGGCGCTCGCGCACCTGGTCGTGCCGCTCACGCTCGTGATCCTCTTCCTGCTCTTTCACGTCCAGAAATACGGAACGGCCCGCCTGGGCGGCGTCTTCGGTCCCGTCATGGTCGTCTGGTTCGTGACGATCGCCGTCCTCGGGACGGTGGAGATCCTCCGCGCGCCCCGGATCCTCCTCGCGCTCAATCCGTGGTACGCGCTGCGGTTTTTCCTCGACCACGGCTGGGGCGGCTTCCTCGTCCTGGGTGCCGTGGTCCTGGCCGTCACCGGGGCCGAGGCCCTCTACGCGGACATGGGGCACTTCGGGCGCCGGCCCATCCGTCTGGCCTGGCTCGGCTTCGTGCTACCCGCGCTGCTCCTCAACTATTTCGGGCAGGGCGCGATCCTCCTCCGCGTGCCCGGTGCCGTCCAGCATCCATTCTACCTGCTCGCTCCCGGCGTCTTTCTGTACCCGCTCCTGGTGATCGCGACCCTCGCGACGATCGTGGCCTCGCAGGCGCTCATCTCGGGGGCGTTCTCCCTGACGCAGCAATGCATGCAGCTCCGCTTCTGCCCGCGGCTGCCGATCGTCCACACCTCGCGCGTTCAGGTCGGGCAGATCTACATGCCGGACGTCAATGCGGCGCTGATGGTCGGCTGCCTCCTGCTCGTCCTCGGCTTCCGCTCGTCGGGAGCCCTGGGCGCCGCCTACGGCATCGCGGTGACGGGCACGATGGCCATCACGTCCATGCTCTTCTACATCATCGCGCGCCGCCGCTGGCGCTGGTCGCGCCTGCTCGCCGGCAGCCTCGTCGGGGCCTTCCTCGCCATCGACCTGGTGTTTCTCGCGGCCAACCTCGTGAAGATCGAGCACGGGGGCTGGGTGCCGCTCGTCATCGCCGGTGGCATCTTCCTGGTCATGACGACGTGGAATCGCGGCGTGCGGATCGTGAGCGGGATCCTCTCGGAAGCCGCGATGCCGCTCGATCGCTTCCTCGCGGAGGTGGAGCGGACGCGCCCGCCGCGCGTGCCGGGGACCGCCGTGTTCCTCACGGCGGGATTGGAGGGCGCGCCGCTCGTGCTCATCCGACACCTCCGCCTCAACAAGGCGCTGCAGGAGGAGATCATCCTGCTGTCGATCCTGACCGAGGAGGTGCCGGAAGTCCGAGACGACGAGCGTATCGAGGTCGAACGTCTACCCGACGGGTTCCACCGCGTCAAGGCGAGCTACGGCTTCATGGAGCGGCCGCACGTGCAGGAGATCGTCGCGCGGTGCCGCGACCTCGGCATGCGGGCCGAGCCCGAGGACACGACCTACTACGTCGGACGTCCCCAGCTCCTGCCCGTGGGGACCGCGCGCATGATGCGGTGGCGGAAGTGGCTGTTCGCGTTCATGCAGCGCAATGCCGGCTCGGCCGCGGATTTCTTCGGCCTCCCGCCGAACCGCGTCGTCGAGCTCGGCGCGCGCATCGAGTTCTAGACGGTGCCGGCCGATG
>DATHGT010000070.1:0-24740 GCA_035317605.1 Candidatus Acidiferrum sp. | reverse complement strand
CAACGTCGTCAACGCCTCGCCTGCCGCGGACGTGGTTCCCGTCCTCTTGACGCTCGAGGCCACCGTGACGTGCCTCGGTCCCGGCGGCGAGCGGACGCTGCCGCTCGATGGATTTGCGTCGGGGCCCGGCGTCACGGCTCGACGGCCGGACGAGCTGCTGACGCGCGTCGCCTTTCCGCGCCTGCCGGAGCGCTCGGCGACGGCCTTTCTCAAGGCCGGCCGGAGGCGCGCTATGGAGATCTCCCTCGTCTGCGTAGCCGCGCGGGTGACGCTGGACCCGAGACTGGAACGCTGCGAGGACGTGCGCATCGCGCTCGGCGCCGTCGCGCCCACCGCGATCCGTGCGCGGGCGGCGGAGCGAAGCCTCGAAGGCCACGCGCTCACCGAGGAGACGATGCGAGAGGCGGCACGGATCGCCGGCACCGAGTGCCGGCCGATCAGCGACGTGCGCGCCTCGGCGCGCTACCGCGCGCTGCTCGTGACGAACCTGGTGCCGCGCGCGCTCGCCCGGTGCGCCGAGCGAATCCGCGGCGGGGTGTCGTGATGAGCATGGCCCTCACGCTCACCGTGAACGGGGAGACCCACCAGGTGCTCGCCGAGCCGCATCGCACGCTGCTCGACGTGCTGCGGGCGGACCTCGGACTGACCGGCACCAAGGAGAACTGCCTCGAAGCCGAGTGCGGCGTGTGTACGGTGCTCCTCGACGGCCTCGCGGTCAACGCATGCATCGTGCTGGCGGCCCAGTGCCGCGGACGCTCGATCGTCACCATCGAAGGCCTCGCCGCGCCGGGTGAGATGCACGCCCTTCAGCAGGCGTTCATAGATCAGGGCGCCGTGCAGTGCGGGTACTGCATCCCGGGGATGATCCTCTCCGCGAAGGCGTACCTCGAGGAGAACCCGGAGCCGACCGAGACCGAGGTCCGCGAGGCGCTGGCCGGGAACCTCTGCCGCTGCACGGGGTACCAAAAGATCGCCGACGCGGTCATGAGCGCGGCGCGCGCGATGCGATCATGACGGAAACGCGCGTCCTCGGACACTCGCTGCCCCGCATGGATGCGGCCGGCAAGGTGTCGGGCACCGCCGTCTACGCCGCGGACTTTTCGCTGCCGGGCATGCTGTATGGCGCTCTGCTGAGGAGCCGCGAGCCGCACGCCCGCCTCGTCCGCATCGACGTGAGCCGCGCCGCGCGGATTCCCGGCGTGCGCACGGTCATCACGGCCTTGGACGTCCCCGACGTCCGCTACGGCGGCGCCGTGAAGGACGAGACGGTGTTCGCGCGCGATCGGGTCCGCTTCGCGGGTCAGCCGGTGGCCGCGGTGGCCGCGACGTCACTGGAGATCGCCACCGAGGCGCTCGCCGCCATCGACGTCGTCTACCAAGCGCTGCCGCCGATCCTCGACGTCGCGGCCGCGCTGGCCCCTGGCGCTCCGCTCGTCCACGAGGACTGGACCAGCTACACGGCGCTGCCCATCCTTCATCGCGACGGCAACGTCTGCAATCGCGCGCGCATCGTGGTCGGCGACGTCGAGCGCGGCTTCGAGGAGGCCGACGAGATCTTCGAACACCGCTTCACCACCGCGAGCGTGCACCAGGGTTACACGGAGCCTCGCGCGGCGGTGGCGCAGTGGGACAGCTCGGGCCAGGTGACGGTGTGGTCGAACACGCAGCTGCCGTTCGAGATCCAGGCCACGCTCTCCGAGATCCTCCAGGTGTCGTCGTCGAAGGTGCGCGTGATCGTGCCGGGCGTCGGCGGGGGGTTCGGCGGCAAGCTCCGCGTCGGCGTTGAGCACTTCGCCGCGCTGCTCGCCCGGAAGACCGGACGCGCCGTGAAGGTGATGACGACCACGGAGGACGAGTTGAGGGCGGCCTACGCGCGCCAGCCGGCGATCGTCGAGCTGAAGACCGGCGTGACCAGGGATGGTCGCATCACGGCGCGGGAAGGCCGCCTGTGGTTCGACACCGGCGCCTTCGCGGGATCGGGACCCGGCGTGGCGTCCGTGGCCACGCTCATGCTCGCCGGGCCGTACCGCATCCCCAACCTGCGGCTCGAAGGCTACGCCGTCTACACGAACAAGACGAACTTCGGCTCGTTCCGCGCGCCCTCCGGACCGCAGGCGAACTTCGCGGTCGAATCGCAGATGGACGCCATCGCCGATGCGCTCGGCATCGACCCGCTCGACTTCCGGCTGAAGAACATCGTGCGCGAAGGCGAGGAAGGACCGACGGGGCAGGTGCTCTCCGCCGTCGGTCTCGAGGAATGTCTGCTCAAGGTGGCGGACGCGATCGGGTGGAGGGATCGGCGGCCAGCGCCGGGACGCGGCAAGGGCCTGGCGTGCGGCTGGTGGACCACGACGGGCGGGTCGTCCGGCGTCTACGTGAAGGTGAATCCCGACGGAACCGTCGCGCTGAACACGGGCGCGGCGGAGATCGGCACCGCCGCGCTGACCGGGGCCGCCCAGGTGCTCGCGGAAGACCTCGGCGTGCGGCTCGCCGACATCAACGTCGTGTCCGCCGACACGCTGTCGACGCCGTTCGACTTCGGCGCCCAGGGCAGCCGCACCGCGTTCGCCGTCGGCAACGCGTGCCGGGCCGCGGTCGCCGAGCTGAAGCGACAGCTCTTCGTCCTCGCCGCGAAACAGCTGGGGGTCGACGAGAGCGCGCTTTCGCTCGGCGAGGGCTGCGTGATCGCGGCTGCCGAGGGCAAGCGCGCCACGCTCGCCGAGCTGGCGCGGCTGTCGCAAGCCTCGGGCGGGGGGCTGATCGCGCACGGAACGTTCATCGCTCCGCCGACGGCCTACGACGCCAAGCGCGTCGAGGGTCACGTGTATCCGGCGTTTCACTCGCCGAGCTTCCACGCCCACGCCGTCGATCTCTCCGTCGACGCGGAGACGGGCGAGATCACCCTTCACCGCTACGTCGTGGCCCAGGACGTCGGGTTCGCGATGAACCCGACGTACATCGAGGGGCAGATCGAGGGCGGCGTCGCCCAGGGCCTCGGCCAGGCGCTGTCGGAAGAGATCGTGTACGAGGAGGGCCGCGTGCTGAACGCGAACCTCACCGACTACAAGATGCCGACGGCGCTGGATCTCCCACGCATCGAGTCGATCCTCGTGCAGCACCCGAGCCTGGTGGGACCGTACGGCGCCAAAGGCGTCGGCGAGCCGCCGAACATCGAGCCACCCGCCGTGGTCGCCAACGCGGTGGCCAGCGCGGTCGGCGTCCGCATCACGAGCCTGCCGATCACTGCCGAGAAGGTCGCGCTCGCGCTTGGCGAGCGCGCGACGTGACGCTCCGGACCGGGCTCCTGATCCTTCCGTCGCGACCCGCCCGCGCGCTGGCGGAGCTGGCCGCGCGCGCGGAAGCGCTCGGTTACGACGATGTCTGGTTCGCCGACGAGCGGTTCTTCCGCGAGGTCTACGCGGTGCTCGCGCTGGCCGCCGCGGCCACGACGCGCATCCGTCTCGGCCCTGGCGTGACCGACCCATACTCGCGCCATCCCGCGCTGACGGCCATGGCCATCGCCACCCTCGACGATATCTCGGCCGGCCGCGCGATCCTCGGCCTCGGCGCCGGCGTGTCCGGCTTCAACGAGCTCGGGGTGAGCGCCGAGCGCTCCGCCGTCGCGATCCGCGAGGCCATCGAGATCATCCGGCGGCTGCTCGCCGGAGAGACGGTGACGGTGAAGGGCGAACAGGTGAGCCTCGACGGGGGCCGGCTCGATTTCACGCCGCCGCGCGCGAACCTTCCCGTCTACGTCGCGTCCCAGCGCGAGGCCGGATGCCGCGTCGCCGGCCGGGTCGCCGACGGCGCCATCATGCAGGGCTGTGTCGCCGATCCGCTCGTACAGTTCTTCAAGCGCGCCGTCGCCGAGGGCGCGCGGCGGGCCGGTCGCGATCCGTCCGCCGTGGAGCTGGTGGCGCGCATCAACGTGTGCATCGCCGACGACGGCCAGGCCGCGCGCGACGCGATGCGGCCGTCGATCGTCCGCAGTCTCGCCGCGCAGCGCCGCGACTTCTTCACCTTCCGGACGGCCGGGCTCGAGATTCCCGACGCGCTCGGCGACGCGGTGGCGCGCCTGCCGTACACCCACGACACGGCGCCCCTGATGGAGGTGGCGCCGCTCGTCCCCGACGCGTTCGTCGACGCCGTCGCGCTCACCGGGCAGCCCGCCGAGGTCGCGCGCGGTGTCGTCCGGCTCGCGCGGAACGGAATCCGCCAGCTCATGGTCTATCCCATGGCCACGGACGGGAACGTCGCGAGCACGATCGAGCGATTCCAGACCGAGGTCATGCCGACGGTTCGAAAAGATCTGGAGAGGAGCTGAGTTCATGCCCGTCCGCTACGTGATCACGACGTTGAAGCCGGGCGTCACGCCTGAAGACTACGAGCGCTGGCTCCGCGAGTACGACTATCGCGTGGCCAGGACGCTGCCGTCGATCGTCAGCTACCGGACGCATCGCATCGAAGGCCCGATCAACGGCGCCGAGGCCGCGGGCTGGAACTACATCGAACGCATCGAAGTGCGTGACGAGGACCAGTACGCGAAGGATCTCGCCTCGCCGGCTGGCCAGGAACTGATCCGCCAGCTCTACGAGCACTACCTGGAGCGGCCCAAGAACATCTTCTTCTGGTCGGAGCCGATCGAAGACTAGGCCCCGCGTTCGAGCTACCGCGCGAGCCATCGCCACCGGACTCTGGGTGCCGCGCTGTCCGCACCAGATGTCAGCCTGGGTCCCCGCGGCACGCTCGCGACCAGTCCACGAGTGTTCGCGCGCCGGCTGTGGTCTGGCGCACTCTTTGCGTGGCGCGTCGCCGACATGTTGCCCGTCGCCTCGACCGCACCGACCCACACCGACTCAGCGTTCAGGTTCAGCTTTATCGGCCGCGGCGGGACGCTGCTCGGCATCTACCTGCTCAACATGGTCGGCATCGTGTTCACGCTGGGCGTCTATACGTTCTGGGCGAAGGTCCGCGTGCGCCGCTATCTCTTCGGCCAACTCGAGGTGGCCGAGGAGCGCCTGGAGTATCACGGCCTCGGCGGCGAGCTGCTGCGCGGCGCGCTGAAGGCGGCGCTGGTCTTCGGGCTCCCGCTCGCCGTCGTGCGGACGCTGCCGACGCTGATCGACATCGGCGTGGGCGGGGCCGTCGTGACCTGGATCCTCTCCACGCTCTTCATCGCGCTGTTTCTTCCCGTCGCGCGAGTGGGCGCCCGCCGTTACCGCCTCAGTCGAACGTCCTGGCGCGGCATCCGGTTCTCGTTTCGCGGTCACGCCGGGCCGTACCTCCGGATCTTCCTGCGGGGATGGTGTCTCACGATGCTCACGCTGGGGATCTACTACCCGGTCTACGCCGTGCGGAGTCACGGCTACCTGGTCGCTCATTCGACGTTCGGGACCGCTCCCTTCGACTTCGATGGCGACGGGACGGACCTGCTCCTCGATTGGGTCTATGCGCTTCTCTTGACGTTGCCGACGTTCGGGTTCGTGTGGTTCTGGTTCGGGGCGCGCCGAACCCACTACCTGTGGGCCCACACCACGCTGGCCGGCGCGCGCTTCGAGTTCCCGGTCACCGCCGGCGAGCTCATGCGCCTTCGGCTCGGCAACGCCGCGCTGCTTCTCCTGAGCCTCGGCATCGCGTACCCATGGACCGTGGTGCGCAACGCGCGATTCACCTGCGCACGACTCTCCCTCGACGGCCGCCTCGACGTCACCGCCATTCGCGCGGCCGCGACCGAGGCCGACGCGACCGGCGAGGGCATCCTCGGCCTGCTGGAAGCGGACCTCGATTGGGCATGAGCGTGGAGCCCGAGGCCGAGTTCGCAGGCTACGTGCTCGATGGCCGCACTGCGGTCGTGCGTCCTGCGAAGGTCGCGGTCAGACATCGTGGGCTCGACGTCGTCACCGAAGACGGCGTCGCTCGCGCCTGGCCCTTCACCGCCATTCGCCAGACCCAGGGCTTCCGCGCCGGCGATCCCCTCCGGTTCGAGCATCGTGGCGCCGTGATGGAGACCTTGATCGTGCACGACCGCGCGATCCTGCACCGGATGACGGCGAACGGTGGTAGCGCGCGCGCCGGGCGCCGCACCGCCGGAGCCGTCGTCGTCATGGGCCTCGGGGGGATCGTGGCGCTCGCGGTGGCGCTCGCCGCCGTGATGTGGGGCATCCCCGCGGCCAGCGCGATCCTCGCCGGCTGGGTGCCGAGCGCCCTCGAAGACCGTCTCGGCCAGAGCGTGATCGCCTCGCTGCCCGCTCAGACCGTGTGTCGAGACCCGGAGCGTGAACGCGTGATCCGCGGCCTCGTCGAGCGATTGGCCGCCGCCCGCGGCGTGGCCGCGCCGACCGTCGTGGTGGCCGACATTCCGGTCATCAACGCGTTCGCCCTGCCCGGACGTCGCATCCTCGTGTTCCGCGGGCTGGTCGATCTCACCGATTCGCCCGAGATGCTCACGGGCGTGCTCGCTCACGAGCTGGCCCACATCGTCCGCCGCCATCCCATGCAGGGTGTGCTGCGGCGGGAGGCGCTGTCGTTCGTGGTCTCCACGCTCAGCGCGGGCACGTTCTCCGGAGGCGCGGCCGCCACGCTCACGGCGCTGAACTACAGCCGCGAGATGGAGGAAGAAGCCGACCGCGATGCGGTCGCCATGCTGAAGGCGGCGCGGATCGATCCCATCGGGCTCGCCCGCTTCCTGGAGCGGATGAATACCGCGCCGGCGAACGCGCCCGCGAGCACGGGCATCTTTCGGTATCTGTCGTCGCATCCCCCGGCGCGATCGCGCGCGTCGCTGGTTCGAGAGCTCGCCGCCCAGCCCGCGGTCCCGCCCGACAAGCTCCTGGTCGGCTATGGCTGGGAAGAGATGAGGGAGCTGTGCCTGCCGCGATGACGGGGGTGCGGGCGGCGATGTCGCGAACGGTGGTCGTCGTCGCCATCGCTCTCGCCGTCTGGGTCGCCATCGATCGCGTGGTCGGCGATCTCGACGCTTCGTTCTTTCCGGCCTCTCGCGCCGGCCTGCGGGGGCTGCTCCTGTACGAGCGGGGCCGCTACGCCGACGCCGCGCGTGCCTATCGCGACAGTCTCCGCGGAAAGCTCGGTGTGAGCTACGCCGCCGACCCCGCCGGCGTGCGGGCCGTGGCCGTCGGCGATCTCGCCACGGCCAGCCGGTGGGCGCGCCTCACCCTCGAGCTGGTGCCGTCGGCCGTGGAGCCGCGGGTGACGCTCGCCGAGGTCGCCGTGGAGCGTGGCGATCTCGGCGGCGCGAGCGCGATCCTCGACGAGGTGCTGCGCCGGCGCCCCGACCATCTCGACGCGCTGTACCTCTCGGCCCTCGTCCACGCCCGCCGGGGAGACATCGGTGAGGCCATCGAGCGTCTCAACCGTGGTCTCGTGCGAAGCGGCGTGACCGCGTCACGGCCCGCCCTGCTCTGGCGCATGCTCGAGCTGGTCGGCGATCTCGAGGCGTTGCCCGAAGCGCGCCGTCCCTCGTGCCTGCTCGCTCACCTGCTCCGGTACGTGCGCATCTACGATCCCGCTCAAGCCGAGCGCATCACCGCGTACGCGCGGGCCGCGATCGCCCGTGGCGACCGACCGGCGGACGCCTGGCTCAGCATCGCGATCGTGGAAGACAAGCTGGGTCGGCCGGACGCCGCGGCCGAGGCCATGCGCCGCGCGCTGGCCCTGCACCCGCAACAAGCGGAGGCGGCGAACTGGCTCGCGCACGACGCGTGGCGTCGCTTCGACGTGGTGACACGACACCGCATGGTGCGGGCGGCGTTCAGCGCCCGGCCCACCGACCCCTACTTCCTGCCGCATATCGACGAAGTCCTCGTGCAACGCCTGGGCGATCATCACGGCGTCGCCCAGTTGATGGAGCAGGCGCTCGCCGTCGACCCTGACTATGGCGCCGCTCACGAGCGCCTCGCCGCCGCCGCCTTGCGGCTGGGCGATCCACAGCGCGCCGAGCGGCACCGGGAAATCGCCGAGCGGCTCGCCGCGCGCCGCGCCGCCGCCGAGGCCGCGGAGTGAGCATGCTGGGCGGCCGTTCGGCCTCGCCTGGGCGGCTCGTCGCCACCGCCGCCATTCTCTGCGTGGTCGCCGGCGTCGCGGCCTTCGGCATCACGCACGTGCGCGTCGCCGGGCCACTCGCCCTCGCCCCGCTCGCAGCCGTCGGCGTCTGGTGGCTCGCCGTCGCCCTGCTGGCCAACCGCTTGTGGGATCTCGCTCCGGACGACCGCCGGCCGGCGGTGGTTCGCCATCTCGCGCGGATCGTCGCCCTGGCCCTCGGCAATCTGATCCTCCTCGACCTCCTGCTGTACGCCGTCCTCTTCGTCGCCCGCACGCTCGCCGCGTTCGAGTCGACCAGCGTCATCTCGTTCGGCCTCATGGCCCTGGCGGCGCAGGAGCGCTTCGTGGCGGCGATGATCTATCGCTTGCTGGGCTTCACGGTGCTCCTGATCGCGACGCTCGTCATCGTCCGCAACCTCGCCACAGTCGCCCGCGAGCTGGGGATCGAAGCCGTCGCGGCACGCCTCGGCGCCGGCGCGGTGCTGGTGCTGGTCGTCGCCGAATGCTGGTACACGCTCGCCCTGAACGTGGCCGGGCTGCTGCCCTTGCCCGCGGTGGTGCACCACACGTCCGTGGCCGAGATCGGTTCGGTACGCCTGCCGATGGGGCTCGCCTCCATGACCACCGTGGGCGTGCGCTCGTGGCGCCCGACGGGCGGCGTCGTGCGCGTGGTGCTGAAGAGCACGGACGAGCTCGCCTCCGCACGGCTCACCGTGGGACAACCCGTGGTCGTCACCACGCGCTCGCTTGGATTCTCGAAGGTCGCCCTCGTCGAGGGCGTCGGCCTCGACAGCGATGCGGGCGTCCCGGCCCTCGTGGCCGCGATGCCGTCGGCCGAGTGGCCGCGCAAGTGGCTGATCGGCTCGCTCGTACGCGAGACGCGGTGGAACGAAGCGGTCGCGCAACTGCGCGAATACCGCCGCTACTATCCCCGCGACGACGAGACCGTTCGTCGCGTGGTGTTCTCGCTGCGCCAGGGCAACCAGGCCGCGCTGGCCCGCGCCGTCGAGGGGGAGTTCCTGCGGTGACGCGCGGGGTGGCGACGGTTCTGGGGATGGCCGCACTCGTGGCGTGTTCCGCCGGCTTCGCGGACGCGTGGCCCTACCGCTGGGTGAACCGCGACGGCGTCGCGACGTATTCGGACCAGCCGCCGCGAGAGCCCGGTGTGGCCTACGAGATCAACGGCCTCACGAAGCACGTCCCACCGGCCGGCGAGACGACTCGGGCTCCGGAAGCTGCCGACCCTGCGCCCGTGGGCGGCGGCGCCGCCGCAACGGCGCCGCCACGTCAGCACGTCTCCCCTCACGTGGAGCTCGACCGGGCGCGCGCGACGCCCCCACCGCGTGAACGAGCCGTCGTCGCCCGCTTGCTCGAGGCGCTCCGACTGCGTCGGGAGGGACAGCGTCTCGCCCAGATCGGTCAGGAGGTCGCCATGCGCGCGGCGTGGCGCGAGCCGACGCGCGCGGCCGAGTGGATGACGGCCTCGACCCGCCTGTCGCCCGAGCGGCTGGCGAAGATTGCCGAGGCCGAAGCGGGCCGGCGCATCGGCCCCGAGTCCGCAGCCATCGTCTCGGAGTGGCTCACCTCACCGGCCGGGGTGCGCGTGGTCGAGGCGATCACCGCGCCGATGACCCCGCGCATGTCCGCCGACTTTCGGCGCTTCGCCGCCGAGCTCCCCGAAGCGCCGCCTTCCGCGTCGCGCATCGCGATCGTCCGTCGGCTTCTCAGGACGGTCGGCGTCGGCCCGCTGGCCTTCGACGGCAACGACCTCGTCGAACGACGGCTCCGCGCGCTCGTCACCGGGATTCGAACGGACGTCGTCGTACCGTCCGTGTACCGACCCGTTTCGGAGAGGGAACGCCACGCCCTGATGTTGACCGCGCTGTTCCGCTGCCAGCACCTCTCGGACGTCGAGCTGCGACGGGCCGCGGACTTCTGGGAGTCGGCGCCCGCGCGCGCCGTGGCCGCCGCGTACCGCCAGGCCGTGACGGCGGCGGTGGTGACCGTCACCGAGCCGAAGCTGGTGGCGGCGGCGCGCTGACGGCTTCGCGGCCTTACCGAAGTCCGGCGGCGCGCAGGCGGGGGAAGACGACGTCGCGGAAGCCCCGGATTTCTTGCGCGGGCGGGGCGAAGGTCTGAAACCCCATCACGTAGAGGTTCTGGACGCCGAGCGTGTTCATCTCGGTGATCCGCGACGCGCAATCGTCCGGCGTACCGATCAGCCCGTAGGCGTCGCACAGATCGGCGATCACCTCGTCGGGGACGAACGACGTGGCCTCGATCGCCGCGTCCCAGTCCTCGGCGTGCGAGAGATCGGGGTAGATCTTGTGCACGGCATCGGGAACTTCGAGGGGCGGAACTTTGACGCCGGCCGGGCCGAGCCAGTGACCGCCCCAGCGCAGAATGCCCCAGTGGACGACGGTCGGCCGCGCGAGACGGCGCGCCTCGGCGGTGGTCGCGGCGGTGCCGGTGCGCGCGGCCCAGATGATCTCGAGGTCTTCGAGACGACGCCCCGAGCGCTTCGCTCCGCGCTCGATGTGCTCGAGCGCGGCCGCCACGATCCCCCGGTTGAACCCGACCAGCGCCATGACGCCGTCGGCGACCTCACCCGCGACCTCGAGCGCCTTCGGACCCGACGCGGCCATGATCACGGGAATGCGCCGCCCCGACGCGTAGACGAGCCGGCCGGGCGTGCCGTCGAAATCGACGGACTGGCCGGCGAGCAGCGCTTTCACGGTGGCGATGCAGGCGCGCATCTCGGCGAGGGTGGCGGCCTTACGGCCGATCGTGCTCGCGGAGGTGTAGCCGGTACCGATGACGAACTTCACGCGGCCGGGCGCCAGCTCCTCGACCGACTGAATGCCGCCGGCCAGCACGGAGGCGTGCCGGGTGAACGGATTGGTCACCGCGGGGAACAGCGTCATGCGCGACGTCTGGACCGCCGCCTGACCGAGGGTGACGAACGTGTCTCGGCAGATCATCTGGCTGTCGAGGACGCCCGCGCCGTCGAAGCCGGCCGCTTCGACGCTCTGCAACAGCTTTGTCAACTCCGGAACCGGCGCGGTCCCGGGTACGCGCAGGTAAATGCGCACCGGAGCCGCCATCAGAAACCCAGGAAGTCCTTGAGCGCGGCCAGCACCGCCTCGGGGTTGTCCTCGTGCAGGGTGTGGACGGCGCGCGGAATCTCGACGAAGCGACCGTTCGGCAGCTCCTTGGCCATCCGCTCGGCCACGTCGCGATCGAGGATCGGACTGTGCTCGCCGCGCAGGACCAGGGTCGGCGGCGTGATCGCGCGCAGCGCGCCCCACCAGTCGAAGGCCGGGTTGGTCCGGCGCTCCTTCACGCTCGGGTGCCACTTCCAGACGATCTTGCCGTCGAGACGCGTGCGGAGACTCGTGGACGCGACCCAGCGATAGTAGTGGATCCCCGGAAAGGGATTGCCCTGATACAGGTGCTGCGCCGCCTGCTCGATGCTCTCCCACGTCTCGGGCTCGGCCGGCCCCGACGACGGCTGCGCGGCGCGCTTGCTGATCTCCGGCCCGATGTCGACGGTGACGAGCTTCTGCACGTCGTGGGGCCGCTTGGAGGTGAAGTAGAGCGCGTTCCGCCCGCCCATCGAGAGCCCGACCATGATCAACGGGCTCAGCCGCAGCTGATCGACGACGCCGGAGAGATCTTCGAACGCGACCATGGGGTTGTAGACGTCGGCGGGGTCGCTGTCGCCGTGCCCGCGCTGGTCGAGGGCCAGGACGTGGAAGTGGGGCTGGAGCGCGATGCTGAGCGTGTCCCACGCGTGCGCGTGCCCGGTGAAGCCGTGCAGCAGCAGGAGCGGCGTGCGGCCCTCGCCTCCCCAGTCGAGCAGACGCAGGCGCAGTTCGTTGACTTTGATATCGCGATCGATCGGCGCCAGAAGGTTCGTCATAGTGGTGAGACCTTCGCACGCAGCACCGCCAAGCGCAAGGCCGCGGCCGACGGCCGCGGAGGTCGAGCAAACGCTCGCGCGCCGCTCCACAACCTCCTGAACGAAACGTCGCCGGCTAGCCGGCGTGCACCGCGTCGGCTTCGATCTCGAGCGTGTGGATCGTCTCCGCGGTCGGCACGCCGGTGGCGGAGTCCCAGCCGTACTCGACGTAGTAGTCCGTCACGATCTTGTCCTGCAGCTCGCGCGACAGCCCGGCGTGCTTGGGGAGCGGCTCGCTGAACCGCGCGGGCAGGCGGTCGTCGTCACGGGTGAAGCCCTCACGGAGATTGAAGAGCCGCGCCAGGGTCAGGCCACGGTGCGCGGTGGCGACGACCTCTTCCTGCGTCGCGCCCCAGCCGGTCACGGCGTTGAGGATGGCGAGGGTCTGGTCGTCCTCGTAGGCGAGGAAGTGACAGAGCGCGATCTGATTGCGGAGACCGTTGCGGTTGCCGCTCTGGCGCATGTGGTCGCCGCCCGTCGGCGCCATCATGTACGACGCGCGCATCACCGGCATGTGCCGCGGATCGTGCATGGCCATTTCCATGCCCTTCACCGTGGTCAGGAAGGCCTCGGAGCCGCGGCCGAGCCGCTGGGCCGCCCGCTGCGAGCCTTCCGCGAGCAGGTCGCCGATGCCCTGGCGGTGAGCGATCATCTCGACGAGCTTGATCACCCCGTCGGCGTCGTGGAAGCGGAGTGGCACGCCCCCGGTATCTTCCAGCGTGAGCAGCCCCTTTTCGAACGCCTCCATCGCCCACGCGAGCGTGGAGCCGAGCGAGACCGTGTCCATGCCGAGGTAGTTGCACATCTCGTTGGACTTGGCGATGGCCACGATGTCGTCGAGCCCGAGGTTGACGCCCATGGCCGCCAGCGACTCGTACTCGGGTCCGCCGTAGCGCGGATCGACGCTGTAGCGGCCCAGCGGATCGAAGCCGACCTTGCCCTTGCCGCCGTAGACCTTCTCCTGGGTCTCGCGCGCCGCCTCCTCTCGCTTCTCGATGTGGACGACCTTCTTGCAGCGCACCGAGCACGCGTAGCAGGCTTCCATCTTCACGCGCATCTGATCGCGCACCGCGACCGCGTCGACCTTCGCCGTGTGCTCGAAGCTGCCGAGGCGATAGTTGAGGGTCGGCATCCCGCCTTCGAGGCTCTTGCCCTGCATGGCGGCGCCGGTGCCGAACTCGTGGAAGGCGCGGTGCTTCTCGTCCATGGTGGACGAGACCCACTTGGCGATCGTGGTGAGCCCCTTGGGATCGGCGAGCCGCACCGCGGTCTTGCCGCGCACGACGATCGCCTTGAGCTTCTTCGACCCCATGACGGCGCCCATGCCCGTGCGGCCGGCGACCTCGTTCAGCTCGTTGGCGATGCACGCGAACCGGACGAGATTCTCGCCCGCGGGCCCGATGGTGCACACGCGCGCGCGGGGGTCGCCGACTTCGGCCAGCAGGATGTCCTGCACCTCGCCGGTGATCTTGCCCCACACGTGGCCGGCGTCGCGGATCTCGATCGCGCCTTCGTTGATCCAGAGATAGACCGGCGAAGAGGCGACGCCGTGGAACACGATCGCGTCCCAGCCCGCGCGCTTGAGCTCGGCGCCCCAGAAGCCGCCGGACTCTGACTCGCCGAAGCCGCCGGTCAGCGGCGACTTGGCGCCCACGCTGTGGCGCCCAGCGCCGGGCACCGGCGCGCCGGTGAGCACGCCGGGCGCGATGACCAGCACGTTGTCGGGGCCGAGCGGGTCGGCGCCCTTGGGGACGTGCTTGAGCAGGTAGTGCGCGATGATGCCGCGCCCGCCGCCGTAGCGGCGGAAGAAGCCCGCCTCGGGCTCCTCGACCCAGGTCCGCCGATCGCCGAGATGCACGTGCAGGATCTTGTTCCAGTAGCCGTATGTGTTCATGGGCCGGGAGTATACTCCACCGGGATGGGGGGCCACGATGGCCCCCCATACCCCCCAACTTGCGTCGCGATCGAGCGGAGCTCGATCGTTCCAGCGGACACCGGGAGGAACTTCATGAACACCAAGGGACTGAGCGGAGCCGAGGCGTTTCTGCGCGTGCTCGGACGGATGGGCGTGGAGCGGATCTTCGCGTCGCCGGGATCCGAGTGGTCGCCGGTCTGGGAATACCTGGCCAAGCCGTACGGGCCCGGCGAGATCCCCGCGTATCTTTCATCCCGCCACGAGGAGGTCGCGGTCGCGATGGCGAGCGGCTACGCCAAGGCGACCGGCAAGCTCCCCGCGGTGATGATCCACACCACGGTCGGCGGCCTGCACGCGACCATGGCCCTGCGCGCGGCGCTCCACGAGCGAGTCCCGATGGTCGTGTTCTGCGGCGAGTCGATCGGCTTCGGCGAGGTGCCCGGTCCCGACCCCGGCCAGCAGTGGCTGCGCGTGCTCACGGACATGGGTGGCCCGGCACGGTTGGTGGAGCCGTGCGTGAAGTGGAGCTTCGGCTTGAATGCCGGCGCGCTGCTGCCCGCCACCGTCGCGCGCGCCTGCCAGCTCGCGATGGCCCCGCCGCGTGGTCCGGTCTTCGTGTCGATCCCGATGGAGCACCTGTTCGAGACCATGTCGAGCGACGGGCCGGCGTCGGCCGGGCTGCCGCGGGCGCCGTCAGCGTCGCCGGCCGCGATCGACGAGCTGGCGCGGCTGCTGGTCGACGCGACGAATCCCGTCATCGTCACCGAAGAGGTCGGGCGCAGCGTCACCGCGGTCGGGCACCTGGTCGAGCTGGCCGAGTTGCTGGGCGCGCCGGTCCTCGAGGGCTGGCATCCGAGCTACGTGAACTTCCCGCGCGATCATCCGCTCTACGGCGGCGTCGGTCCCCTCGCTCACCTGGCGCCCTATCTGAAGGACGCCGACGTGCTGTTCTTCGCCGCCGCGGTGGCGCCGTGGCATCCGCCCTCCGCGGCACCGGGGCCGTCGACGAAGGTCGCGGTGCTCGACGACTCACCGCTGCACCCGCACCTACCGTTCTGGGGTTACCGCGCGGACACCATCGCCACCGGCGACGTGGAGACGTCGCTGGCCCTGCTCGTCGAGCGCGTGCGACGTGAGATCGCCCCGGGCACGCGCGCGGATCGCATCGAGGCCTGGCGCGCACGCCACGACAAGGATCGGCAGGCGCGGCGCGACGGAGCGGCGGCGGCGGGGAAGCGGCCGGTCGTGGAGACGCGATGGGTGGTTCACGAGCTGAACCAGGTGCTGCCGCCGAACGCGATCGTGGTCGACGAGACCATCACTCACCGGCTCGAGATCAATCGCGGTCTCGAAAGCCTCCGCCCGGGACAGTTCATCGAGGGCAGCTACGGCGGGCTCGGGACCGGGCTCGGCACCGCGCTCGGCGTGAAGGCGGCGGCGCCCGACCGCACGGTGGTCCAGCTCATCGGCGACGGTTCGTTCAATTACAATCCGGTGCTCGCCGCGTTCGGCTGTGCCCAGGAGCATGGGCTTCCGTTCCTGGTCGTGATGTTCAACAACTCCGGCTACCTCTCGCAGAAGCGGGGCATCCCGGAGCACTACCCCCAGGGCTTCGCGGTGACGTCGAAGACGTTCGTGGGGACGTCGATCACGCCGCCGCCGGACTACGCGGCCGTCGCCCGCGCCTACAACGGCTACGGCGAGAAGGTCGAAAAGGCTGACCAGGTGAGGGCCGCCCTGCTCCGTGGTCTGGACGCCGTCGCCAAGGGCCAGTTCGCCCTCCTCGACATGGCGCTGGAGCCCATCAACCCGTAGCCGCGCGATGTATCCAACAGTGGACATTGAACCGTGGCGGCAGGAGCGCATGCGGGCCGAAGCGCGATGGGCGCAACGGCGAAAGCAGAGCGAAGCGCTCACACGGCAGGTGATGCAGCGTTCGGATGCGCGCTTTCAGCAAGCGTTGCGCGAATTTCGGCAGGACTCAGCTCGCCAGGCCGCGGACACTCGGAAAATGTTCAAGGACATCCGGGTGGTCGGCCTGTCGATCGTGAAGACCCTGAACCTTCACACGCAGCTGCTCCGAGGCATCGACCGGAAGCTCCGCCTTCCATCGGGCTCAGCAGCATGACCTCGGCACCGTCGCGCAACGCCGTGTCGCGGGAGGCGAGTTCGCCGTCCACGGCGATCGTGATGTCGGCGTCGGCGTCGACCCCGATGGTGTCGAGCAAGTCCGAGACGGCGGCGCCCGACTTGACGCGATAGCGCTGGGGGCCGCTTTCACCGCGCGGAAGGAACCGGCGGAGGTCCGCGAAGAACACGACCGTGACCGCGAGGGGCGCGGCGTCCGCGGAGGGCGAGTCGTCGAGACGGCTCATGGGTTCGACATCGGAGTATACTGCCGCGATTCGCGCAGAAGGGGGCACCGATGAATCGAGCGCTGGTGAACGCGGCTTGCATGGCGCTGGCGTTGACGGGATGGAGTGTCGCCGAGGCTCAGACGCGGACGTTCAACGTGAACTACACGTCGCGGGCCACGTTCAAGACCGAGGCGCCGCTCGAGACCATCGTCGGGACCACGGGCGGCCAGGGCACGGTCACCGGCAGCGTCAGGCTCGATCCCGCGCGGCCCCAGGACGCCAAGGGCACGATCCGCGTCGATCTGAACGCCGTCAAGACCGGCATCGACCGGCGCGACGCACAGATGCGGAGCAATACCTTCCTGGACTCCGAGACCAGTGAGGCCAACCGCTGGGCGGTATTCGAGGTCAAGGGGATCGAGATCGGGGGACCGCTCGAGGCCGGCAAGACGATGCCCGCCAAGGTGCGCGGCACGTTGACGATCCGGGGCAAGCCCGTGGAGACCGCCGCCGACTCCACGGTGTACTACATGCGGCTCACGCCGGAACAGGTGGAAAATCAGAAGCGCTTCGGGCTCACCGCCGAGAGCCTGCGGGTGAACGCGAAGTTCGCGACCACCTTCACCAACCACGGCATGCAGGTCCCTCAGCTCTTGATCCTCAAGGTCTCGAACGATATCCAGCTCGAGGCCGACCTCGTGCTGGTGCTGGCTCCCTGACCGTGTCGATGATCCGCCGTGGCCGCTAGACGAGCCAAGGAACCGGCGCGACCCGAGCGCGTGATGAGCATTCACGCGCACCCCGACGATCAGGAGTTCACGGTCGGCGGCACGCTCGCCAAGTGGGCGCGCGCGGGCAGCGAGGTCGTCACGCTCTGCCTCACCAGCGGCGAGGCCGGCTCGAACGAATCGACGCCGGCGGACATGACCCGCGCCAAGCTGATTCCGATCCGACAGGAAGAGCAGCGCCGGGCGTGTCAGGTGCTCGGGATCAAGGAAGCCGTGTTCCTCGACGCGGAGGACGGCATGCTGCAGCCCACGCTCGCCCTGCGACGCGAGGTGACCCGCGTGATCCGCCGCTTCCGGCCCGACGCGGTCGTGTGCGGCGATCCCACCGTGCGGTTCTACGGCAATCGCTATCTCAACCATCCGGACCATCGGGTGGCCGCCGACGTGGCCCTCGACGCGGTGTTCCCGTCGGCCGAGACTCGCTTCATCTTCCCCGAGCTGCTCGACGAGGGGCTGGCCCCTCACAAGGTCACGCGCGTGTTCGTGCACGGCGCCGAGAAACCGGACGCCTTCATCGACATCGCGGACACGCTGCCCGTCAAGCTGGCGGCCCTGCGCGAGCACCGGAGCCAGCTCGGCGAGTGGGATCCGACGGAGATGATCACCGGTTGGGCCCGCATGCAGGGCACGCCGCGCCGGCTCGCCGCCGCCGAAGCGTTTCGCCTGATGCTCCTCGACCAATAGCCGCCTCGAACCCTGACAGCACGCGCAGGTTGACAGGTTTCCCGCTGCTTGGTAGCGTCCAGCAACTCCAGATGCACACTCGATGGCCTGATCGATCAGGCTTCATTTCCCTCGTCCACGGGAGGAACCAGATGGCGGCACCCGCCTTGCGTCCACGAATCGCGTTCACCCTCATCGTCCTCGCCGGCCTGGCCGGCTCGCTCATCGCCGCAAACCCACAGACGGCCCGCGCCGCTGACACACCACGCCGAGGCGGCGTCCTGCTGGCGGTGATCGGGGCAGACGCGCCGAGCCTCGACTGTCATCAGGAAAGCACGTTCGCTTGCATTCAGTTGGTCGCTCCGCTCTACAACCTGCTGATTCAGGTCGACCCGTACAACTATCCCAAGGTCATCGGCGACCTGGCCACCGAGTGGAAGATCTCCCCGGACGGCCTGACCTACACGTTCAAGATCCGGTCGGGGGTCAAGTTTCACGATGGGTCGGTCTTGACCGCCGCCGACATCAAGGCCACCTACGACAAGATCGTCTCCCCGCTCCAGGGCACCCGCAGCGTGCGGAAGGAGCACTACACGGAGATCAACAAGGTCGAGGCGCCCGACGCGAGCACGGTCGTGTTCAAGCTCAAGTTCCCGTCGGCCTCGCTGCTCGACAACCTGGCCTCGCCGTGGAACGTGATCTACCCCAAGAAGTACCTGGACAAGGACCCGAACTACTTCATGAAGAACGCGGTCGGGTCGGGGCCATTCAAGTTCAAGAACTACGTCAGGGGATCGACGTTCGAGGGCGAGCGCAATCCCGAATACCACGTCAAGGACCGGCCCTATCTCAACGGCTACAAGTTCTACGTCAGCACCGAAACGTCGGTGCGGGCGACGGCGATCCGGTCCGGACGGGCGTACATCGAGTTCCGCGACATGCCCCACTCCGAGGTCGACGCGATCAAGAAGCAGCTCGGCGACAAGGTCGTCGTGCAGGAAACGCCGATGATCGGCCAGTTCGGCATCGCCATGCAGAACACGGTGAAGCCGTTCACCGATATCCGGGTCCGCAAGGCGATCATGCTCGGGTTCGACCGCTATACCGCTGGCAAGGTCCTCTCCACGCTCACCGGGCTCCGCGACGTCGGTGGACCCATGCGGCCGGGGACGGAGTGGGCCATCCCCCAGGCCGACCTCGAGAAGATCCCAGGGTTCTGGCGAGACGCCGAGAAGAGCCGCGCCGAGGCCAAGCGGCTCCTGGCCGAGGCCGGGTATCCCAACGGCTTCAAGGCGGTGCTGAAGAACCGCAACGTGAAGACGCCGTACCAGGACCTGGCGGTCTTCGCGATCCAGGAGTGGCGGAAGATCGGCATCGAGGTCGAGCACCGGCCGCTGGAGACGGCGACCTGGTTCGCCGATCTGCGCGACACCGGCAACTTCGAGCTGGGCGTGCAGCCCACCGTCGAGTCCATGGACGACCCCGATCAGTTCATGAATCGCTACACCACGGGCGCATCGTCCAACTACGGTCGGGTTTCGGATCCCGTGCTCGACGATCTGTTCTCCCGGCAGGCGCGCACCCTCGATCACAACGAGCGCAAGAAGCTCGTGATCGAGATGCAGAAGCGCGTGCTCGAGCAGGCGTACTACATGCCCGGACTCTGGTGGACGCGTCGGGTCGTCCACTGGGCAAAGGTGAAGAACTACGTGGCTCCGCCGAGCCACTACACGAACCAGAAGCTGCAAGACGTCTGGCTCTCGGAGGACTGAGAGCCGGTCGCGTCGCGTCGATCCAAAACGTAGGCCGGTGCCCCGCGGGGGCTCGCGAGCTCCCGCGAGGCGCCGGCGTTCCGTCACCGTCACCGTCCAGTGTCCCAGGTCAACGGGAGGTGTCAGATGGCGATGGACAACCGATATCACCGAACGCTACTCGCGCTCGTCGCGTTGACGGTCCTCGTCGCTTGCTTGGTTGTCGCGGTCGGGGAGGTCACCGCCCAGACGGGCCAGACTCCACGGCGCGGAGGGGTGCTGCTGGCGGCCATCGGCGCCGACGCGCCGAGCCTGGACCCGCACCAGGAGCAGACGTTCGCCACCCTGCAGCCGGTGGCGCCGCTGTACAGCACGCTCCTGCAGATCGATCCGTACAGTTACCCGAACGTAATCGGTGACCTCGCCACCGAGTGGAACATCTCGCCCGACGGGCTCACCTATACCTTCAAGCTCCGTCAAGGTGTGCGTTTCCACGACGGCTCGCCCTTGACGTCGACCGACGTCAAGGGCAGCTACGAGAAGATCATCTGGCCGCCCCCGGGCGTCCGTAGCATCCGCGCGCCGCACTACGCGGCGGTCACGAGCATCGAGGTGCCCAATCCGGGGACCGTGGTCTTCAAGCTCAAGTACCCGTCGGCCTCGCTGCTGACCAACTTCGCCTCCCCCTGGAACGTGATCTTCCCCAAGAAGTATCTCGACACGGACCCGAACTATTTCAAGAACAACGCGATCGGGTCCGGGCCATTCAAGTTCAAGGCGTTCACCCGCGGGTCGACGTTCGAGGGAGAACGCAACCCCGACTACTTCATCAAGGACCGGCCGTACCTCGACGGCTACAAATTCTTCATCAGCACCGAGACATCGGTGCGGGCGGCGGCGATCCGGTCCGGCCGCGCCCACGCCGAGTTCCGCCACCTGCCCGACACGGAGGTGGAGTCCATCAAGAAACAGCTCGGCGACAAGGTGGTGGTCCAGCACACGCCGTTCGTCATCAACTTCGGCATCTTCCCGAATCAGACCGCCAAGCCGTTCAACGATGTCCGCGTTCGCAAGGCCCTGACGCTCGGGATCGATCGGTACACCGGGGGCAGAGTGCTGTTCTCACTCACCGGGCTCAAAGAGGTCGGCGGACTCACCCGGCCGGGCACGGAGTGGGCGATGTCGCCGACCGAGCTCGAGAAGTTCCCGGGGTTCTGGCGCGACGCCGAGCGGAGCCGCGCGGAGGCCAAGAAGCTCCTGGCCGAGGCCGGGTATCCGAACGGGTTCAAGGTGGTGCTGAAAAACCGCAACGTCAAGGTCCCCTACCAGGACTTGGCGGTGTACGTGATCCAGGAGTGGCGCAAGATCGGGATCGAGGCCGAGCACCGGCCGCTCGAGACCGCGACGTGGTACGCCGACGGCCGGGACAAGCCCAACTTCGAGCTGATGGTCTATCCCTACGGCCACTTCGTCGACGACCCCGATGCGCTGCTGGACCCCTTCATCACGGGCGGTTCGCGGAACTGGGGGCGCTTCTCGGACCCGCGGATCGACGACCTGTACCAGCGCCAGGCGCGCGCGCTCGACCCGGCCGAGCGCCGAAAGCTCGTCATCGAGATTCAGAAGATCGTGCTCGACAACGCGTACCACCTGCCCGGCCTGTGGTGGACCCGGAACATGGTGCACTTGGCCAAGGTGAAGAACTACGTGGCGCCCCCGAGTCACTTCACCAACCAGAAGCTGCAAGACGTGTGGCTGTCGGAGGACTGAGATGACCGTACGCTCTCCGCGGACGTTCGGCGTCGTGGTGCTGGCCCTCGTGATCGGCGCGCTGATCCTCGCGATGACGAGCCCCTCCGTCGCGGCGGATACGCCCAGGCGGGGCGGCGTGTTGCTGGCCGTCATCGGCGCTGATGCGCCGACCCTCGATCCCCACCAGGAGGGCACCTTCGCCACCCTGCAGGTCGTGGCCCCGCTCTACAGCACGCTCCTGCAGATCGATCCCTACAATTATCCGAAGATCATCGGTGACGTGGCGACCGACTGGAAGATCTCGTCCGACGGCCTGACCTACACGTTCAAGATCCGCTCCGACATCCGCTTTCACGACGGCACGCCGTTGACCGCGGCCGACGTGAGGGCGTCCTACGACAAGATCGTGTCGCCGCCGGCGGGAACGCGCAGCATGCGCAAGAACACCTACACCATGGTGGCCAGCGTGGAGGCGCCGGACGCGTCCACGGTGGTGTTCAAGCTCAAGCATCCCTCGGCCTCGCTGCTGGATAACCTCGCCTCGCCGTGGAACGTGATCTATCCCAAGAAGTATCTCGACAAGGACCCGAACTACTTCCTCAAGAACGTGATGGGGTCCGGCCCGTTCAAGTTCAAGGCGTACACGCGGGGCTCGACGTTCGAGGCCGAGCGCAACCCGGACTACTTTCTGAAGGATCGGCCGTACCTGAACGGTTACAAGTTCTTCATCAGCCCCGAGACCTCCGTGCGGGCCGCGGCGATCCGTTCCGGCCGCGCCTACATCGAGTTCCGCGATCTTCCGCTCAGCGAGGTGGAGGCGATCAAGCGGCAGCTCGGCGACAAGGTGACCGTGCAGCACACGCCGCTGATCGGGCAGTGGGGCGTCGCCATCCAGAACACGATCAAGCCGTTCACCGACGTCCGCGTGCGCCGGGCCCTCACGCTGGGCTTCGACCGGTACACGGCGGGCCGCGTGCTGTTCCCGCTCACGGGCCTGCGGCACGTCGGCGCTTTGATGCGACCCGGCACGGAGTGGGCGGTGCCGCCGGCGGAGCTGGAGAAGCTGCCGGGGTTCGGGCGCGACGCCGAGCGCAACCGGGCCGAGGCCAAGAAGCTGCTCGCCGAGGCGGGCTATCCCAACGGGTTCAAGGTCGTGCTCAAGAACCGGAACGTGAAGCTGCCGTACCAGGACTTCGCGGTGTACGTCATCCAGGAGTGGCGCAAGATCGGCGTCGAGGCCGAGAACCGGCCGCTGGAGACGGCGGCCCTGCTGTCCGACGTACGAGACCACGGCAACTTCGAGCTGAGCGTCAGCGCCACCGTGGAGTACATCGACGACCCCGACGTGTTCCTGCGCCGCTACACGACCGGCGATCCCAACAACGTCGGGCGCTACTCGGACCCCATCCTCGACGACCTGTTCGCGCGCCAGGGCCGGGCGCTCGACCCGGCCGAACGCAAGAAGCTGATCGTCGACATGCAGAAGCGCGTGCTGGAGCAGGCCTACTACATGCCGGGACTCTGGTGGACGCGCAACGTCGTGCACTGGACCAAGGTGAAGAACTACGTGGCGCCGCCCAGCCACTACACGAACCAGAAGCTCCAGGACGTCTGGCTCGCAGAAGATTGAGCCGGGGAAGGGATACCGACTCATGTGGACCTACATATTCAAACGGCTGCTCCTGATCATTCCCACCCTGCTGGGAGCCGCCACACTGGTGTTCCTCATCATGCGCGTGATTCCCGGGGACGTCGCCCTGCTCATCCTCGGCGGCGACCAGGGTCAGATCGACCAGAAGCAGCTCGTGGCCATGCGCCAGCAGCTCGGGCTGGACCAGCCGCTGTACGTGCAGTTCGGGACGTGGCTGTGGGGCGTGCTGCGCTTCGACTTCGGCAAATCGCTGTGGACCGGCCAGCCCGTCATCGACGAGCTGGCCATCCGTCTGCCGCTGTCGCTGGAGCTGGCGCTCCTGGCCACGATGGTCTCGGTCATCATCTCGATCCCGCTCGGCATGCTCGCCGCCGTCCGCCAGGACAGCTGGGTGGACTACCTGGTCCGCGTGATCAGCATCGGCGGCCTGGCCATCCCCGGCTTCTGGGTGGGGATCCTCTGCATCCTGTTCCTGGTCATCGTGTTCGGCTGGGGGCCGCCGCTGGAGTTCACGCCGCCGTGGATCAACCCGTGGGCGAACTTCCAGATGATGGTGTGGCCGGTGCTCACGGTGGGTTATCGCTACGCCGCCGTCACCACGCGGATGACCCGCTCGACCATGCTCGAGGTGCTGCGCGAGGACTACATCCGCACCGCCTGGGCCAAGGGCCTGCGGGAGCGCGCCGTGGTCATCCGCCACGCGCTCAAGAACTCGATGCTGCCGGTGATCACTCTGGTGGGCACCGAGTTCGCGTTCCTCATCGGCGGCCTCGTGGTCACCGAGACGGTCTTCACGCTGAACGGGGTCGGCCGCTTCGTGGTCGACGCCGTCGCCCACCGTGACTATCCCGTGGTGCAGGCCCTGATCTTCCTCACCGCGTTCAGCTTCGTGATCGTGAACCTCCTGGTCGACCTGACCTACGCGTGGTTCGACCCGCGCATCCGGTACCGCTAGCCATGGCCACGACCGAGACCACGCTCGTCCACGGCAGGGCGACGGCTGCCCTCGCCCCGCGCCTCAACGCCGTCAAGACGGTGGTGAAGTTCGTCCGCACCAAGCCGCTCGGCGCCGCGGGGGCGGCGATCATCCTGGGCATGATGGTCGTGGCCGCCTCCTCGGGGACGCTGGCCCCGTACGATCCGTACCAGGCCGACTACGCGGCCCAGTTCGCGCGGCCCAACCTCGACCACTGGTTCGGCACCGACGAGTTCGGGCGCGACCTGATGAGCCGGATCATGTACGGCGCCCGTATCGCGCTGTTCGTGGGCTTCACCGCGTCGTTCGTGGGCTGCACGCTGGGCGGCCTGCTCGGGGTGATCAGCGCCTACGCCGGCGGGAAGATCGATCTCTTCCTCGAACGGCTGATGGACATCCTGCTCGCGTTCCCCCAGCTGATCCTGGCCCTCGCCATCGCCTCGATCCTCGGCCCCGCCGTCCAGAACGTGGTGATCGCGATCTCGATCCCGATCATCCCGCGCGCGGCGCGGATCGTGCGGGCGGCCGCGCTGTCGGTGAAGGAGCACATCTACGTCGAGGCCGTGCAGGCCCTCGGCGCCTCCCAGCGCCGCGTCGTCCTCCGGCACCTCGTCCCCAACGTGGTGGCGCCCTACATCATCATCGTGACCGCGCAGCTCGGTGGAGCCATTCTGGCCGAGGCGGCGCTGAGCTATCTCGGCCTCGGCGCGGCCGAGCCCACGCCGTCGTGGGGCCTGATGCTCTCGGGCTCCGCGCTCTCGTACGCCGAGAAGGCGCCGTGGATCGCGATCTTCCCCGGCATCGCGATCAGCCTCGGCGTCTTCGGCTTCAACCTCTTCGGCGATTCTCTGCGCGACGCGCTCGACCC